>JABGOS010000139.1 GCA_018645265.1 Deltaproteobacteria bacterium
GCCGTAGCATCAGGCTGCGCCTCCGCTGACGGCTCCTTTTCAATTGATACCTCTTCAGTGACGACCGAGGTTGATCAGATCATATATTATGACGGTACGACAAAGGAGATAGCTGACCTCGCATGCACAGCAAACCCTTGCGAATTGAGTCAGGTAACGACGACCTTTGATCCCGAGATTGACCCTACCGAAATAGCAAAAGCATCACTTGAAAGTTTTAATACGGCTATTCGAACGTGCATGATCGATGAGTGGGGACTGGATCCCAAAAAATCTATCTCAAGCCTATCAATGGTTAAAGAAAGTAGCCAAGAATGTGACTGTGCAGAGGGTGGGCAAATACTAATTGTCGGTGGAGATTCACCTACCATAACCATCGATGAGTGCATTACGACGTCGAATTTAAGTTTCAGCGGAACGGCTCCGTTCACGGGAGGTGATGATGACTGGGCTGGTCTCAACCCAACCCTCGAACCATCGGGTGAGTGCACAAGTGCTTCCGGAGAAGCTGTCAACATGCTCCCCACATTTGATGACTGTTCCGGTACCATGAACATGATCTGCGGGGAAGACAGCACGGAGGTCACATGCACCTTGAGCGATCCCGCCGAAGGTAGCGACGACTGCACTGTGAGCTGCGAATAAAGTCAGTAGAGCTTCTTGTAACTCCAGTAGCTGGCGAGGACCTTCTTCACATAGAGATTCGTCTCGGAATAGGGTATCTCCTCAATCCACTCCTCAATATCATTGACTGGTCCGTTCCCAAGCCAACGACCGACAGCTTCTTCACCAGCGTTGTATGAAGCGATAACAGCGACGGGGTTCCCTGGAAAAATGCGTTTGAGCTTTTTGAGATACAAAGTGCCTAGCGAAATATTCGTTGCTGGCAAATAGAGTTTCCTTCTGTCGATCTTTCCTCCACCGTTCTCCTCGACCATCTTGTTGGCGGTAGTAGGCATGAGTTGCATAAGCCCAACTGCACCAGCTGGAGATACGACTTTCGGTTTAAATGCCGACTCATTTCTCATAATCGACCATACGAGAACATTGTCGACATCATTCTTTCTAGCGAGATCATTGACGACCGCACGATATGCTTCGGGATAATATTGCTCCCAGATAAACCTGCAAAGAACGCCGGAGGATGGACTATTTTTCAACATTCCTCTATGACTATATCTAGCAATTCTCATAGCAAGGTTATAGGCGTAATTCCTATGGGCATACCACATGATCTGATCAGCAAAAGCATAATGCTTCTTCAGGTCGATAGCCATAAGCTCTCTTTTTGCCTCCTCGCGAAGCCCCAGCTTATCGAAAAAGATCGCCCTATCCAAATGAATTGAACTGGTGCTACTCTGCAGCTCGCCTGGATTCCATTTTGCAGTCCTGCTATGCGGATCTTTAAAACGGATAAAAGTGTCTACCGTTCTAACATCACCTTCGATCTGCCTCCTGGAAAGCACAGCATAATATCCGTTCGGATACTTTCTGATAATCTCTTTAAAGAGTAACTCGGCCTCAGAAACTTTCTTCTGCTTCTTGAGCATCCTCGCCTTCCAGTACGTAACACGATCGACGATCTTAGTACTCCTTGCCTCGCGCTTGAGCAGAACATCTATAACGCCTATGGCATCGTCGTAACGACCGAGCATATAATAACACCAGGCGAGATTCCAGCGCGACAGGGCACGTCGCTTAGGAGTGTTATTCATCGACAAAACCTTACGCCACATTGCCAAGGCCTTGTCATATTTACCCTCATCCATATAGAGGTATGCAATCTTATAAGCTATGTTCGCAGCTGATCTCGACTTCGAAGATCTCCCTTTCAACATCTGCTCACGCACAGCAATGGCCTTCTTGTACTCGTCCTTCTTCGCATAGACCGTAGCTAGATTCCACGAAAGGGCTGGTGCATATTCCCTCGCACCTTGTGTCTTCTGCAGCTCCTTCATGAGCGCAATAGATTCATCATAACGATGCAACCACCTATAAGCACGGGATAGAAGCCATTTCGATCTCACCTTTGTGGCAAAATCGAGGTTCTTCATATGAATTACCTTCTCCAACCTCGATGCCGTCTCATCCCATTGGGATCTCTCGGCAAACGATTTTGCTAATTGATACTGACGATAGGGATTATCCAGCCACCGCTCCAGATCGACCTTGAAACGCTTCTTCACATCGATCATTAGAGGACGCAGTTCACTCAGCTCATCCTCGCTGCCGGAATGCATGATCAGGTCCTTCAAGTTGGAGACGGCAGCACCGCTACCGCTCTCAATCAAAGATTTCGCCATCAACAGATCAGCCTCGAATAGTTCATGGTTCTTCGCGCTCTTCTTATACTCTCTGATCTTCTTCTGTGCCGCAGCATTATGACCCAACGCTACTAGCGATTTAGCCAACACATACACCGCTTCACGATTCCATACGCTGTTTGGATATTTTTTCGACAATGTATCCAGCAAACTCACCGCTTCGTCGTACCTGGAGAGATGGTTCGCAATAACCGCCCTATAATACAGGACATGATCCCCGATCAAAGGAATGTCATCCTGCACTTTTTCAAAAAATCTGTTAGCATCCTTCCACTTTTCACGTCTGAATTCAGCGTAACCCAGGACAAAATCCCTTTCTACCCCTTCTATACCGTCAAAACCTGATAACCCCTGCAGCACTTCATCTAAACCAGCACGCAGTTCATCAAGTGACGTGGCAGGCATAACCTCAGCATTTTTATTCTCTTCAATAGTATTACTATTTTTACGTTTATATTTTGAACGACGGGCAAGGGAAGTGCCGGCTGACGTGAGCACAAAACACAGGACCAATAAAGTTGATAAAAAGCGTTTGTTGAACATAAGAGACCCTACCAATAAAAAATCATATAGTCTTCTAATAACACAACATCGTTCCAAACCCATAGAGTCGGAACGATGTTGTGTAGACACACTTCTCTAATACCAATCTAAATCTAAAAGGATGTACCCAAAGCAAGGATAAACATTCCATACTTGAGGTTGGTTTTCAACATCGGATCCGTAAGTCCTGCAAGTCTATCCCTATTCAGGATAACGATTGCATAACCGATCCTTCCATGCAGTGGCAGACCATGACCCAGATAAAAATCGCCCCTTATCTCAGCACCGACGCTCAGCAGAAAATCATCGAAGAATGTTGAAAATTTATCACATCCCCCCTCATGCGCGTTCCATGCATTTCCATAATCCGCCAAAATAGCGCCACTTACCGATTTTATAAAGAAGGGTGCCGTACCCAAACCCTTGAGTGGCTCGATAATGGGAAAACGATATTCACCAGAGAAGAGCATAGCGCGAGATCTTGAGAGCGTTGATACCGGAAGACCTCTAAATGGAAAATAGGTAAACGAACCACCGCTAGCCAGCGTTCCTTCACCTATAGCACCACCCATACCAAATGTTCCCTGCACCAAGTTATCACCCCACGTCATACCACCGGATGCACGCAGTGCGAAGATATGATGCCTGAAGATCCTGATATATTCGCGCCAGTCACCAGCAAATATTGTCTGCTCATTGCGATCACCACTACCAAAAATGCTGTTCGTAACAGTAGTATGGAGTTTTATCTTTCTTCCATTCTCAGGACTGATCGATGCGGGATATACTTCAGCATCGCTGTAAGTATATGTACCCCTAACCCCTGCAAATTTACCCAAATTGAGACTTGCCGTCTCAGCCGGTTGAAGGGCTGTATCAGACATATGGTCTTCATAGAAATAACCCAAACTGAATGAATGATTGTCCACTGGAAGGGCGATATATCCATAAGCACCACGCCTGTGCTCGTAGAGATGTACCTGCCTATTCGTGGCTCCAAATAAAACCTCACCAAAATCGACGGCATAATCCCTGATGCCAAACCCTAGATGTGGACCCCATCTGCTGTAGGTATAGTTAAAGGAGTAGCCTACGTGTTTGGCGTCCGTTCTATAGTTGACGCTCGCTACCCAACTATGCCACCTGAGAATATCCATTCCACCAGTCATGAGCATCGCGAAGAGCGCATCATCTGCATAGGCAACGCTCGGTATGATAAACCTTGGCAGGAAGAGTGATTTTCCCAAAGCTACATACTTTCCAGTTTTAAATGGTTTTTTATTCGTAAACGGATCATAGTTATCCGATGAATAGCCCTTACCCGTAGGCACACCCTCAAGGCCTATGCCACTGAGATTGTCACCCTTTGAAAAGGAGTAATCAAATTTTGGAGATTCACCAACAAAGGTCTTTTTGTGTTTCTTTGCATGCCCCTTCTGAATTTTAACTGGCATCAGAGAATTGAATTTAACGATCTCATATCCATTAGAATTATAGCGCATCGCCATAATTTCAGAACTTCTCACCATCGATGGCTCATAGATACCAGTCAGTGTGTTCGTGATCATCTCCTTCTTACCACCAGATGACTTAACCCTATATAGATTGCTTATCCCCGTTTCATCTGAACTGTAGATGATATGTTTACCATCCGGAGTCCATATCGGACGAGCCTCGATAACCAGCCCCTCCCCTTTCGTTAGCCTCTTCGGATTGCTGCCATCAGAGTTATACCTGTACACGCGCCAGCCATCCCCAGGACTCCAAACGGACACTGCAATATACTTTCCATCATGGGACACTCTAGGATTCGCAAACTGTATATATTGAGGAACATTAGCAGTCAGGACTACTGACTTCTTCGTAGCGAAATCATACCTCTGCAATATCTCCGTTCCCCTATCCCGGGAAACATAGACGAGGGATCCACCACCAGGAAAGAACGATGGGTCCTTAGCCCTCGCACCAGTCGTAAGTTTCTTAAAACGCTTCCTCTTCTTTTTAACATTGAAATCATAGACCCAGAGATCGGAATACCAATAATACTTTTTATACTTACCAATCTTAGCATAAGCGATCTTCGTACCATCCGAGCTCCAGGAGAACTGCGAGGAACCTGTATGCTTCTTAATGACATCAACATCACCAGTCTGTAGGTTCATCAACCTGACCTGAGGTGACCTGTGTGGTGATAGCACAGAATACACCAGACTTGTACCGGATGGCGACAGCGACGGTGCATAGTACTGATCATCACGCACATTTTTCAACACCACGCTGTATGGCGTGAGACCCTCACCACGCAATGTCGCACAAGATCCCTTATATTTGTCAATCAGGTGCTGCTGCCATTCCCGCCATAGTTCGTAGAATGTCTTGCCGTATACATTTCTAGCCTGATGATTGATCATCGCAATGAGAATTGATGATCGCACCTTCTTATCAAACTCCATGAACTTCTTTTCACCGTAAGTATCTATCAACCAGTGCACGAACGTTATGCCATATGCATATGCCGCCTTGTAGCCAGGCCATTTCCACGAAAGACCATCTGCAAAATCTATCGATGGGAAGGTATCCTCTAGAATTGCTGTTCTGACGATCATCTCGCTGTATGACCCTCGTCCCCTTCCGCCCCCGGTGAATACTGTTTCATCGTACTGCGCGATACCTTCACGAATCCACGTTGGATTGATTCCAGATGGTGATACCGTCTTTCCAAGTAGGAATCGTAGAGGAATCCAAGCCCCTCCGTATGCATCTATCTGAACTATGTGCGTAAATTCATGGATTAGAAGCATCCTGAGCCAATCATCATAGTGAGCAAGTGATGAATCCGGGGATGGAGGCGTTGCAAATATGACCATCCAATTGTAAGGCAGGACGGCCGCCATACCATTTGCCTTATCGGTATTATCCACAAGAATGACCTCGGTCTTACCCCAGGGGCGCCAGTTCCATTTCGTGGTTATTCCTGGGTAGACCTCCTCCAGTATCTTCGCCGACTTTTGAGCTAGTAGTTCCAACTTCTTCGGATAGTTAATTCTAAAATGTTCGCTCTTGAGTGTCTGCCATTTGGCCTTTGGATCGAACATGGCCGCCTTTGCGGGCGCCGCATGTACCAGAATTATCAAGAGGACCAAAAGAGTTATTGATTTACGAAAAAAGGATGGAATTAAATGTCTCATGGTCAGGCAAATTACCGAATTTGTTAGGGAATCACAAGGAATAATTGAATGCTGGCGTGCCTATGCCACCCATACACCTTAGTTGGGCACTTAGATTCTAATCCCAACCTGATACACTATCAGGGTGATAAGGTATGCGAGCATCGTAAGGCCTACGAGTTGAAATATTGCCCACTTCCAAGACCCACTCTCCCTCTTCGTCATCACTATAGTTGCCATACATGGAAAGCTGATCAAGCAGAAAAGCATCACACATATTCCTATAAGCGGAGTGTAGTTCTTTCGAAGTTTTTCAGTTAATCTTGAAATGCCGGATTCATCGCCACTCAGCGAAAAAATTATCGCCAATTGCGATACAAAAACCTCCTTCGCTGCCATCGCACCGATGAGCGCCGTGCCTATTCGCCAATCGAATCCTAGAGGTTTGATCGCTGGTTCCATAGCATGACCGATCCTTCCAGCGAATGAATATTCAATCGCTGTTCCTCGCACCTCCTGGGCTCCCGGAATTTCGGCTGGTTTAGGATATGAAGTCAGAAACCACATCACAATCGACACGGCAAGGATGATAGTCCCCGCTTTCTTCAGATACAACTTAGAACGCTCCCACATATGGATGATTATCCCTTTTAGAGTTGGAACTCTATATGGGGGAAGCTCCATGACAAATGGTGTGGATTCACCCTTTAGCATGGATGATCGAAGGATCCTTATAAGGAGGATCGCAAGCATGACACCGGTCAGATACAGCAGCCATAGGACGCGTGGCCTCCATGCCATCGGAAAAAAAGCAGGAATGAAAAGTGTATATATGGGAAGCTTGGCACCACAGCTCATAAGAGGTATTATTAACATCGTCGTTAGGCGATCGCGCCTATTCTCGAGCGTCCTCGTTGCCATTATTGCTGGTACGGAACATCCAAAGCCCAAGACCATCGGTATAAAACTCTTCCCATGCAGCCCAATCTTGTGCATCAACTTATCCATGATGAATGCAACACGAGCCATATAACCACTATCCTCCAATATCGATATACACATGAAGAGCAGGAGGATGTTCGGTAGAAATACTAGCACTCCACCTACACCTGAAATCGCTCCATCCACGACCAAAGATTTAATTGGGCCATCGCCCGGCCAATATGTAGCTACCAAATTCCCCAGCCATCCAACGCCGTTCTCGATCCATTCCATAGGCAACCCTGCAAACGTAAACGTCACGTAGAACACGAGATACATCAGCCCCAGAAAGAGTGGGATCCCAATAAAACGATGTGTGACAAGATCATCAACGCTATCGGAAAAGTGTCTATGTCCGCTAGGTTCCTTTCTCAAAATCTCACGGTAGAGACCTGCCGCAAAACCGTAGCGACGTTCAGCAAAGAGGATGTCGAGTGATGCCCTGTGATGCCCCTCTACATTTTTGCGTATCTCACGAACCCTATTCATAATGGTAGTACCGAGACTCCTATAGGTATCCGTAAATTTCTGAACGACTTGAGGGTCATACTCGAGAAGTTTCGTGGCGATCCACCTTTTGCTGGCATAGTCTACACCACCTTTCATAGCGGCTATAGAATCCGTAACTTCATCAACAAACGCTCCAAACTCCTCACCATAATCCAGCGTTACATCTTTCGGATTCCTATTAACGGCCCTTGCGATGGAATCCTTCAGCTCACCTATACCGACACCTCTACTTCCGACCGTTTCAACTACCTCGCAGCCAAGTCTCTCCTTGATCATCTCGATGTCAAGAATCTGTCCCTGGGATTTTGCACGATCGCTCATGTTGAGGACAACGACAAGGCGTACACCTAGCTCCAGAAGCTGAGATGTGAGATATGCATTTCTTTCAAAGTTGGACGCATCGATAACATCGACGACCACATCCGGCTTCTCATGGATAATATAGTTTCGTGCTACGCGCTCATCTTCGGATGCAGCTGTAAGACTGTATGTACCGGGCAGATCTACGATCTCCATCTGCATATCTTTGTATTTCAACAGACCGGATTTTTTCTCAACCGTCACACCGGGATAGTTCGCAACGTGCTGACGCGTACCTGTGAGGGCGTTGAAGACCGTAGTCTTTCCAGCGTTTGGATTTCCAGCTATTGCTATTTTGAGATCTGTTTTTTTCATAAATTGATAGATGGTGTGGCAGTACGCCCCCTCAGACATCCCTTTCAACTATGACATGATGAGCTTCCGCCATGCGAAGCGATAAGCTTGAACTGCTAAGGCGAATTTCCATAGGGTCCCCAAGGGGCGCCACCCTCTGCACCTTCACAGGTGCGCCACGAACCACCCCCATTTCAATAAGCCTGCGCCTAAGATGCTGGCCACCGCCGCGTATTTCAATTACGCGAACCTTCTCTCCTGGCACTATCGTATTCAGACGCAACGGCTTACCCATGGGTGCCTCTATCTAAAAATGTGATTAACTTTTTGACAGTTATCTCACTCAAATGGTGTTCAATAGCGCACGCATCCTTATCAGCGGTGTTTTTATCTACACCAAGAACATCAACCAAAAATTTCTTTAGCAGCGCGTGGCACTTCGCAACCTTTGCCGCACGTTTTTTACCTTTATCTGTAAGCTCGATGTAATCGTAACGACCGTGATTGATCAGTTCGTATTTTACGAGCCTCTTCATCGCACCGTTTACCGATGCCATGGAGACATTTTGATGTTTCGCAATATCGCGTACACGCGCCACACCATTATCGCCGGCGATCTCATAGATCGCCTCCAGATAATCCTCTTGGCTGGCTGATAACTCCGGCATATGCCCTCCATTTGTTAGGCTAGACTAACTATATGAGGCATGGATAACTGTCAAGCAGCTACACCGATTCAGATAACAGCCCACGACATTCTTCCAGGAACTATATATCGTTTATTTACAATAACATACGAAGACTTCTATGAGGAGAATTGTCCTTAAAACACAACCGCCAGGGAAAAATTTGTAATCGTATCCAACTTCTTGAAGCCAACCGGTGGATCGTTATCGAAGAGAACTATAAATCCCAATGCGACACCTATATGTTTGCTTATCGAAACCCTGAGACTCGTACCACTGTTAACCCTGATCTCCCTGCCATTTTGTATATCCTGTAATACTTCGACACGTTGCTCAAGTTTCAGATTATCCCTCAACTGCTGTTCATAATCTAAAATCAGAGCAGCGGAATGTATCTTCCTGTTCTTCTGAGGTGAAACGATATCCTCATAGGTGAAGTTATATCCCAAGGAGCCGCTGAAGTAATACGTGGGTTCCATGAGAAAGTAATACATCACACCTGTAAAACCCTGCCCCCCGAGATCTATACCTTTGAGTTCATTGCTATATCCACCACCCCCACCAAAAACAGTCAAACGACGAAGTATGTAATAGTCGAGACGATAGCTGCCATATATATAGCGTGCTGAGGTTCCAATTGCAGTGTTGCTATTACTGGAAAAGACCCTTGAATAGAAAGCGCCAGCATCCCATCTATTAGCCCAACGCTTGTGACGGTACTCAGTTTCGGTTGTTCCATTTACTGCTAGAGAGCTAGTATTGCCGGTCATGTTCGTCAGACCGACGCGTGTATCGCTTGAAAACTGATTCTGGCTAAGATCAATATCATAACTATTCTTAGCACTCTTCATCTCCTTCTTGATATCTTTCTTGTGTTTCTGATCAAAATCCTTCTGGACATCCTCGGCCTTCTTGAATTCGATTTTGGGACCAGCATGCGCCAAAATTGGCAAAAAAGTGATGAATACAACTAAGGCAACTATCCTCTTGATCATTGAAATTCCCCCATTTTTTAACGCTGAGCCTCATATCACCCCGTTCAACTAGTAGACATATGGGGGAAAAGCAAGAATGAGTTCTAAAGGGCCCTGCCAGCCGTACGACTGAATATGCTTGCTTTTCGAGAACTTATGGGATAGACAGCCGACAAATTTTGCTGGTTTAGAACGCTTCACAGAGGTAGCTTAAATAGATTCTTTCTTCTGTTTTAAATCATGCCATTCTTGGAAACGGCGCCTCGCGCGCCCATAGAGATCTAGGAGATCAATATTTATGACTAAAGATAAAGCTAGCGAATTGGGCACGGAGATTCTCTCCTACTGCGGAAGATGTAAGATACCCTTAAATCACCTTATTCATTCGGTAACAAAAACAGGAAAGCCCGACAGGTGTGAGTGCCAAACATGTGGAGCCCTTCACAAATACAGGAATCCAGATAAACCGGTGAAACCGAGAGGTAAGGCTGGCCCCAAAAAGGAAAAAGTCTCCATAGAAACTTTGTGGAAAGAAGCTGTTGCGGCCGCTGGTGAAAACGCGACTCCTTATGCGATGTCGGGCAATTTTGCAGAGGGCGAACTGATGGATCATTCAACCTTTGGAAAAGGCGTTGTACAAACCTTGATAAACCACACCAAGATCAAAGTTATCTTCCAGGACGCTGAAAAGATCCTTGTGCAGAATCGATAGAGAACAACCATAAGCACAGGCGGTGAGATGATACTTGAGTCGAACTGCCATGGGCTGTGCAAGATAGTTGGGATGCCGCTTCTTCGAATTATTCCCTATGATTTAAATGTAGTAGCCGCAACTTGATCTGAGATAGGAAACGTTCGGCCCTGACTGCATCTGATGCGTGAAGATCATCTCGATATCA
>JABGOS010000140.1 GCA_018645265.1 Deltaproteobacteria bacterium
CTTAGTCTCCTCCCGAATATTATCCAGAAGTTCCCTCATCTCCACAATTTGTTCTTTGGTAAAATTCACAGGAACCTCCTCGCCACTTAGACCATCGTACTATCGGAAACTTCCGCATCATCCTGCTCGTAGTTTATCAAGCTCGAATAAAAATTCATCTCAGGATGTTTTCCCTGAATGTAATGCAATTCCCACTCGCTCTTGAAGAGCATCATCGGATATCCTCGCACATCATAAACGATATGGGCAAGGTAGTAGTTTTCAAAATCGACCTGCTTCTTACGATCGGATGAACGGTACCAGCGTGAGTATGTATACGGCATAGGATGAAAGCTCGCATCCGCCATATATTCATGCATCAATCTGAACTTCACCACCTCCAACTGAAGCTGTCCGACGACCCCTATGATCGTGTCAGAATTGTGTTTTCGACGAAAGAGCTGAGAGCTCCCCTCCTCCGCAAGCTGTTCGAGACCCTTCTGAAGCTGCTTGATCTTGATCGGATTTTTAAGTGTAACCAGGCTGAAGTGGTCCGGTGAAAACTGCGGAATACCAGTAAAATTGAGTTTCTCGCCAACAGTTATGGCGTCGCCTATCATCAAGCTTCCACGGTCATGTATACCAATGATGTCACCAGCGTAGGCACGATCAGCATTACTACGCTTCTGCGACATAAACTGAAGTGCATTCTTGATCTTAAACTCTCGTTCCGACCGCACATGATAGACGCTCATCCCTTGAAAAAACTCCCCTGAACAGATTCTTAAGAACGCCACGCGGTCACGATGCTTCGGGTCCATATTGGCTTGAATCTTAAAAATGAGCCCGGTGAATTCAGGTTCGTAGGCATCGACCAGTCTCGTCTCAGATGGGCGGGGCAGAGGAGATGGTGCATGGTTGATAAATGCATCCAGGAGCTCCTTGATGCCAAAATTTTTGATGGCGGAACCGAAGAAGACGGGGGAGAGTTTGCCAGATATATAATCCTCTTTCCGAAACTCCTGACCAGCTCCCTGTATCAACTCCAGATCCTCCTTCAGCTTAGCTAACAGCTCTGGGCCGATCGCCTCTTCCAGGCTGGGGCTATCAAGATCCTCAATATATCGAGCATCATCCCCCTTATGACGCCCCTTTACAGTAGGCGTAACGAGGTAAACACATTTATTCATCAAATCGTAAACCCCGCGAAAATCACGCCCCTGACCGATGGGCCAGGTCATAACGGCGCATGATAGGTGGAGCTGCGCCTCCAGCTCGTCGATAAGTTCAAAGGGATCACGTCCCTCCCTATCCATCTTATTCATAAGTGTCATGATCGGCATATGGCGATCACGGCAGACCTGGAAGAGCTTCTTTGTCTGAGTCTCAATACCCTTAGCGGAATCAATCACCATAAGCGCGCTATCTACCGCCGTTAGAACCCGGTAAGTATCCTCGCTGAAGTCCGCGTGGCCGGGAGTGTCGAGAAGGTTGATTTCGTGATCCGCATATGAAAACTGCATTACAGAGGATGTAACCGAGATACCACGCTGCTTTTCAATCTCCATCCAGTCGGATGTGGCAAATTTTTCAGCTCGGTTCGCCTTAACGGTTCCCGCCATCTTGATGGCATTTCCGAAGAGGAGGAGTTTCTCGGTTACCGTCGTCTTGCCTGCATCCGGGTGGGAGATAATCGCAAAGGTCTTGCGGCGGCTAATTTCATCGCGAGCTGTCAAATTGATCGTTTTCATCTGTTCAGAATCCATCGTTGGAGAACCGTAGGTACGGACTCGGGTTGTAGGGCTTAAACCAACGGATGGGATAGTGTAAATACGCGAATTAATCAACTATTCTGCGTTAAATATCCATTAAAGCGAGTCGATATGTTGGCTGATAGATCGTCTCATCTGGAGTCATTTCCTAAAAATAAGGGTGCCAGACCCTAAAAAGCACCATTAATCGATGGCCTTATTCCCAGACTAGCCCCTCACCCACAGCCTGAGTGCCCGGAAACGCCTTACTGTAGTAACTTACCCACCCATGATGAAATATCAAAAAATGGGTTAAAATGATTTGCCAATTTCACCAATATGTATACAACTTTGGCAGTCGGTAGTATTGACATAGTGTCTATACAATCGAAATACAAAGGAGAAATATCATGGCAACAGGTACAGTAAAGTTTTTTAATGAGTCAAAAGGTTTTGGATTTATCTCTCCCGATGATGGTGGCAAGGATCTATTTGTCCACTCCACATCCATAGAGTCTGGCCCAATCGGTGACGGCGACAAGGTTGAATTTGATGTCGGTGAAGGCCAAAAGGGTCCTTGTGCTGTAAATGTAAAACTTGTGAGTTAATAAGTTTTATTGTGCACGTCTTTTGCTATGCGAATGATAGTTGCGCTACAAAGAAGAACCAGAAAGTAATTTGACGCCATAATGGACGGAGTAACCGCGTTGCGGTTGCTCCGTCTTAAAATGTTCAATGTGGTTTTGTGACTGCGAAACAAACGAGACAGATAGATTGAACCACTTTATTTCCGCTCTACACCGAGTATCTCGAACACTTCCCCTTTTTTCTTAATAAATAAATCTACCGATCGATACCACCATTCCTGTTTACTAGATCTGGACTGTATCTTCATCCTGTATACGCGGTCCTCGAACATCTTACCGATGATCTCAGGTGATATACTAAAATTCTCATCCTCAAAGACAACCCAATCAGAGAGGACGTAATTGCCCTTGAAAGAGACTATACTCCTTTTGTAATGAGAGCTCTCCCTATCGGTAAAACCCTCCACTACCGACAAATCCTTAAACGATATGTCACATCCATTCGATGCACATAAAAGATCGAAATCATCAAGAGGACTCATCTGGGAAAACCAGTATTTAACCGACTTGTCACGACGTTCTATCAGAACACGCGTCATCTCATCCGAAAGCCTCTTATTCTCATAACCCGCTGTACTTACTATCGCCCGCATATCATCATCAGAGAAGCGAGCAAGAATCCTTGCAGCCCAAAAGGCATCGAGTCTAGTCATATATGCAAAAGCTACGTTCTGCACCGTAGAACCCCACCCGCCGGGCTCGTAATTCTCTACAGATGTTATTCCAAGCTCCTTATTATAATCTTCACCCTCACCTTCATAAGGATCGTATGTTCCAAATGTAAACAGTGCCGATGCTGCATCACCCACACTGAATCCAGGAGGATTGATCTTTCCCTGTGATATGGAAATAACCCGATCACTTCCCAACGACTCGCTCAAGTCGAAAAGTCTATGTACGATATATCCCTTATCGTCGCTGACTGGCATGAAGACATCAAAAGTGTTGAATGGGTTTGTGTTAGCAAAATCCAGATAATCGGAAAATACATACAGGGCTCTGATCTCCCTTCTATGTTGATGGGGTATACGATCATTAGGATCATCACCCCGCTTACCACTGAAACTGAACGGTCCGATAAGCCTTCCCTGTGGAAGTGGAACAGCTATCGCATAATGTTTACCCTTTGAAGATGCAGTACTCTCAAGAGCTGAAAGCAGATTTTTTTCGCTAAGTGGATCCCTTTCGCCATATTTTGCAAGTTTCCACGCACCTTCAGCCAGATGGAACATCTTGGGATCTATCATAGTGAGTGAGTTTGCGGGAACGAAATAGCCAGCAGCGTGGAGAATCCTGCCGGATATCATTTCCGCGCCTGTTGCGATTCGTGGAAAACCCTTTGGATCGAAGCGTATTACAAAATAACGCCTATCCTTATCCTTCACTAAAATCCTAGGAAGGCCGGCAACCAACCGCAATCCTAACACCTCAAGAGGTCCTTTTGTTATAGCTGTTTCACCCGGCCCCTTTTTCAATTGTTCCGCGGTTAGCGCATACCTACCTATTCGATTTGTAAACCAGGTGGAATCAGCCACCTCATCAAAATCATTTAGATCAAGAGCTTCCTGTCTTCCTCCCAACATAATAAGGGAGGACATATCTGATACCTTGTGAGATAGAGTTACACCTCTACCCATCTCATTAAAGACCTCGTTATCAAAATCTGTAGATGCACCTTTGATGGCAGTCGATGAGAAAGGTACCCTGTCATTATCGCGCACCCACTTGTAGGAAGGATAGCGCAGCACAGACTTGACGCCACACGAGGTCGTTAGCAATGCAAAAACAGCTGATATAAGTATAAATCTCTTCATAACATTTTCTTTATTCCGAATATCACTTTGACTCCCTCTCCACCATAACCAATGTCAAGATTGAAGAGGGCTCGATCTTTATAATGGAATCTAAAACCACCGCCCCCAACAAATCTAAAATTATCAAAATCAAAACTATCCAGCCTTCGAAAGACCTTACCAGTATCAAAAAAGAGGACTCCATAGAGGACGTTCCATATAGGATATCTATATTCAACGTTGAAAACGACGCTTGAACGATCATGAAAGCGGCCACCGCTGAATCCACGAAGCGGCGAGCTGTAATCCATTTTGGTCAGTATATCGAAAGGAACCCTGTCATTGCCGATCGTCTGCTTCATATCCCACTTATTCTGAAGGGTGAGCACAACGTTAGGCCTCCACAATGGAATACTGTGCACGAATTGCGCATTGTATTGATTGTAACTCACATTGCTTACATTGAGCGCCTGATAACGGGAGAAGCTTATCGCGTACCTTCCACCCTCGCTGGGAAAGTTCTGATCATCACGATTATCAAACCAAAACTCCAGGCCAGGCACGAAATAATTGATCATTTCATTAAGACCTATCAGTTCGGCAGGCGTGAAAAGATCGGAAACTCCCGGATTTCCATTTCTGGATACCGACCTGGATTTAACACTCACCGTACCAAGCCTGGCACCCATGTTAATTTTCTTCGTAAGAGCATAATCGAACTTGAACTTACCTCTAAGATAATCGCTAGCATATGTCGCGTGGTTCGCCTGGGTGCTGTTTTCACCTATGCCATAGTAATCGTTATACCCTTCATGCGCCCAGTAAAAATCAAATCTAAATGATAGAGGACGACCAGCAAGATCCAAAAGATGCTTCTTGCCCAGTCCCAGTCGAGCATACTGATTGAGATTGATGCGAATATCATACCTACCTGACAATCTCCAATCATCATGAAAGAGGTCTTTATGAACGAAACCAAGGCCACCACCAAAACCCGGACCCGGTGCACCTTCGATATATGGATAAACCCAGAAGGTTTTCTCTTTATTGGAGAGCAGATCAAAGATACGAGCACCGAGGTGCTTTTCCTCCACAGTTCTTATGACAGCCCCTATCGGCCATGTAACAGCACGCATTAAGTAACCCGGTAAATCCAAGGGAAAGAATGCGATCTTTCTGCCGATGTACTGTTGTGGAGGTGTAATAGTGACAACAGGCTCATTACTGGGATCCTTTTCCTCCTCCGCAAAAGTAGAGATAGGAAGAAGAAATACTATACAGACAGCCAACCCCAATATAAATCTGTAAAGGTTCCTCATTTGAGCGCCGATCTTAAGCAACTACGTCTCAAAAGACAAGTTTTAGAAGTATTAACTCCCAATAAGGCTATCGGGGATTTAGCTAGCAGACACTCCTGAATGAAACCCTTTCAGCAAGATACCCACAGACTACATCAGAGCTTGCCCATAAAGTTTCTTACCGGACACTTACCTTACTACATTCCTCAGCAGAAGCCGGCGCAACGCTTCGAGGTCATCTGCAAACGGAGCCTCGAATGCCAGCATTTCATTTGTGAACGGATGCCTAATCTCGAGCTTGAAGGCATGCAACGCAAGCCTTGGAGCTGCCCGCGAAATCCCAGTCGATGCATATAGATTGTCACCGAGGACTGGGTAGCCCTTCTCGTTCAGATGAATACGAACCTGATGGGTTCGACCTGTTTCCAGACGCGCCTCGACGAGCGATACATTTCCGCCAAGATGTTCACGAAGCTTCAGATGAGTTATAGCCTCCCTGGCACCATCTTCATCGCTATCCTCGGAGCTGCCACGGAGACCATCACCACGGTTACGCACCATTTGAGTTCGTACGGTACACGGTTCCTCCGGAAATCTACCACTCACCAACGCGAGGTAACCGCGCTCCACTCTATGATGAAAGAGGAGATTCTTGATTCTGCGCTGACACTCCTCAGTGAGCGCCACCATCATCAGCCCCGATGTGAACTCATCAAGCCGATGCACTGGAAAAGCCATACCGAGGATATGACGAACCACGCCGATGACATTCTTAGCATCACGCCGACCTGGTGAGGGAACCGACAGCATCCCCGGCGGCTTGTACACGATAAGCATATGCGGATCACGGTGAATGATAGCGAGATCATGGTTGGGCCGAATGCGCGGCGCACTATGCTGTATAACCACGCGAGCAGCATCGATCTCCCGTCCACCATATGCAGTGGGGATACCACAGTACATGACCTTGCCCGTCTCTAGGAGATCGCGCGCTTCCCGGTTTGTAAGCTTCAGCGATCGCAGGTAGTCAATCAGGCGTAGTGCTTCAGACTGCCTCTCAGCTACGGGATCACGACGCTTCCGCGGCCGATTCGTTTTTTTGCGGGGCTTTTTCAATGTAACGTTTGTATACCATGCAGGGTGGTCAGCGCAAGAACTGCTAAATTAGAGAGGTGAACTAAACGCCTGAAATATGATCTGCAATCCTCAAACCATCCACTGCTGAACTCACAATCCCCCCAGCGTAGCCCGATCCCTCACCTGCTGGATAGAGTCGTTTGAGCGAAATTGATTGAAAGTCATCTCCACGTACAACTCGTACCGGCGATGATGTGCGCGTCTCAACGCCTATGATCACTCCCTCGGATACAAAGCCCTTGATCGTCCGGTCAAAAGAAGTCAGCGACAGCTTCAACTCCTCAGACACAAATGCCGGAAGGATACTTGAAAAGTCTGCTTCCCGAAAACCCGTAACGTAGGAAACCCTCTCCATCGATTTTGATTTTCCAGTACAGAAGGTCAAAGCACTCATAGCTGGTGAAAAGAATTTTCCACCTCCTGCATCGAAGGCTTTTTTCTCCATATCACGTTGAAAGGAGATACCTCCCAGGGCACCCGACATCACATCCTCCGGCCTCACAGCAACGACGATTGCAGAGTTAGAGAAGGGAAGATCGCGTTTTGAATAGCTCATTCCATTGACACAGAGCATCCCCTGTTCTGAAGAAGAATTAACCACTTCTCCCCCTGGACACATGCAAAATGAGTAGGTCCCACGCCGAGTCACCTTATTGGTATAAGTCAGCAGATAGTCAGCAGCAGGAAGCTTTGCCCGTTGCACACCATGTTGCGCCTTATTAATAAACTCTGCCGGATGCTCGATACGAACGCCTACTGCAAAACCCTTCTTTTCAAGACAAACACCCTGTTTATCGAACGATTCAAAAAGATCACGCGCGGAATTTCCACAAGCAACGATGATGTGGTCAGCAGCGATCTCCTTTCCGGAAGCCGTACGTACTGCAATAGCCTTTTCGTCACGAGAAACAATGTCGACAACTTTCTCTTCAAAGTGAAAGACTGTTCCAAACGATGTGAGTTCTTTTCGAATATTCACAACCACGCTCGAAAGAATATCAGTTCCAATGTGGGGCTTTGCATCAAAAAGAATCGTGTCGGGGGCACCGTACTCAACCAACTTCTCAAAGAGCCATTCAATGCCACCCTTATTGATGCGCGTTGTCAGTTTTCCATCAGAATATGTTCCAGCGCCACCCTCCCCAAAAACCACGTTGCTCTCAGTATTGAGCAATCCCTCTTTTTTTAGGAGCGCCACATCCTGATGTCGTTCTGCAACACATTTTCCACGTTCAAGAATCGTTGCTCGAATACCGCGCTCCATCAAACGAAGTGCCGCAAAAAGACCGGCAGGGCCGCTTCCAACAATGAGAACACTTCCGGGATCAACACCCTTTTCAAGAGTAAGCATTTCGGGTTCATGATAGATGGTGCAGCCCGCCTTGATCAAACGATGAACATCTTTGTCGTCTGCCATAAAGACTGCGCGATATTTGATAATCACCCTACCTTTTTTTCGGGCATCGATAGATTTACGAAGAATTTTATAGAGCTTGAGATTTGACTTATAATTCTTGGCGGCTCGCAGCTCCAAGGAGGCATCTTCACACCCCGGCTCCATATTGATATTATCGATGAGAATTTTCACTCTTTGCTCCAACCAACCTTGTCCAATAATTCGTTACATAACCCTACGGAATCATAAAGCTCTGCCATCCATTAGATCCGCCCCATGAGGACAGTTAACGCTATCAATCTATCCAACAAAACCAAACGATTATTTTAGCCTGTCGAATCACTGATATCCATCAATTGGAAACGGTTCTTCTGGATTTATCTTAGTAAACATAATGTCGGCCCAGAACTTCGGATAAATCTTGGATAGCTCCTTGAATATCTCTACCCTGATTTCATCAAGATGCATAACCGTTGTCTCTTCTTCTTTTAAGTCTGAATATATAAAGAGGTAATGAGTTCTTCCACTTTTAAGTCCCCAGATTTTAGTATCTATCAATCCATATTTACATATAACATCATGGAGCTGTTTTTTTGCCTCAGCCTCAATGCTATTCTCAGAGGAAACTAAAAGAAGCCTTTTAAGTGCAACCGACAATGCTTTCAAAGGAACCGGGAAAGATACAGCTGTCAACGCTATAACAATGATAGGATCTATATACGGCAGTATTTTCGTATAGCCCATACGTAAAATAATCATGGCAATGACGAGGGAGATAGCAATTCCCACTGTAATCAATGCATCTACATACCAATTATTTATCTCAAGCTTCAGGATGCTTGAGCTTGTTCTTTTTTTATATTTTCTAAGAAACAGTATTATGATGGCATAGATAATTAGACATACGAAAATATACAGCGTAGTCATATCAAGGGATATAATTCTTCCTCCGGTGCATATCTCCTGTATATTTGTTACAAGAAATACGACCAAGAGGGTCAATATCACCAAACTTTTTATTAAATTGAGAAATGGTTCCAAAGCCATATAACCAAATGGCCTGTTCTTTGTTTCGGGAGTTTTAACTAAATTGATTACTTTTAATGAAGCAAAAGCCATTGCAAGAGTGATGAAATTGAATAACCCATCAAACAATATCGCTTGAGATTTTGCTATGAGCGCCATTATGACAGCACTCAACGCAAGAAAACTACTGCCAACAATCGAGATCTTAACGCCTATTTTTTCGTAATCTTTTTTCACAGACAAATAATCACCCTATTGTTGATGCTTTCGCATTACCGTGCGTCTTGAAATATAAAATACAGAGAACAACACAGAAAGCACCGCTACAAGAGGGGCAGCAACCCCTTCGACACCGCGCCCTGTAAGCGAACAGTTGGAGGGGCCCGACTTTCCTATCCCTGACAGGGCAATGGGTTGAGGGCTGTCGTGCGCATCGTCATAGATCATAACGTTTGCTGTTTTGTACCCCGAGGATGTGGGTTTAAAATCCATATCGATGATGCAAGATTTTCCAACATCGAGCGACCGGCTGCTACAGTTTGTGTTCATGTTGAAATCGATAGCCTCACTTCCAACGATACTGACGGCACCCATGGTTAAGTCATCGGTACCAGAGTTTGTAAGAACGACGCTTTGAGTATCGCTGGTCTCATTGATTGATATATTTCCAAAATCAACGCTTGATGCTGAAAAACTAATATTAATATCGCCGGAATGTGATGCCGCGCCTTTAAGAAGGACTGTTTGGTAGCGGCTATATGTATTGTCTATTACTGTAATATAACCCGAAAAATCGCCAGCTGCCTGAGGTAAGAACGTACCTGAGATAGTGCATGTTTCATCCGAAGCCAGCGTTTCCGGACAGTCGTTTGTCTGAGCAAATTCACTATTCGCATCGATACCCGATATAACCACATCTACGATGCCGGTATTTTTGACAGTAAATTCCTCCGCTTCACTCGTATCCCCCACAAGGATCTGACCGAAGTCCCAAAAGTTTGGTGAAATATCAAGATCGGGATAGATTGGATCGATCCCGCTTCCCATAAGATCTATGTTGTGCGGGCTTCCAGTTGCGCTGTCAGTGATGTTTATTTGAGCTGTCACATACTCCGTCGCTTCAGGTGTAAATATCACGCTTATCGTGCAAAACGCAGATGGTGCAAGTGAAGAATCACAGTCGTTTGTTTGCACGAAAACAGAGCTGGATGATTCAATGCTATCTATTGTGATCGTTTCATTGCCGGAGTTTAGCAAACGCACATCGTGTGCGAGAGATGGCCTTGCAAGCGTCTGGTCCCCGAAGTTGATGGAGGCTGGCAATATGGTAATATCGAAGAAGGTTCCGTAACCAAATAAACTTGCCTTATGGGGACTGCCCTCCGCATTATCAACTATTGAGAGCAAACCGAAAAAGTTTCCTGCTGCTGCTGGAACAAATGTTGTCTCCACAACACAGCTTTCTTCTTCAGGAAGGGTCTCTGGACAATCGCTGGACTGCTCAAAATCACTGTTGACCGTAATCGAATTCAACGTCAGATCACCTTCCCCTGTATTTTGAATTAAGAAATCCTGTTGCTCACTAGTCTGACCTACAGGGGTATCGCCAAAGTCATAGAGGGGCGGTGATATATCTACATCTGGCCCTGTAA
>JABGOS010000063.1 GCA_018645265.1 Deltaproteobacteria bacterium
TTTATATTCATAAATTACACAACTTATGATGGTCGTTAATCCGATAATAATATTATGGGGCAACGATAGGAATATAATAGATGGCACTCTCAGGCGGAGAACAAAAAAGAGTAGATTTGACGGCACATAGAGCCAGTCAAGGCCTATTAGAATCAATTGAAACATACAGATCACAAAGAACGACACGGACCAGCGATAAAACTGATAAACCGGATGCTACCTATACACTGAATGACAGTCTCATAATATTCTCTCAACAATTCTCTACGGAATCTACCTGGTCATCATTGGTAGGTGGAGTAATTCGATATTTCTGCAACCACACGCAGGAGGTGGCTGAATCATCCGATATCACACCTGCTTCAACGACAGGTGAAGGAATGCATATCTTAAGAAGTTCCACCAACGGAAGAGATCTAAAGAGAAGGGAGTGGACCCTTCAAGAAATCTCAATGCTTCCAGTGGATGAAATGCAGAAAGCATTGGAATTGTTAAACCTCGGGACACCCGCAGCCAAAAACAGGGTCGACGAGATCATGAAGAAACATCTCACATAAAAAAGTGTCCGACACTTTTTCTGAAAAAAGCGTCGGACACTTTTGAAAATCATCTATTAATTATACGATTTATGACCCTCTATCCTACTGCAAACTGATTTTACTTCGGCATCTGAAAACTGCGTTTTCGCAAAACTATATCTAACGCCATCATGCATTCCACTCATATTCGGTGTCCAGGAATCAGATTTACCCATAAAACAGACCTCGGCACCATACTGATAGTTATCAACTTCGAGATGTAGATCCTTACTCTCGCCATCAGGTGCAATCCACTCAACCTGGCCATCAAAGGAACCAAAGGATTCGCTCTCTACAAAACGCTTTTTCATCCCTTTCTGAACACCCTTAATTTGGCCATACACCTTCTGGGCTTCACCAAATATTTCAGATTCCTTACGAACAACCACGCTAGTGCTCACCTTACAACCAATGGTACATCCTGAAATCGTCTGCATTTCACCAATCACATCCTGATATCTATAGTCATCTTTTTTATAAAACTCATCCGATATATAGAGAGATACATTGCGAGGCTTATCAACATGCTTTTCATATTGATCATGATTAATCAGTGCAAAATCGATCTTACCATCGCCATCGATATCGCCCATCGCCCATTGTTGATGGAGGCTACCATCTGCTGGATTTGAATCGAGCATCAAGACCTCACCCTTCTTCGTATCAACATATCCAAAACCCCAAAGATTGAGATCATGTCGCACTTCAACTGTATCACCTTTCCTAATTGGAAACATAGCCTTCCCAGACATACCTACCTCCTAGATTCATTATTAACCTGCAAGATAACTCATTATCGGTCGAATGATTCATTTGTTGCGTACTTTCTATAGATGCCTTAACCAACCAAAAACGCACCTGTTTCACCTTCAACGCCTCTCACAAAAAAAGTGCCCGACACCTTTTCTGAAAAAAGCGTCCGACACTTCTTTGTGACATCCTGAGCGGGTGAAGGGAATCGAACCCTCATAACAAGCTTGGGAAGCTTGTGTTCTACCACTGAACTACACCCGCTTGATTTCCGGCAGGCGGTATATCACCGTGAAAAATGGCCTGCAAGGCAATTAAATCGAACCGCAATTGAGACAGAAAATCTGACTATCTCGCAAATTAAAGCCCATTAGATGCTGCATAAAATACCACCCAACTACCCTATATTATTTAACTATTTCCAGGCACCCCTTACAAAGAGTGGCAACGTTTGAATTAATGCACAACCTTTTCACCTATCGATCGATAACCATGCGAAGAGAGTTCCCGGCCATAAACAGCTGGACATTACAATAGATATAGCCTAAAGGAGCTGCTTCGATAATGATTTAAAATATTTCGCTGGGAAGTAACACCCTTCATTTTCTCCACCTATCTATTTTGAATCACTAAAAACTTAATATTTGACGGCATCATCTTGGTGCTCGTGCGACCTGATTTTGTGAAACATCGTATATTGCGACAGTTCATGGAATGTCGCAATATGATTGCTTCGGTGTATCCGCAGCAGAAGGAATAGGAACTATTATGGAAACGAAAACATTTAAAGAGCTGAATCTAGCAGAAAAGGTCTATCGCGCAGTAAAGGCGCAAAAGTACGAGATCCCAACGCCGATTCAGGCAGAGGCGATCCCTCACCTGCTCAAAGGGCACGATCTTATCGGTTGCGCGCAGACCGGAACCGGCAAAACAGCTGCTTTCGCGCTGCCTATATTGAATCAGCTCTCAATCAATCGCATTAAGGCGAAACCGCGCTCCGCAAGGGTGCTCGTCCTAACACCAACGCGTGAATTGGCAGCTCAGGTGAGTGAGAGCTTCAGAACTTACGGTAAGTTCCTCGGACTCTCCCACGCGCTCGTCTACGGTGGTGTTAAACAACACTCCCAGGTAAAAGCGCTCTCACGTGGCGTAGATATTCTTATCGCCACGCCTGGACGTCTTTTGGATCTGATGCGTCAGGGATATCTGAAACTCAATCAAATTGAGGTCTTCGTGCTGGATGAAGCAGATAGAATGCTCGATATGGGTTTCATCCCGGATATCAGAAAGGTAATTTCTGAGCTACCAAAGAAACGTCAGGCCCTGCTATTTTCCGCAACGATGGCACCTCAAATTCGCCAGTTAGCAGAAACACTACTCAATGACCCTGTTAAAATTACAGTAAAGTCGGAGTTGGTGACAGCTGAAAACATAGATGAACGAATTCATTTCGTTGATGATAAGGATAAACGCAACTTACTTTCCGAAGTATTAGGTAAACCGGACGTCGAACGCGCCCTCGTTTTTACAAAGACAAAGAACGGTGCCAACAGACTCGCAAAGCATTTAGGTAGAAGAGCCAACGCAATTCATGGCAACAAATCCCAAAGTGCAAGGCTATCCGCTCTACAGGATTTTCGTACCGGCAGATGCCGCGTACTGGTTGCAACTGATGTTGCATCGAGGGGAATAGACGTTACGGGCATCACACACGTCATCAATTATGATCTACCGAGAGAAGCGGAGAGCTACGTTCACCGTATAGGTAGGACGGCAAGGGCTGGGGCTAGCGGCTCCGCCATTTCATTCTGTGGCGTCGGTGACAAGCTGCTCCTTAGAAATATCGAACGGCTGCTCAAACGCTCCGTTCCAAAATGTGACGATCATTCCTTTCACTCCGACCTTATTGCCAAGGCAGGAATACAACCAAGGGAAGGTGGTCGACCAAGAGGAAGAGGAGCAGGAAGAGGAAGAGGCCCTCGTCGATTCGGCAATAGAAGCCGTCGGGCATAAGTTTTTTTTGATATAAAAAAGGAAAAACCACGGGGCATGTACATATGCTCCGTGGTTTTTTATATTATCAAGCAGCCTTCAGACATGCTGCCCTATTTGCACCTAAATTATTCGTTCAAATAAACTGACATACCATCATCATCTGCGACAGTGAGATCAAGGTCTCCATCACCATCTAAATCAGCTGCTGCGACGCCAACTGGATCATCCGCAGAATCATACTCCACTTTATCTGCAAAGGTTCCATCTCCATTATTCAGAAACGCTATTATCTTAGAATTTTCATCCTCCGTAGCAACGACATCAACATCACCATCACCGTCAAAGTCAGCAGTAACAATATAGGCAGTATCGCCGCCCACACTATAGTTCACCTGATCAGCAAAAGTTCCATCTCCATTGTTTAGGAATGCTGAAATCCTAAGATCGTCATTGTTCGCTACAACAATATCAACATCACCATCACCGTCCAGATCGGCAGCACTGATACCTGTGGGTTTATTCCTGGCATCATAACTTACAGCATCCTCAAAAGATCCATCCCCGCTATTTAAGAAAACTGAAAAGGAACCACCATTAACATTCGTAACAGCAACATCGATACTACCATCGCCATTCAAGTCAGCTGTGATGATACCATAGGAAACGTAACCGATGTCATAATCCACCTTACTCGCAAAAGTACCGTTACCGTCATTTAAGAAAACTGATATATCACGACTTGTAAGGTTAGTGACAGCAACATCAATATCACCATCACCATCTAAATCAGCCGTCGCAATACCAAATGGGATCTGCCCAGTGCTATATTCAACACCACCAGCAAACGTACCATCACCATCATTCAGAAACACCGAGAATGTATTATCTCCTGAGGCTGGAACACCAATGTCAATATCACCATCGCCATCAAAATCGGCTGTGGCAATGTCGTAAGGTCCAGATCCAGCATTATAATTCACTAGGCCTGAAAAAGTACCATCACCATCATTTAGACGTACTGAAAAATTATCAGAAAGTGCATTCAGGACTGCGCTATCGATATCACCATCGCCATCCAGATCAGCCACTGCGATTCCATAAGAAAAATTACCCATACTGTAACTGACTCCATCAGCAAATGTTCCACCCGTAGCATACACCATCGGATTTGTGCCTGCCGCAATCTCCTCCGCATTAGTTCCACCACCGGTGACACCTGTATCACCATCAAAATCGGCTACATCATCACTGGCATCGGTGGGATCCATTCCAGATGTCGGTTTGACAATTCCAGTTGGAATCCTAAACGGACTTGCCGAAGGGCGATATATATCAACATCCGCAGGCGTAAGAGCTATCCAACCGGTCTTATTATTTACGAGCGGAACGGCACCATTTATATACTCATAACCATCAACGACACCTCCGCCATCAAGATCATTGATGGTCAGTTCCACTGAAGCGGTCACCGCAGAATCATCCGCATCAACACAGGTGTATGTTATCGCAGAGGCAGTTAGCGCATCGGAGGGGATTGTAGTCCCTGATGCCAATGTCATAACCCTTGAATCCACATCAAAGGAGAGCCATGAGGGTAAATCCTCAATAGAATACACTATGGTCATAGAGGTATTTTCAGTCGTGCAAACAGGCATAACAATCTCACCCAGCGTCAGACCCACCGCCATTCCATATGCGTTGTTTGTTCCCAGGGCAGTTCTCACAGCATCCTCAGTAGGCGCTGTCAAAGTATCAGCATCGCTACTGCTACTCCCCCCGCAAGCAAATGAAATAACCGCCATGAGGGATAGTAATAAAATTAACTTACGCATATTCAGATACCTCCATTTATTTAGGCTACATTGTTATTTAAGCTACATTTAAAATATCCAGATTCATTATGCAAGGCAAAGGCCACTTTAGATGTTAGATGAACTTACCATCTCATTTTGCGGTATCGGTCACGAGATACTTCTCAGAAATATCGAACACCTACTTAAGCATGACGTTCCAAAATGCAATCAACATTCCTTTCATTCTGATTTCATTGCAAAGTCCGGAGCGCCGAGCACCATTCTCGTGAAGAAAGTTGTCGTTCCAGGCTTAGGAGTCGCTGAACGTAAGCTGCCAATATTGTTAACGGAATGGATAGCCCAACCCCATTTTCAACACCACTCCTTTCTATATAAAAATGCGTTTTACACTACAATAACAAGAAGTTGTATTATGGCATAAAGAGAACCACTCCGCCTCGCGCAACTTCAGGGGGGCAAGTAACCGATATATAATATACAATCGGCGGCGGAAAAGGGGAGGAATTGGAGGCGTCATGTCCAAACGATTCTTTACCGTTCTCTTGCTTGCAATAATAATTCTTACGATACCCAGCAAATCAAAAGCATCCAACATCGATAAAGAATGGCCAGCGATTCAGCAATACCTTGTGGCTGTGTCCGAGCTCTACCCGAAAGACAATAACGCAATGAAAGGTGCTGCCTTTGCCTTAGCGTCTTCTAAATTTGTAGCAAAGGATGCCCATACTATTGGAATATGTAAAAAATGGATCAACTCCTCTTCAAATTGCATAGACGGAGAAGATCCCCTCATCCAGAAGACCGCCTGCCAAAACATGGAAAAACACCTTGATGCGATGTACCTGACACTCTTAAAGAATGGGTCCAACGTATCGACCGACTCGGAGAAATTCACAAATGCGCATGTCCTAGCAGCATACGTGATCGAGGAATTCTTATACAAATTAAACATGGATGGATTTGCAATGTTACTAACCGATGGATTCTGCGACGCCCTCTCCGACCAGGCAGCACTTACTATAGGTCTTTCAGTTGGTGATCCGGGAAAGGCAGGCGGTCCTAATGGGGCATCCGGCAATGCACCTTCAAATAGCAACGGAAGCAGTTGTTCCGTTCTTGGAGATACTCAGATAAACCCATACGGTCCAGATCCAGCCCCTATGACATCGCCCAGTGGACCCGTGGGTGGCGGGCAAGAACCGGTGAGTCCTATCGGCCCCAATGCGATCGGCCATCAGATGGGTGGACCTAACCCCTGTCCTATTAATTTTACTGCAGCAGGAGGTGGTAAGGGTGTCGGAGACAATGAATACTCACTTTCCGATGGGCTTAAGGAACCAAACTGGGATGATTTCAATTTGGATATACCCGATGATAGAAGTAAGGATAATGGCAACGACCTGGACAACGAAACAGGTTCTCGTGAGAATGATAATAACAACTCAAACGCAAATGACGGTGGCAGTGATCATCAGAATAGTGGTAGCGGTCCAACTATCACCAAAATCGATGGTGGTTCATCTGGAATCATTACATGGGAAACCATAGCCGGAGGATGGGTTGCGGGAAACGGTGTCGTCGGCATGTATGGTGGACATAATTTTGGATCCGAAGAGAGACCCTTCGTTGTCGGTTGGATTGCCTCAATATCAGGAGGTGGTGAATATTCTGGAGGTGGAGGCATTGGAGGAACATTCACCACAAGCCCCGATGCCGATATATCCCCCGGCATATGTAACATCGGTCCTACGGCATCCCTCTGCCTCTCCACGGAGTCGGCTGAAGAGAAGTGCGAGAAAAAAAAGATGGAATACTGCATGGTCGCCAATTGCACCGAAGAATATCTCAACTCCGATTGCGGCGGAGGCGATGGAGCCGGTGCATTAGACCTCACGCAGATGCCGGGTTACGGTAACATCGATCCGTTACCAGAAGATGTAAATCCAACACCACCGGATGATGATCCATGTGGTGGCCCAGCTCCATACACTGGAAAACCCAGCAAGGAGTGCTGTGATGAAAAACCTAACAACCCTGGATGCGGTGATCCGACAGGTATGAATACTAACACGCTTATATCAAACCCAGGAATACAATCGCCTGCTATCAATAAGGGCATGAGGCGTAATTTGCGAAAACCAACTTTCAACCAAAGTTTCACTGAGTAGATGCGGATTATCGATATTCATACTGCATGAAAGTTAGCCCTTGATGACACCAAGGGGCTTTAGCTTCACTACCTTCTTCGCAATTCCGGCATTATGAACACAGTCCACCACCTCGGCGACATCCTTGTAGGCGAGTGGTGCCTCTTCAGCAATCGTTCCACTGGAAGCTCCGCGAACTATGATTCCCTGCTCCTCAAGTTCACGAGCGATATCACGACCGCGACACGCCTTCTTGGCTTTATGTCGGCTCATCACACGACCCGCTCCATGGCATGAAGATCCGAACGTCTCCTTCATCGCCTTGTCGGTACCAACAAGGACGAATGAATATCTTCCCATATCGCCAGGAATCAGAACCGGCTGCCCTATTGCACGATAACAAGCTGGAACTTCTGGATGTTTTGCAGGAAACGCGCGCGTGGCGCCTTTTCTATGAACGCACAACCTCTTCGATACCCCACCGACATGATGCTCTTCAAATTTCGCAATGTTATGCGCTATATCATAAATCGGATTTATGCAGTGATCAGCCGGCCCTATCTGTAATGATTTTTCAATGGCGAGACGAACCCAATGCATTATCATCTGCCGATTCGCAAAGGCAAAATTTGCCGCAGCCGCCATCGCCGCAAAATAATGTTTTCCCTCATCTGATTTTATCGGAGCACAACATAGCTGTTTATCGGGAAGTTCAATTCCATATTTGCGAGACGCCTTGAGCATCACCTCGATATGATCCTCGCAGACTTGATGTCCAAGCCCCCTCGATCCAGTATGAATCGTAATGGTTAGCTGCCCTGGAAATAGTCCCATGACGTTTGCGGCCTGCTCATCATATATCTCCACCACTTCCTGCATCTCGATGAAGTGGTTTCCACTGCCTAGCGTTCCTGGCTGATTGCATCCGCGCTTCTTAGCACGATCACTCACACAATCCGGATCGGCACCCTGAATGCATCCTGCGGCCTCAATATGATCCAGATCATCAGCATTGCCATACCCCTGACTAACCGCCCATGCCGCACCATCAACCAACACTCCATCAAGATCATCTTTATTCAGCCTCAGATCACCGCGATGTGATCCAACGCCAGTTGGGATATCACGAAACATCTGGTTGATCACTTCACTAGTTTTGGATTTTATGTCTCGAACCTCGAGTTCCGTCCTTAAGAGACGCACGCCGCAGTTGATATCGTAACCTACGCCACCCGGTGAAATAATACCTTTATCGATATCGAACGCCGCTACACCACCGATGGGAAATCCATATCCCCAGTGGATATCCGGCATGGCCAGGGAAGCCCCAACGATTCCAGGAAGGGAGGCCACATTTATAACCTGCTGAAGACTCTCATCCTTGCGTATATCATTTAGCATCCGCTCTGAAGAATAGATAATTCCATCAACGTTCATCCGCCCATGCTTTGGAATTCTCCAGGCGTAATCGTGAACCCTCTCAAGTTTCATAGATAATTCTCACTCACTGAGGAACTTATCGAACCTATCGTCATCTGGAAATTTATTTTTAATCCTCTCCACCTCATAACCAAAGGTCCAGATGCCTAACTCCTGTTTTATCTTCAGATATTCATATGCATATTCTGGATTATCAGGATCGGCATGGTAAGCTTCTGCAAAATAGATGGCTGCCTCGGGAAGCTTTCCCTTCTTACGCAAACTCTTCGCTTCACCGTAAGAACGAGCGGCCCCCCAAAGGGTTTCGTCAAGATTGAAGGTTCCAAACCAATCCCTAAGGGTATCTGGAAAACTCGCACCGTTATCAGAAGCCATAAAGATATCGACGGTATTCCAAGGTGGACCTTGATATAATTTTATTTCAACACCCTTGGACTTCACGTATGTGACAAAGCCCTTCCATCCATCATATTTTATAAAGTCAGAATGTAGGCTATCGTACAAAAGATTGACCTTCTTAAAGAGCAGATAGAGAGGCCTGTATTTTGCAAGCCTGATGTTACGCTCGAGTGCATAGGGCGACTTATACTTCAATGAAACTGCCAAAGGTGATAAATAGTCATAATTATCAATTGCAGTCAGCTTTGATTTATCAGACGAAAACCCAATTCTACACCCATCCTCACCGACCACCAAGTTGTACAGCTCTATACTCTTCGGTTTCTCAAAGCTAAAATTACAGAAATAGACACGCTCACAATCACCCTCGCACACCTTTTTTTGAATCTTAACACTTTCCGGACCACCAAATTTGAGGAGCGCATTCCAATCGTTCTTATAAAATACGATTCTGATGTACAGGAACGAACCGATTACAGTCGTTAGAAAGGCGACCATCATGAGAATGCTGCCAGACTTTAAGAGGGCACTCATCCTGCCACGCGGTGGCATTCCAAACAGGAGCCTTGCAACCTTAGTTCTGACAATCAAAAATAGGCATACTGACAGGGCCAACCAGATGCAAGTCCACATAGTGAAAACTTGAAATCCAACGAACCAATAGACGAGAAAATCCATCAACACCGTAAATATAACGAGCAATATGGCAAGATCCCTACTCGTCTCACGAAAAGCCCACAGACCTACGGAAACTATGATCCAGAAGAGTGATATCAAGGCCGTTATCGATAGAACGGTTTTAAATATAACATCGACAAGCGGCAGATCGGAACCTAGCCGAACGATTCCCACAACCACTACAATCAGAGAGACGAGATGGGAGGAAAAGAGAATAAATGATAACAACCTGATAAGCAGCCTGAATTTCGAGGCCACCCTATCATTCACATAAAGTTCAGTGCGCTCCATATTTATTCCTTAATCACAGATGAGACGGGCTTCTAAATCAGAATCAATATAATACTTCTTCCAAGATTTTACGGATAGCGATTTACCAGTAGACCTCTCAAGAAATTCATACCAAGGACAAAGCTCCCCTTGTGCCAAAAAATCATTCATAAGCCATTCCCCAAGCTCCTTATGATTGAAATAGGAAGCTCCCTGAACCCCCTGACCGCTTTGCTTAGCCAACAGGTCGGCAAACTGGACATTAGCTACACGGCCGATAGCATAGTTGGAATAATAGAGGAGAGATACATTTGGAATATGATACTTCGCCAGAGCATCGGAGTTCTTCCACCCTTCAGGTCGATTCAAAAATTGATGTTTCCTCTTACACTCCCACCAAAGGTCCCCTATATCCTGGCTAGGATCCGAATAGAATGAGGTTTCAAACTCGTAAATTGTAGAGGCCCATCTGAGAAAAATGATCTGATCGACATAGTTGATAAGCTCAACCCTTTTTGAAGCCTCCGCGGCCACACCCTCATCCACACCAAGCCTCCTGAACCATTCGGTCGTGAGCGTCTGATGTTCGAATAGCATGGCGACGGCCTCGGTGAGCATTGTAGGCTCACTCAGAAGATACGGGACAGATGTGTTACTCAAAACTGATTTATAATTAATATCATGCGCGAGCTCATGAACGAGCGTCGATACATCACTGGCCTTCGGAGCCCCAGACTCTGGAAGATTCATAATCAGCACTGGACTGTCAGAGTCATCAGGATCGAGATACCACGCTACAGCATGGGGATTCTTACCGGGCTTAGGAAAGAGGCTTGAATTCTCAACAATTCTTTTTATATCAACACCGAGGCTGCCATAAAAATCAACGGTCTGTTTGATCACATAATTGGAATCGACGCCGGCATACAATTTATCCAAATCAACATCGCCAAATATCGCATTAGGCGCCTCCTGAAAAAAACCGTTCTGATAATGCCACGGTTTCATCTCATCAACCGAAACACCATAGCGCTTAGCTAAACGAGGATCTATGTACTGCTCCTTCAATCGCTTAAAAGGCTTTTCCGTAGCTTTATGAACATCATTGTAGAACGATCCAAGGAGCTTGGTATCTAGCTCACCCACCGCTGCTGCCAATTCTACAGAACCATCGAAGCCCAAATCGGTAGCAATATTATTTCTCAGTTTCACAAGATTTCTAAAATTATCCTCCAGAAGAGGAGCGACCATCTTCTGCGCTTTCCATACCTTCTCAAGAAGTGAGTTATCTGTAGAATCTGAGAGAATATGATCAGCTTCTACGGGAGTTAATTTCTTTCCATCCACCGAAGGCCGGTAATCGTTGAAGGTTTCCTGAAGGACGCGTTCCAGCTTAGTAAGCTCCTTAAGCCTATCCGCAGAGACTTGATTGGGAAGGTGCCTCAAAAACACAACCTCCAGCTCCCTGCGAAGCTTCACATCCTCAACCTTCCCTTTATCCTTGTAGAGACTCTTTAACTCCGCAAATCGTATGGGATCGCTATTGAGCTGGCGAATATCAAGTTCGATCTTAGCCAAACGATTTGAAGCATCCTTATTACCGGTAGTATCATATTCGTACCAAGTACGACGCATCTCCAAATCTAGAGGCCTGTACTTCGCTACATATTCATCTACAATCTTCCTAGCCTGTTGTTCAATCATGTATAAAATCCCTTCCCATGCAGCTATTAACGATCATTAAATATCTGTCATTACTCCGTCTCAATAGGGTTCATTTCCACAGGAGTTTCATCCTCCATGACGCTTTGACCATAGTCCTTCATATATGCACCCAGCGATTTAGCTACAACTCCAGACAACAACCAAAGCGCTAGAAGGTTTGGAAATGCCATAAGTAGATTCGCAATATCAGCGTATGCCCACACAGTTGTAATCCAACCCGCCGTAGTTCCTGCAATCGCGCCCAGAAACAAAATAACGCAATAGACAATTCTAAACGGCAGGATAACTCTTTTTCCAAACAGATACCCAGCAGCGCGATCACCGTAATAACTCCACGATATCGCCGTCGAATAAGCGAAAAGAACTATCGCAAATGTAACGACATATCTTCCACCTGAAAAACCGGCCTCAAATGCTGCCGATGTCAGAGGCGCATCCCTGAGTCCGGAGCTCCACAGCCCGGTGGATATAATAACGAGTGCTGTCATCGTGCAGATTACAATTGTATCCGTAAAAGGTTCCAAAAGGGCAACCAGGCCTTCGCGCACCGGTATCTTCGTCTTGGCAGCAGCGTGAATAATAGGCGCTGAACCGAGACCAGCTTCATTCGAGAACAAGCCTCTACTGACCCCCGACCTCAGTGCCAACATTATAGCTGAACCCACAAAGCCACCAGTTGCGGCTGTACCTGTGAAGGCATTCGTAACGATCATCTTCAAACCAGGAAGAATCTCACTGGCATTCATCGCCAAGATGACCAAAGCGCCGCCGACATAGATGATGGACATGACTGGAACCAATACTCCTGCAACATGCCCAATCCTCTTCATTCCACCTACGATGACAAGTCCAGTCATAATAGCGAGAACTATACCAGTGATAACTGGAGACACGTTGAATGTAGTTTTTAATACCTGCGCTACCTGATTTGATTGCACCATGTTACCTATTCCGAAACAAGCAAAGACAGTGAAGAGCGCGAACACAACCGCAAGTGGTTTAAACTTTTTACCCAGCCCCCTCTCGATGTAATACATCGGACCACCCGATATGGTACCATCCTCATGAACTATACGAAATTGCTGAGCAAGGGTACACTCAGTGAACTTGATGGCCATACCAAGGAAAGCTGTCACCCACATCCAGAAGATGGCACCAGGGCCACCGATCGCAATCGCCGCTGCAACACCTGCAATATTTCCAACGCCAACGGTCGCTGACAACGCACCACATAACGCCTTAAAATGCGTGACGTCGCCAGGATGATTCGGATCGTTATATTTCCCGGATGTAATTCGAATACCCTCTATGAAACCACGCACCTGAACGAATTTCATTCTTATCGTCAGAAAGATTCCAGTACCCAGAAGAACGACTATCAATATAGGACCGGTTACATAGGCAAAGATATCTTGGATAATTTGTGGCATGATTCCCCCTTAGAATAACTTATGCTCTTTGGCTCAAACGTCAGATTTAGATATCAAAAATAACCTTAGCAAACCATGAACCGTCGTCATCCTTTACAACTTCAAGTTGATGATAGGTAACGGCCTTTATGGAGAGCTCTTCCGAATGGCGTGTCGAATCGAATTTAGCACCCTTTACCGTTCCGATCAGATGACGTTCGTCGAGCTCATCCATCCAAAAGTTGGAAAGGACCAGATGCCTGGACTCATATAAATAGAGAAGCTCCTGCAACCATTTAACCAAAAGCTGGTCTACGGAATCCGCCTCAATAGCTATGGGAACCTGAATAACGGGCGTCGAAGGACGCCTGATCTTGATACTGATATCAAATAGAGCTTCCGCAGTTTTAATAAAAAGATCCTCTAACGAGGATCCTTTTACTCTAATACCGATATCGGCTGTGTGATCGATAAGTTGGTACATTTATCGTGGTTCATGGAAAGCAACCCATGGATCGTAACTCTCTAGCAGCGGCACTTATGAAAAGATGATTTACGATTCATACTTCACTATCCACGATTCACTGTTAAACCCACTCGTAATTAACTAGTTCATTGGATTCAAAGAAATAGGCAATCTCAAACTTAGCGGTATCCGTTGCATCGGAACCATGAACCGCATTTCGCTCGATGTTGGTGCCAAAATCACACCTGATCGTACCATCGGCTGCTTCTTCCGGATTTGTCACGCCTGCAGTATCGCGCCATGTTTTAATAGCCTCCTCGCCTTCCAGAGCCATAACGACGCAAGGACCTGATGTCATAAAGGTAACAAGACTTCCGTAGAATGGCTTGTCCTTATGAACAGCATAAAATCCTTCTGCGCGAGCTGTATTCAGATGCAGCATCTTCATTCCAACGACCTTAAGACTTGCATCCTCAACCCTTTTCAATATTTCACCGATTATACCCTTTTCAAGGGAATCCGGTTTTATAATGCCCAAAGTTCTCTCGACTGCCATAAAATCTCCTTTTTTATTGTATTGATTTAACTTTTTACGAATCGGCCAGCAGGTGCGATTCGGGAGGGAAACTACCCTAACCCCCCAATATTGTAAAGCTAATTGAAAAAAGAGCGATGCTACCAATTACTTATTTAGATTATTATCAGCCGGTGTTTCATTCAACTTTCCAGATGGGAGCTCCTCCGAGGACCGACTTCCTCGCATATCAATACTATTCAGCCTGGCGTCTATAACCCCTCTATTAGGGTACTTCGAGGCACTCTCAGTCAGCGCCCTCGCTGCGCCCAACCTCCCGAGCTCCTCGTAACAGGTGGCCGCATGCAGCCTCGCCTCATCTGAATACTCAGATTGGGGAAAATTTGAAATTAAGGTGTTGTACCATTTGATTGCATTTCTGGGCCTGCCGCTCAGAAAGAAACTCTCCGCGTAAACAAAAAGGGCCTGTGAAAGAACCTCCTGGGAAATGGATTCATCATCTATTACCGGAACCAACTCCACCCTGGCCTGGGAGTACTTCCCACTCGACAAATATGTTCCAGCCAGCAGTGTACGATATCTATTATATTCCGGACTACCCTTGAAATGCTTAACTAGCATCTCATAATCCTCGATAGCAGCATCGTAATTGCGATTCTTCTCCTCGAGTGCCCCACGCCACCGCCTCGCCATAATTGTTGCCTGGGAAAGAGGATACTCCGCTATTACATCACCATACAGCTTCATCGCCATTGCATCGTCATGGAGCTCGGCCTCGTAAATCCTGCCCATCCTGAGCAATATCAGAGGCCTTTCCTTATGCCCAACGTACCTTTTGGACATCGATTTATATGCGCTAAGGGCCGATCCTACCCTACCCAACCCAAGCTTCGCCTTCGCATCACGAAGGTCGGCTTCAAACGTGTGCTGCTGACACGCCATCCCAAAGACAGCTAGAAGAACGATAACTGAAAGACAATTGCGAAACATGAAATTGTCACCCCTAGTAACAATTGCTGGTTCCTCAAAAAATCGAACAAAAGGGACCGGGCAAAGAATGCGGGAGATGAATATTAGGACTCATCCTCTTCGGCCAACTTAGCTACGTTGACGACTTTCTCCTCCTTACCCAAGGAGATAAGACGAACACCCTGTGTATTGCGACCAATAGTTGGAATCTCTTTGGAGCGAGAACGAATTACGGTCCCCCCGTCCGTTACCAACATAATATCATCCGAATCCGTTACCTGCATCACACCCACTACCGGCCCATTTCTACCAGCAACCTTTATGGTGATTATTCCAGATCCTCCACGCGACTGAACGCGATATTCATCGCAGGCACTGCGTTTGCCATACCCGCGTTCAGTGACGGTAAGGACCGATGCTTCCGTAGAAAGAACTTCCATACCAACTACGAAATCGTCTTTTTTAAGGGAGATCCCTCTCACGCCCCTTGCCGTCCTACCCATCGAACGAACCTCAGATTCATTGAAGCGTATAGCCTGACCATTTCTCGTAGTAAGGAAGACCTGATCATCTCCATCAGTCAGCCTCACCGCAATCAACTCATCATCATTATCGATAGTCGTGGCTATGATTCCACCAGACCTCGGGTTGGCATACTGCATAAGATCTGTTTTCTTGATGATTCCATTCTTCGTCGCCATGACCAGGGACTTACCCTCTTCAAAACTCTTAACTGTAAGTATGGCTGCAATGGAGTCCGCACTAGACATATTGATTAAATTGGTAATCGACTGCCCACGCGCCGTTCTTCCGATCTGAGGAATTTCGTGAACCTTCAGCCAGTAGACCTTACCCGCTGCAGAGAATACGAGAACATAGCTATGCGTCGATGCGACGAAAAGATTCTCTACAAAATCCGCCTCACGCATCGACATCCCCTGTTTGCCACGACCACCACGACGCTGTGCACGATAGATGCTAATAGGATTTCTTTTTATAAATCCACGATGAGAGACTGTAACCACCATCTCCTCCTCCTGGATCAAGTCTTCCAAGTCCAACTCCCTCGCCTTGGATTGGATAACAGTGCGGCGCTCATCACCATATTTCTCTTTAATCTCGAGGAGCTCGTCACGGATTATCTTATAGACCTTCTTCTCATCAGCAAGAATACCCTGTAAACTTTTAATCAAGTCCTGAACATCTTTATATTCTGCGATGATTTTGTTTCTCTCGAGACCGGTCAACCTATGCAGTCGCAGGTCTAAGATGGCCTGAGCCTGTACCTCAGATAACTTAAAACGTTTTATAAGGCTCACCCTTGCAACTGCTGGCTCCTTGGATTTCTTGATTAAAGCGATAACCTCATCGATATTCTCAACAGCTATTTTCAAACCGGCGAGAATATGAGCCCTCTCCTCAGCCTTCCTGAGTTCAAAAGCGGTTCTTCTAGTGACCACCTCACGCCTGTGGTCCACGAACAGTTCCAACGCCTCTTTGAGATTCAAGATCTTTGGTTGGCCACCGACGATCGCAAGAAGAATGATACCATAGCTAGTCTGCATCGAGGTATGCGCATAGAGCTGATTCAATACAACACCAGCCACCACACCCCTCTTGAGTTCCACAACGATCCTCATACCGTCACGATCCGATTCATCGCGAATGTCGGAGATTCCATCAATCTTTCCGAATTTCACCAGGTCAGCTATTCTCTCGATAAGTCTCGCTTTATTGACCTGATAGGGAATCTCGGTAACCACGATACTCTCGCGATCGCCCCTAGCCATAGGCTCGATCGCAGATCTCGCCCTGATCTTTAAAGATCCCCTGCCTGTCTTGTAGGCATTCTTAATACCTTCCTTGCCATCGATAAAGGCACCCGTAGGAAAATCCGGACCCGGGATCAGCTTCATCAGTTCTTCAGTAGAAACTGTAGGCTTATCTATTATCGCAAGACAGCCGTTAATGATTTCCGTTAGATTGTGCGGCGGAATTTTGGTAGCCATTCCCACTGCGATTCCATCTGAACCGTTGATCAGTAAATTCGGAACTCTGGATGGCAAAACGTTCGGCTCTACAGTAGTTTCATCGAAGTTCGGTGAAAAATCCACCGTATCCTTATCGATGTCAGCTAAGAGTTGTTCCGCAAGGGACTTAAGTCTAGCTTCGGTATAACGATAAGCAGCAGCGGAATCACCATCTACGGAACCGAAGTTTCCCTGACCATCGATGAGTGGATAACGAAGGCTCCAGCTCTGTGCCATGCGAACCAAAGTGTCGTAAACAGCTTGATCGCCATGGGGATGATACTTCTTCAAAACTTCACCGACAACACCAGCACACTTTGAAAAACGTTTATTGGAGAGAAGCCCTTCACGAAGCATGGCATAAAGAATTCTTCTATGCGCAGGCTTCAAGCCATCGCGAACATCCGGAATCGCCCTGCCGATTATGACGCTCATCGCATAATCGAGATACGCGCTCTTCATCTCGTCTTCTATGTTAACTGGAAGAACCTCGGCTGCTCGGCTCATCTTAGTACCCCCATTTACAATTGAGTGAAATAAATACGAACAACTCCACCACCGTTTTCTCTAGAATTGACGGGAGATCATGCACTTGAGCCTGAAGAAAGTCAACGGGAAGTTAAGTGTTTCATATAAAGCCTTGCAGGGCTCAAACCCTTATTTTACAGGGTTTTGCTCCATCCGAGACCGGCGATATTTTGCACCATAAAACTTCTTTTTTTACAAGCATATGCCTCGCAAATACAGACATCATCCACATTTAACCCGATATTTTTGTTTGACATAGCAAACACCCTCACGTAGATTTTTGCGTAACGAATGACAGCAAACGCTCGCATATAAAAGAATACCGGGCACAGCTTGAGTTCGAATCCAATAACGGAAGGAGGTGAAACCAAATGACAAAAGCCGAACTTATTAATTACATTTCAAAAGATTGTAAGATCTCAAAGGCTCTAGCCGAGAAAGTTCTCAACTCGATGACACATAACGTCGGTAAGTGCTTGCGCAAGGGGGACAAGATTACGTTGACGAATTTCGGGACGTTTTATGTTTCCAAGCGCCGTGCTCGCACGGGACGCAACCCTCAGACGGGTGCTGTGATCCAGATTAAGGCTCGCAAGGTTCCGCGCTTCAAGCCAGGCAAGCAGTTGAAAGATTGGGCATCATAATCGGAGCTCTTAAAGAATTTTGAAAAGGAGGCGCCCCAAGATGGAGCGCCTTTTTTTTAAATCATCCAACGTTCATATACTCCCGAATCCTCATCGGCACACCCAGCTCCTTCGCCTTGGCCTTACACGCATCAAGATCCAGATCTGGGAGTGCAACCACTGAGATAGCGACATCAGGAATATATTTCTTAGCTTCTAGGATAAAATCGCAGACAGCCTTATAAGCTTTCTCACCATACTTTGATCTGCACACCTCCGAATAGAACCCTGCATCCGCGGCATTGAGAGAGATGGATATCGAATCCACAAGCCCCTTCAACTCAGGCAGCACATTTCTGCCATAGAAGAGATTTGCCAAACCATCGGTGTTGAGACGGATCTTCTTGACCCCACGTTCCTTCATCCTCTGTGCAATCACCTTTAGAACTTCAAGTCTCCTGGTAGGTTCTCCATAACCGCAGAACACAATTTCATCATATTTTTCGGGCTGTCCTACGGAGCGAAAAATATCATCGACATCGGGTTCGTGCTCCAACTTCAAATAATGTCCCTTTACCTCATAGTCTATAAACTTTGGGCAAAACTTACAGGCTAGATTGCAGGTGTTGGTTATATTGAGATACATCGAATTCCGTATCTGATAGGCTATGCAAGTCTCCATCTCTGAACCTGGAAGCCCGAAGATTCTCTTAGCATTCAAAGTCGTCACACGAGCGACATCCTTCAAGGCCAAGCCTTTCAGCTCCGCAATTTTTTCAGCAACCTGCACTACATAGGAAGGCTCATTTCTCTTGCCACGATAAGGCTCAGGTGAAAGATAAGGGCAATCGGTTTCGATTAAGATTCTTTCGAGCGGAATAGTCGCAACGACCTCCTGAAGTTCATGTGCATTCTTAAATGTTACAACACCTGGTATTGAAATACAGAAACCCTCTTCGATCAATTTCTCAGCGAACGCCCTATCACCTGAAAAGCAGTGAAAGACGCCCCCTTTCTTTGGAACTCCAACCTCTTTGATAATTTTCCATACATCATCGTGCGCATCGCGATCATGAATTACCACCGGCTTATTCATCTCATCAGCCAGCGTTAAAAGTTGCGCAAAGCGTTTTCGCTGAACCTCAGGATCGGAATGTTTATAATAATAGTCGAGGCCTATCTCGCCAATCGCTACCACTCGCTTATTCTGAGCCAACTCCCTCAGCTTCGAAATCCAACCCTCATCCATCTGCGCTACATCATGGGGATGGATACCAACCGTAGCAAAGATCCTACGGTGTGATTTGGCGAGTTCCAAAGCACCGGAGTTGCCATCCAAACCATTACCCGCACCGATAGTGATAATATATTCCAGGCCAGCATTCCAAGCCCGGTCCATCACCTCGTTTCTATCTTTGTCGAACTGCGAGAATGTAAGGTGGGCATGCGTATCGATAAAACTACTTTCCATCTTCACCGTATTTCACCTCTGATTCTTCACCATCCTCCTCCACCGAATTCGGAAAATCCGCCTTAAACGCAACCAACATTCGATCCAGGAGGTTGATATAATTACTCTCATCTGTACCTTCAACAAACGCCCTCGCCCTCAGCAAAAACTGATGACAGGGTTTGGCACCCCACCCTTTGCGGAGCAGGGCTTCAACAAGTTCAAAATCCATATTTTTACCTGACATGAATCCTTCAAAATTATTCATCCAGGACTTCTCCAACATGGAGATCGCCTTTTTTTTATCGCCCTTCTTACAATAAGCGAGCCCCATGGTCGTATAGGCCTGATGCGCAAAAACAGAGTTCTTTGGAATCAAATCTAAAACTTTTTTCGATTTCTTTATCGCCTGTCCGTATTCTGCAAACTGGTCGATAAGAAGCCTAGCCGATATAATCTTGAGGGCGGGATCCTCAGGAAGGAGTTTTTCAGCACGCTGATAGTGCTTCCATGCAGTCTTATACTCCCCCTGAACCTTAAAGAGCACACCCATCACTGAATGATACAAGGCAATCGACGCATCATCATCGCTTCTCGCCATATTATTGGCCAGGAGCTTTTCTGCGTCGCTATATTGCTTGGAAGCGATCAGCTGGAATGCACGATGACAGACATCGGAGGGATTTAACTGCTCACGCTCTTTTTTATTTGGATCTATCATAATGTATCTCTGCTCTTACCAGTCCAATACATGAATTCTATGTTTTATAATCAAAAAACCAAGCAGTTTTTTAGCCTAAGACTCCAGGTTCATTTATTATCCAGAACTCCCATCATCTCCCCATGAATCAGCCTATTGGATGCAAGAATCTCATTACTGTAAAGATCATAGTCGGACCCATCAAATGAGGTAACCTGTCCTCCTGCCTCCCTTATTATAAGGACACCAGCAGCCATATCCCAAGGCTTTAAAAAGAGCTCCCAAAAGCCATCGAGCCTACCACAGGCAACCCATGCAAGATCAATAGCAGCAGAGCCAGGCCTTCTGACAGCCCTGGCTGTCTTAATGAAATTAGAGAAGTTATCGAGATTGTCGAGCTGCTCCCCCTCCTGAACATTGTAGGCAAAACCGGTGGCCAACATCGTTTTTTTCAAGGGTGCGTGGTCAGAAACGGATATAGCCTGACCGTTGAGACGAGCCCCACACCCCTTCTCCGCCTCAAATAGTTCATCGCGATTTGGGTCATAAATCACACCCGCTACCAACTCTCCATCCTCCTCGAGTCCAATCGACACGCAGAAGAAAGGAAAATTATGGGCATAATTGACTGTACCATCCAAGGGATCGACGAGCCAACGAAAGCTGGAACTGCACCGTCTTCCGGAACCCTCCTCGGCAATCACGTCATAATCAGGATATTTACTCTGGAGCTCACCGACGATCAGGGATTCACATTTTTTATCGATCTCTGTAACGATATTAATAACACCTTTGTAATCGATCTTATGACTCTTCCCCAAACCATCCAGCTGCACCCTTCCCGCTTCCCTAGCCAAATCCTTCATCAGAGCAAGACGTTCATTCACAAAACACCTCTTCTTTCTAATCTATAATATTTACAGGTAGATAGCACATCCACAACCATAGTCAAATAGGGCAGTCAGCACATATAGCGGATCTTCATACGTGCCAAGCCTTCAATATTCACGCCCTATTCTATAATATTATCCTATCATTACATACAGTTACAATTTTATATGAAATATTTTTACCTCAAAGCAACACGCCTATTTTCCAACCGATAACAGATGGGGACCTTAAACAGGGAGGGGTTTATGTCTGTACCTAGAGCTACAAAAGATCACCGGGCACGTCACTGCCAGAGGATCGACAATCCGCAGAAGCGTGAATACTGTGAGGGCTACGTCGCACAATGCGTCGACCAGCTAGTGGGCGGAAAGAAGAATCCGGACTCATCCACCTTCATATTACAATCTGAGAGTGGAACAACTGCAGAAGGTCTCGATTACGATAGGTGTTTAAGCTTAACCAGCTTCTTTTCAAATAATGGAAAACCGAAGAAAATTGTGGTCGAAGAGAGTGCCGCCAAGGAACCCGAGAAAAAACCAACTGACAAAAGAAGAAAGAGAAGGAAACCTAAAAAAACAAGGAAACCAAAGAAGAGGCGCCTTCGCTTTAAATGCAGAATGGGTTTTAAAGCTTTAGTTGCAATGCCTGATATAGATTTTACAAGGTACCAAACCTGGAAAAGACGTCGCTGCAAAAAATAATCCTAGTATTGCAGTGATAGAATTATTCCAAAGTCCTTGCGACAGTAACAACATGAACCATCGATGCGCCAGATTTCTTAAGAACCCTGGCGCACTCGTTTATGGTGGCGCCGGTTGTAACGACATCATCGACAAGCAGGATGGACTTACCGTCAAAAACATTTTCATATTTCTTTAAGACTGCGAAAGAATGCTTTACGTTCCTAAGGCGCTCTGTCCTTTCAAGCCCCATCTGAGCTGCACTATCCTGTATGCGCTTCAATGCATTTACAATGACATCCTTACCGAGATCCCTACCAACCCGCTTGGCAAGGAGCGCCGCTTGATTATATCCGCGCGCACGTAACTTACTTCGATGCATCGGAACCGGGATGACAATATCGATACCAGTCAAATCCAAGATCCTACTCTTAATAGCAGCGGAGAAAAACCTAACCTGTTCAAGGCGCTGTTGATACTTAAATGAATGGATGGCCCTTCTTAGTCCCCCCTCGTAGGCAAAACATGAGATACATCTATCGAAATAGCTGACTGAAAGATGTGGAAGGATGGCATCCGCTTCTAGATGCTGCAGGGAGATCATACATGAATCACACAACATGCCGTCCGTAGCCACGAATCGTTCGCAAAGAGGACAAATCGGCGGGTAGAATAAATTTAGAAATAATTTTCCAACGTATTTCAAAGACACTTTTAGATCCCTTCGAATTTCACCTCCGCAGCATCATTCCACAACTTCTCGAGCTGATAATGCTCCCTGACTTCTTCATAAAAGACATGCGCCACAACATCGCCGTAGTCTATCAACGCCCAATGACCATCCCTCATACCCTCTACACCTAGCGGCACCCTACCCGTCTCACTTTTAATATCATAGTGAATTGAGTCGGCAAGCGCCTTGACCTGACGATCGGAAGCACCGCTACAGATAATAAAAAAGTCTGTAAAGCTGGTCAGTTTCTTTAAATCCAGCACAACTACATCGATTGCCTTGTGATCACTTGCGATCTGGGCAATTTTTTTTGCTAGGAGACGTGGGGTCATATTTTATCCTTCAATTCAGAATTATCAGAATAGAACTTTTCCAATACTAAACAACAGCTCTTCAAGATTATAACGAGTCGCCGCTGACAAACAAACAACCTTATTACCGCTCAACTTCTTCAAATCAGCAATTATTTCATCCGACTTTACCTTTGCCTCGGGAAGATCCATTTTTGTCAGAACAATGATTTCAGGTCGGTTAGCAAGATGTTCACCATACGATTCCAACTCCTTGCGGATAGCTTTATAATTAGCAATGGGATCAGGATTCGCCAGATCAACAGGGTCTATCAGATGCAATATAATGCGAGTCCTTTCAATATGCCTTAAAAATTGGATGCCCATACCGACACCGGTATGCGCCCCCTCGATAAGACCAGGGATATCTGCCATGACAAAACTTCGGTCAGCTTCAATCCTTACAAGCCCGAGGCTCGGAATTTTTGTAGTGAACGGGTAATCAGCTATCTTCGGTTTGGCGTTTGAAACAGTCGAAATCAGAGTCGACTTACCTGCATTTGGCAAACCAACGAGCCCTACATCCGCGAGAAGCTTTAGCTCCAACCTGATTCTTCTCTTCTCACCTGGTGTGCCAGGCTCAGCCTTCCTGGGCGCCTGGTTTGTGGAAGAAACGAAATGCATATTTCCACGACCACCACGACCACCCTTTGCAGCTATAAACTCCAATTCTTTTTTATCGAGATCAGCCAGGAGCTCATTCGACTCCACATCATATATTGCAGTCCCCACCGGCACGCGTAAAACACAATCCTCTCCGGTAGGCCCGGTCATCTGTTTGCCCTTACCATTCCCACCGCGCTTCGCCTTAAACGACCGTCTATAGCTCACATCCAGCAGCGTTGACAAATTGGCATCCGTCTTAAGAATCACACTTCCACCACCGCCACCGTCACCACCATTTGGACCGCCCATAGGAACATACTTCTCCCTACGAAAACTGACGCATCCATTTCCACCATCACCCGATACGACATCGATTATTGTTTCATCTATAAATTTCATATGAAGCTACAATGTAATTAAGAATTAATAAAAAAACCCTCTGTTTTGCAGAGGGTTTGAAGCTCAAAAATCAGTGGGCTGACTTCCATCAAGCAACATCATTAACATTCGCATATTTGCGATTGCCACGCTTGTTGACGAATTCTACCACACCATCGATCTTAGCAAACAAGGTGCAGTCTTTACCCATACCGACATTCAGTCCCGGATGAATCTTCGTTCCGCACTGCCTCGTAATAATATTACCGGCCTTCACGAACTGTCCTCCATAGCGCTTAACGCCTCTTCTCTGTCCGTGACTATCGCGACCGTTCTTAGCTGATCCTGCTGATTTTTTATGTGCCATGATCTATTCCTTACTTACTATGCGCCGATCTTAGTAATCTTAAGCTCTGTGAAATGTTGACGATGTCCACGAAGTTTCTCATAACCTTTACGACGCTTCTTCTTGTAGACGAGAATTTTCTTGGCCTTGCCCTGCTTCACAATTTTTGCAGAGACCTTCACACCATCGACGACCGGTGTGCCAAACTTCGGGGCACCATCTCCACCGATCATTAAAATATCGGAGAGATCTACCTGTGATCCGGCGTCGCCTTCGAGCTTCTCGACCTTTATAACCGAACCTTCGTTAACTAGATATTGTTTTCCACCTGTCTTGATAACCGCGTACACGATAAACTCCTTTATTTTACAAATACATCCCTCTTGAAGAGAGCGGGAGTACCTAGCCCAAATACTCGCCTCAAGTCAACAACAAACCCACACAGGGCGAAGCAAAATTATAGCGAACACAAGAAACCCACTAAGGATACACTGTAACCACATGATATTACATACTTAATACACTTCTTTGATTCGGGTGGATTTTGACTACTTTTCCATCACATCGAACTGTTCGAGATGGTAGTCGGTGATACTCTTGATATGAATCCTCTTATTGAATCGAGCCTCCAAGAATTCCAGTTGAGCACGCTCCTCATCATAGAGCACCCCCGCTACGGATGGATGACAATAGACAACAAGCTGATCGCCCTTAACCTCCGGAATTTCACGGCTGATCTCCCTGAACACCTCGTAACATATGGTGGCCGGACTTTTCAGATAACCCTTACCTTCACAATAAGGACATGTGTTCGTGAGCTGATGACGAAGATCCTCGCGAGTTCTCTTCCTCGTCATCTCTACCAGACCGAGCTCTGAAATTTTTGTGATGGTCGTCCTAGCCTTATCATCCTTCAGCGCTTCCTTCAAAGTGTTGTAGACTTTATTGCGATGATCTGCGCGCTCCATATCGATAAAATCGAGTATAATAATGCCGCCCATGGAGCGCATCTTAACTTGGTAGACGATCTCTTTTACCGCCTCGAGGTTCGTTTTTAGAATAGTGTCGGCAACATTTCTTCGCCCTACGAATCTGCCCGTATTTACATCTATAGCGGTCAATGCTTCCGTCTGTTCGATGATAATATATCCGCCGCTCTTAAGCCAAACCTTCTGACCGAGCGCTCTCGTTATCTCGATCTCAATTCCAAATGCATCAAATATCGGCTCGGTACCATCGTACATCTCTACGGAGTGTCTCCCTTTCGGAAGGAACTTCGCAACGAACTCCTCGATCCTATCGAACGCATCTTTCGAATCGACGACGACCCTATCTATATCAGGGGTCAACTGATCGCGCATAACCCTAGATATTACATCAAGCTCCGCCTGTATAAGTGCCGGCGCCTTTGACCCCTTAAGCTTAGGCTCTATCTCCTTCCACATCTTGGTCAGGTAATCGACATCTTCAGTCAATTCCTTCTCACTTACGCCGGAGGAGACGGTGCGAACTATAAAACCACCGTTATTCTTTTTTAATTTCTTGAGTATTTTCTTAAGCCTCATGCGCTCATCCGCATCCCCAATACGACGTGAGACACCGATATGATCAACCGTCGGCATGTATACGAGGTAGCGTCCGGGAAGTGATATATGAGATGTAACCCTGGCACCCTTAGTGCCCAAAGGCTCCTTCTCCACCTGGACAAGAATTTCAGCTCCATCCTTCAAAAGGTTCTCTATATGTCTATTGGAGCTACCCTTCTTAGGTTTTGTTACAAGCTCATCCTCAACGCTGCTGCTTTCATCGTCGATCTCCTCGATTCTGGCTAGGTCCTTTACCACATCTGCCGCGTGCAAAAAAGCTGTCCTATCGAGTCCTATCTCTACAAACGCAGCCTGCATGCCAGGCATAACGCGAACGACCTTGCCGTTGTAAATATTTCCTACGACGCCCTCTTCACTCTTTCGGTCGATATTGAGTTCAGTAACTACACCGTTCTCAACACGCGCGACGCGAGTTTCACCGAGAGTTACATTTATGATAAGTTCATTGGCCATTTGATATAATAAACCGCGTACGGTGAACTACGTATTACAATCGCTATTCACAGCACACTTCCATTCCACCCCAGTCTTATTAACCATCACCCTATTAAGATCTTCACCCGAAACACCAAATACGGCAGACAATACCTCTGAAACCCGTATTATCGGAGGCTTATTTAAGATCGTCATCCCTAACACACCATCTCGAAGAACAGCAAGCTTATGAATAGCCTCCTTCAAATCCACTTCCTTATTAGATTTGCCACGCACCCTCATAAACGGAAAGGCTTCTGCGGAGTCGAAATTAGAGATCGAAGCTTCAAGATCAAGGCCTAAGGAAGAAAGGGTAACTTCATATTCATTAGATAATACCGCATCCGATATAGACTCATAGGGGGGCTTCAAGAACCTAACCCTCTTCGCCATAATTCCTTCCGGAAATTTTCGCTCCACAGATTTCAAGACCTCAGCCTCATCGATGAACTTTGACAGCTCGATATCTACAAATTCCGTTTCACTTTCAGCACCAACTGGCAGGGCCTGCCCCACACTCACCTTGATGCGCGGATGAAATCCTTCGGAATATCTGAAAGGAAGCCCAGATGCGCGAAACCCGAATCGCAATGTATCGGTGACCTCCAAACCTCCTAGAAAAGCAGCGCGTCCCTTCTTTGAATATTGGATGCGATACTTATAAATTTCATGTTTCACGGTTTGTGGTTTGGAAGCTGAGGAGCTGACTTGATCCTGTGTAATCGCTTCCGAAGAAGCTATTCTATTTTTCACCTCATCAAAATCGCAGAGACCACAGCTAGTGCATTCATTCTGCACGCAATCCAAGGTCCCCTGCAGCCTCCTTGCCTTATCGCGCTCCTTCATTAAAAAATGCTTATCCGGTCCTACCTTCAGATGGTCCCAGGGAAACTCGAAACTGTTACCACGTCCCTCAAGATATCTGTCCGGGGAGATCTTCCTCTTTGCAAACGCCCTTCTCCATCTACCGATATCGAAGTGTTCATCCCAACCATCGAACCTCGCCCCATCCTCATGCGCAATAGCAATAACATCAGCAAGCTCCGCCCCTCCACGGGCGAAGACCCCTTCAAGAAAACTCATCTCCGCCCTATGCCATTTATAATGAAGACCAGGCCTTCTGAGATGTTTCTTAAGGTAGGCCTGCTTTTCCACCGCTTCCTCGATGGAAATCTGCCTCTCCCACTGAAATGGAGTATGCGCCTTTGGCACGAACGTCGATGTTGAAACGGTCACATCGGGACGCCTGTGATATTTTCTACCTATACTTAGACATCGATTGGCAATATCCACGATCCCCTTCAGGTCATCCTGAGTTTCGTCGGGAAGGCCGATCATGAAATAGAGTTTTACCGCCTGCCATCCATTCTTAAATATTTTTTCAACCGATACGTAGAGATCCTGATCCGTATTCCCCTTGTTGATCAGGTTCCTCATCCTCTCAGTTCCAGCCTCCGGGGCTAACGTAAAGCTGCCGGAACGCGAGGAACCCATAGAACTGAGCATGCGATCGGACATCGACTCGACACGAAGACTTGGAAGCGAAGCATCAACAGGAAGTGGCGCACAGGCTTCGTGAACTTGACGGAGTGCTGATTCCAGTGGTGCCCAGTCACCGAGTGAAAGCGACAGAAAGGAAAACTCCTCATAACCTGTGGAAAGGATACATTCGGAGGCAATTTTTGAAACGGTCGATGAATCGCGCTGTCTCACGGGACGATATATAAATCCCGCCTGACAAAACCTACACCCCCTTGCACATCCCCTCGACACTTCCACGGCGGCACGCATCTGCGTAGTAGCGTAAGGGACTACAGGATGCACAGGGTACGGTGCTGAATTTATATCGCATTGCAGGGCCCTCCCTACTCCACTCGCCATATTTCCCAACGAAGGAACATACACCCCGCTTATCCTTGCCAACCTCCGAAGGAGATCACCTCTATGCTCATCCTCCTTCTTGGAGACCTTCGCCATCTCGGAAATTTCAACTACCAGACCCTCCCCATCCCCGATAGCTATCGCATCGAAAAATGCGGCAACCGGTTCCGGATTGTAAGTACAAGGACCACCGGCGATTATCAGAGGATGAGACTCATCTCGATCTTTTGAATATATTGGAATGCCTGCAGATTTAAGGACGGTAAGAACGTTGGTATAGGTGAGCTCATAGCCCAGGCTAAATCCAAGGATATCAAATTCATCCAAAGCCCTGTTCGATTCCAGCGAGAAGAGCTTGATGCCGCGGCTGGACAGAGCTTCCTCCATATCGGCCCATGGTGTGAATGCCCTTTCAGCCAAAATATCATCACGGTCGTTCGCTACATTATATAGTATTGAAAGACCTATATGGCTCGTTCCAATTTCATAACTATCTGGAAATACTAAACATATATGGATATCAACAGAATCCCAGGCCTTCTTGCGGCTGTTTAGCTCACCCCCGATATAGCGGTATGGCTTATTCACTGAACACAACATTTCAAAAAATTTTGAATCCATGAGGGCCCGCTTTTAACAGCAAGAACCCCCTAAAAGCAACGAGAAGATATTCCGATATCAATAAATTCTATAAATAACGGATATTCAGCAAAAAAAATCATTTTGGTCCAAAAAGCTTGAAATTATGGGCAAAAAAGTTAGCAACTAACCCCCTGAAGGCACGATAACACCTCATCCTTGATAGACAGATAAAAAAGGTGTCGGACACTTTTTTGGGAAAAGAGCAAAAAGGTGTCCGACACCTTTTGTGAACTTATGAGCGATATTAAGAAAACAGGTGACGGTGGAGGAACTCCACCGCACGTTCCAGGCACACCACCAGCCGCGAGGGGAACCTCTCCCAAGCCAGATGGTGAGGTGCGGCCTGTCGATGGCTACTTGGCTGTGAAAGACGGTGCAACTGATGTAGCCGCAGGAGTTGGCCCCACTTCAATGGCAGCACGGTTGGACCCAGCTGAAATAGAAGTATGGAACAGTGTGCGAATCTCCCAAGAAATACTCGGCCTCGCGAAAAGGGCTGCTGCTCTTTACAGCAGAGATAGCAGAAGCCATGCATCCGATGCGCGCAACATCTTCATTGGAGCACTCAGCTATCTTAAGGAGAAAGGTTTCGATCCAGAAACTAAGGAAGTTGGAAAAACCCCCACCGACTCACAGATCGCGACAGCCCTTCTCAGAGGATTCAACGGTTACTACAGCGACATGCCACCGGCCGCCAGAACTATCTCAAAATCAGATATCGAAAAAACATCAAGGGGTCGCTCAGCTGGTGGAAAAGTATTCGTATTATTCAAGAGCTTTATCGATGGTAGTTCCGCACAGCTAAACTTAGTTGGTAAGAAACAACCCAAGGCACAGGCCAAGAAAAAGAGCCAGGCACCGACGTTCAAGGCGGAAACCGTTGCACATAGAGTTTTGACTGCACTGCACATCGTAACTGAAATCGAAGGGATGAGAGATGAACTTGCAGATCCCCACACATTGGATTCGATGCTCAAAGAGGCAAGAAGGATTGATCGAGATTTAAGATCCCTCGGCAGGGATGAAGCCACCCTTACACCAAAGCTCAGAAGAATCGCATCGCGAACGAGCGCGCTTCAGAAGATTAAAGAACTTGAGAGCATCCGCAACGACACACTAACGATTCTCACGAGAGAGACAACCGATTTTAACGATGAGAGAATTAACCAGTACGTCTCCAACATCAGCGATAATGTAGATGAATGGATTCAGAAAAACACCGCTGATCTATATTGGATTGATCCAGAGGGAGAAAAGGTTGCGATAGCCCCGACACTATTCCAAACAATTGCTGACCAGGCAATCAGAAGCTACGTAGCAATTTGGCTCTCTGAGCAAAAGGCTGGAGAAACCAGAAGAAGGCTTGAAATAACAGAAAGCGCTTTCAAAAAAGCTCGCCTCCTCATTACTCACAAGTTTGCATCCGTAAAAGAGGAGAAGGCGATAAAGGGTCTCATCGGCCGCCTCTTCCATCACGTCGCCAGACAGGATGCCAGCAGAATAGAGGGATCGAAAACGGACCGCAGCCCCGGCACCGCCGAGGAAGGATCGTTCAGAAACATCCATTCACTGACAAATCTGGAAGCGATCATCGGCCCGGATTTAATTGCTGAACTTGATGGCTACTACGATGATATCCGAAGTGGTGTTGCAGGCACTGAAACAAATCACGATATATACGCTCAGTCATTCTATGAACTCTTTCTCCAATATATCAGAAGGGCGCACAATGAACACGGCGCTGAGTTTGGCCCCGAAGTTTTATCGAGAAGAGGCCTCGAAACTAGATTCATCAGAGCAATATTCCTAAGGGTTGATGGCGCGCGTGAGAGATTCGATGATAAAACGCTGGAACTTCTGATTAATTTTTTCACATCGCAATTTTCAGATTCATCGTCACTGATCAAATCAGAGGATGACATATCTAAACTCAAACCCTCTTTAGATGAATATGCCATAGAGGAAAGAGCGAAAGCAGCGTCCACACAGAGACTTGGCAACTTCATCCCCTACGACCATAGAGTCTCCCATCGCGATTACGTATATCAGGTAATGGGAGTAGGAGAACCGTACTTCGAAGAAGACTTCAACGATCACAAATTAGGAATCACATGGAAGAGCTCATTGGGTTGGGGAAGCATAAGAGAGAATCCCGATACCATAGGTGTTCTACATTGGCAGAGAATCGTCGAGAAGTGGTATGCCATCCTCGCATTTGCTGAAACCGAAGGGATACTTACCGACGCAATGTTGGAAATGCCAGATCCAACAATAGAGAAACGCCCCGAAACGATAAGCACCGACCTTTGGAACGCCTACGCAGGCTGGAGGGTTTCAATTGGGAGAGGCGAGGACGTAACGGTTGAGCCAAGAGGCGAGGATGGCGTAAGTGCCATGATCTCAAGGTATGAATATCTCTCCGAGATCGCCGAAGCACAGGGTCAGAGAATCGACTTTCTTGAGTATTTGGCCACTATCTATCCACCGATCGCCAGGATGCTACTCCGAGCGGATAATGAAGGGGTCATCGAACTATCTGAACCGGACCCACTACACAACCGCTTCTATGAAACCTGGAGCTACATGACGTGGGCTCAACAGGTGCATTTTGGTGGATATGAAGCTTATACCGGAGTCCGCGCGGCTACATTCGACTCTCATCGTGCTCAGGAAGTGATACCCGAACATTGGGATGCAAGAAGGTACGCCACACCTGAAATGTCAGAGCGCTTGGGAATTGAACGAGAAGAATTGATAGTCATCATAAACGGATACCTGAGAAGTGTTCGCGAGATACTCCCAAGGGTTGATGTACGCGACACCAGAAACGCCAGACTCTCACCCGAACTTCGCAGAAGGAGAAGTAAATATACAATTAAGTTCAACGTCGTTGATAAGAGGGAGCAGTCGCTACCCACGATCAAAGCAGCTAAAGGTCTTGATAGAATCATCGATGATCACATCAAGGCTGGAGCCTACGACGGACGCATAGATTACATAAGAAACTATTTAGGTACTATCAGCCTCCTAATTCCGAATGCGAGTGTTTCAGATCCTCAAAACGGCACGCTAGCACTTAGCGACATTGAGAATGAACTCGAAGCGGTTTCGAAGGAGCATCTCATCAAGTCATCGATATACAGAGATGCTACGACTACATCCTCAAGCTATTCCCCTGATGATATAAGAGAGGTAAGAGAGTTCTACAAACATGACCTCGAAGGATTTGCTCGAAGGGTTTTACTCGAAGCTCCAATCACTGGAACTATTCATCTAGGTGAGGAAGACATTCACTTTCATCTACTCCACAGTCAAACACCATTCGTAGCCGATGGACATATTGGTCTTGCAATAGGAGAGATCGTCAGCACATCGAAACGAGAATCATGGGGTAATGATCTCACCTTAGAAGTCTTGAAGATAAAAGCAGCTGTAGCGCATCTTATGTCGATTGGAGAGCTAAGCCCATCCGACGCAAAAACAGGAGATCGCGTAGAAGCCGCCGTCACACCACTGATAGGGGGAGGGGAATTACTCGGTGTAGCCTTGCAAAAATTCCTCGGACTAAAGAACGGCGATTTCACGACATCGCCAAATACCGATGTAGAAAATGACGACACACCCCCACCACCCGAATCGATACCGACCATCCCAGCTGGGCCAAAGCTTCCCAAGGGAATAAAGTGGCAAAATCTGTTTGCACAAATAGCAGCTGATGAACACGCTCTCACGGAATCCGATATAAAAATTGGAACTGCAGTTCTCCGCGACTACTTTGATGCCGTTAAATATCTCTACAGAAGATTCTGGCCACACACACTCGGCAGAATAGTCGAGGAGCACAAGTCCACAAACCCTGAAGGAATTCAGCGGGCAATCCTCGCTTTCTTTAATGGAATAGGTGTTCCAACGACGATAGAAGGCACATCCGCAAACGCCGATGGTGGCAGTGTAGATCATCACATCGCTACGTTGGCATTTGAAGATTACAGGGATCTCTTTCCCCAGCCTTCACAAAGTGGAAACAGAATTAGGCTGCCCCTAAATGAAGCTCTAGTAACAAGGCTCATAGAGCTACACATAGAAAACTATACAGGTTCATCCGCCCCTGATTTTACCGGAGTGACAAGGCTTGTTCATGCCAATATCGACGAATTCAACGCAGATGCCCTTGTTCCCCAGTCGAACGACTTGGAGATTCCACATGACGGGCTGCTAGGAAGAACCCTGAGGCTACATGCCAACACATGGTTGGCTGGGAGAGCTCAAACCGCATTTGACTTACCCACACTAAGACGCGCCCTATTCAATTTGAGCTGTGCGATAGGGTTCGGTACCACCCCCGAGAGAAGTCAGATTGGAGACGCTCTCTCATCGACTGGAAGGGAGGGTGCCACATCAGATCTCCATATCGACCTCTTGAATGATACAATCTCCACACAGATAGAATTACAAAATGCCCTATTAGAAATAGTAAAGGACCCGGAGATCGGGATATCAAGATTCTTCTCTGACAATTATCGCGCACCTCATCTTGATGTAACGAACCTAAGTGAGTTGGCTCAAGAATATGTTCGTCTGAGAATAACCAGCAACCTTCCGATAGATATCGAAGCTATGGCGGAACATTTCGTTGACGCAAACCTATCGCAATACCCTGCAGTAGCACTTCAAGTTGCACACTCTTACAGAACGGTTCTCAGCGAATGGATACAGTCTATCAGAAGCACATTCGGTGATCCTATCGAACTCGCACACCTAGCCATCCCCCCTTTAGCTGAAGATGCTGCTACGCCATCAGCTAGCTTGAATGATTTCAGGGAAAGGGTGGCAACCGAGATTGATGATGACATGACCTACGAAGGGTTGAATCAACTCGAAGCTCGTTATGGATATCTTGCAACCTTTCTAGGGCTGGAGCTCAGCCCAAGTCTTGATCAGGCCACTTCCGAAGCTTACACCAATTCAGTTCAGCCTGCACAATCGCAACTCGATGACGAATTAACTGGAATAGTCGACAGGGTTGCAGAGGTTCATGGACGTTCGTATGAAATATACCTAGCAACGAAGAGTGTTGACCTGGATGGCGTGGATGAAGAGGCGGCCACAGCGAGGCTGGCTGAGCTCGAAGCATCGTGGCAGATAATCACAGGTCTGCAGGATGAGGTCACGGCGCTATACTCATTAAAGGAACGTGCGGCCGCAATTATAGAAATCAGGACGAACGATACCGCTAGGGATAGAGCCCTTGAAACTCTACCTTCAAATTTATTTGAAGTTCCAGAAGCCGCTCCAGAAGGAACAATTGGGGTTTTAGAGCTTCAAATACAATCAGCAATGGCTTTTCTTAATTCAGCCGACGGCACGATGCTTGGCAACTCCACCGCCCTTGAAGAACATCTGTCATCATTAGAATCCGAAAGACTGCAGGGAGTAGCTGCGAAGACAGTTGCTCTGGTGCACAATGCACGACAGGCCTTGGCAGACGCACACAATGAAGTCACATCAAAGATCGATGAAACAACTAACACTCATATAGCTGACATCGAAGCACTGACTGTTGATTTGAGCGGTACCGGTGGAAATCGCGCCCTCTTCATCGATGCGGTGACAAGATTTACGGCTCTACGTGGTACTGCCATTACAGCCGCCCAGGAACTTTCCGCAAGTGATGGCATTCTCGATACGAAACTATCCGATACGGAGACAGTCATAGCGGATGCCAGGCAAACGCTAACTGATGTTGGAGAGGTTCACGGAAAAAAACTGCAACAAGCGATATCCCAGTTGGTACATCTTTTAGAAACAGCGAACGCCACAAGAAATAGTGTCACAGAAACCAACAGAACCCTCCTTGCCGCAATGGATACTGCAACCAAAGCCATTGCAACAGAAGAGTCTAAACTAACGCCAGCTGAACCTGCAAACCTTGCCAAACCGAAGCCGTTGCGTACGGATATCGACGATTCACTTTTTATAACTGGAAAACCAAAGTCAGGTGCCCACAGACTCGCCGCTTCAAGCTTAGACAATATAACGCGCTCACAAATCCTCTCCACTAATTCGAAGAGCTATCTCATACCGCTAACTGATGCAGTAGCTATTAGAAGATGGAGGGATAGCGACAGAAGCGAAGCTTTACAACTGACATCAGTCTTAGGCGATGAGATCATCATCAATCCACACACCTACGGCATAAACATTACAAGAATTGAAGATGCAGATCCAGCTTCACCGCTAGCTAATCTTTCTAAGAAGATAGGTATGCTGCTCCAAAGAAGGAGCAACGAGCTCATACTTCTTGGTGACTTGGCAAGAAGCGAAGAATCCACAGAATATTATAGGAACCTAATATCACATATAGCCTATCTGGATAGCGATACCAAGATTGATGAGATACACACTACCATTCGAAGTTGGGCGGTAGCTAACAGAAGAATCCTAAATGCGAGATACCTCAAAAAGGAACGTTCATCAGATATTACGCACGACGATTACGATAGCGCAGTACATGCAAACTGGCACAATCTGTATGATACATACTTGAAAAATCCGCATATGGGTATGCTCGTAGTTAGAAATGGCCTCCCTGGTCGTGAAGAGGATATCATATGGGCTGGACCTGTCGATACGAGGGATGCGCAAAGAAGCATTGATACAAAGGGTAATACATTTAGATACATGCACGGCGCAACTGGAGAATGGACGGAGATAGATTTAAGGAGTTTGCCTGGCGTAAACTCCAAAACAACACTATTCATTGCGCCCTTTTATAGAACATCTGTGGAAGGCATACTGACTCTAAGAACAAACTGGGTAATGAGCGGTGATCCATCGCTTTTAGATCTGGGCTGGATATATCAGATGGCGAACCAGTCAGTCGAACTGGACGACTTTCCCGTATCAACCGAAAGACAACACTTTGGACAATTCATCCATGGACTGATCTTACCCACAAGCCGAACCCCCATCGGTGAAGGACCGCCGCTCACCTTGCATGAAACACAGACACTAGCAACGACCGCATATCATGTAGCTATGAACAGACCCTCCCCTATTAAATTTGAAGCTGTAAGCGATAGGGCGCTTATGGGATGGATTGAATCAATTCCAGAGCGGATTGAATTTTCGGATGACAGGGATATTACAACCGCCGAGTTTAGAGCTGAGCTAAAAAAACCTGAATTCAGGGAGTTCATAGCAAAGCTTTATCTCGCTTACCATTATTCCGACGATGAAGAATCTGAATCTATTGCTCTAAGAACTTTTTTGGCAATTGCCACCACCGGTGCATGGCACACAGAACATAGTGTGGTCCACACCATCGAAAGAATCATTCGCGAAAATACAAACAAAATATATAGAAACATGCACGACCCACTCTTCGCACCTATAGATGAGGGGTTGGAGAGAGCGCATCCCGAAGTCGGAGCGGTTGGCAGGGGCCAGCTCTGGGCGGTAATAAAAGCCTTGGAACCCAACATGGCGGTACAACTCCCAAAGAGTTGGCCGATGCATAAGATCAAAGCTAGATTGGCAAAGGCGCCAGCGTGGATTAAACCGATGATGCACAGGCTACCATCGATGGCCAAACTGATCACCATTGTAGCCCTTACATACGAATCCCTCCCGAAGGATTTTAGAGATAAGTTCATGGGTCTATTCTACCTCTGCTTCGACAACAGCAGAATCCCGAGCGATACCATGAAAGCATCCATAGAAGATCGCTTACGGAAACTGTACGCCTCTCAATCGCAAGCTGGCGTAGCGGGACATGACACAATAATAAAAGCTCTCAGCGCAAATTTAACTGATGATTTTACATTAGCGAGATGGCTTACCGGCGAAACCGATCCCTGGATACAGAGATCGAACAGCTGGCAGACGGCAGATCCTGCATATAGACTGAGAATGCTCGCTCCTGAACTAATGAAAGCCAGACGGTTCATCCTAGAGTTTGCTGGTGAAAAACTTGCTGCGGGCAGACAAGCAAATCCCATATCAGAATCGATGAAGCGCTTCGTAGAAAGAAATCCGGAACTCAAATCAGCAATTATAGTCATCTACTTTCTACTCATGAAGATGGATGAGGTGTATCGACACAAGATCTTCCAGTTCTTTGAACTACAAGCACAAGACCAGAGACCTGAGCTCTTCGCTGAAATGATTACAAATGGGGACATGCTATCGGAAATTAGAAGGACGTTAAGAGAACCCTTCGGTGATGATGGCGCTGTAACAAATGCATTTCAGATCACCGGCATGGAGGAACCCGAACTTCCTCTTGAGCTACTATCACCAGTTGCAAGGCTGCAATATCTAGCACCTAATATCTTCAAGCAGGACCCCGCCTTCGTAGAAGCTACCATTAAAGTTTCAAAGACAAACGGACAACTGACGAATCTGACATCGCTCGCTCGCAACCATCGGGAACTTAGACCAGCTATAGCTGCACTAGCGCTCGCAATGCTGCGCTTTGATAGAGGTAAACGTTATCAAGTTTACGATGCCTTTGATAAATTACCCAATCTTACCCCTGAAGATTTCGTGGACACCCTCATAGAACTCCTACTCTTGGATGATATGAACGCAATATGCGGTGACAATCCAATTTCGGAAAATGAGCTTCTAATTCCAACCTTTGAACTCGACGCTGAAGACCAACTACCTTCAACCCACATTGAATATCGCATAGATGAACTCGAAATGTTGCCACGGGTGGGAAGTCAGGCCTTCCAACAACTCGTAAGATCCCACTTGGACCAGGAAGCTACGACATACGAAGATGAGCTGCGAAGGAACGGACAATATAAAGGTCAAAGTAAAACCGTTATTAAAAGGCACGTCGCACAGTTATTCAATGAAACTGACATGGCCCATAAGAAGGTAATCCTCCTCGCTAAACTCATCGATCCTACAGAATCGTTCTATGATAGGATGACAAAACATAACCAAGCAAAGCTCGCAACGAGATTGGACAGTCTTCAAAAAGATAAACACGCGGTATCTAGATTGATAACTTGGTTCGGATACACTTTCATGATCAAGAACAGGGATGAAGTTCTGGCAGCGAGAGATCGCTTGAAGGCAGATGGTGGATCATCTTCTGGACCTTCGGGCTCATCCGGCCCTCAAGGTGCCGGTGGCGGATCAATTGTAGGTGGTGGTGGGGAAATAAGCGGCCACGACAAAGCAGGTTTTAGTTCAACTCAAGCATCTCCTGTTATACCAACTCCGCAATACGGACCCGCGTCCTCATCACCCATACATTCAATGGGGGCGACAAGACCTGTGTGGGTTACGAGCAGTCATATGCCAGGAATTTCAGCCGCAAGATTTCACCCAACATCTCCGACATGGCTTCCAACACATGTTAATCAAAATGTAATTGGGGGAGCTATACCTACAATGATGGGAGCTTCTCAACTTTTCTCTCCAGTCAACATGGCGAGTCTCTCTACAATGAGTCCAACACCGTTTATGAGATAGTTAAAAAAAGTGTCGGACACTTTTTGGTCAACCGACGACTTTGCCTACGAGGTCATAATGATGGGCTTCGGTGATTTCCACGTAGGCAAAATCACCTGCTGCTGCGAGACCTTCGTTTATGTAGATTACCCCATCAAACTCGGGGGCCTGGCCTTCATGTCTCGCCTGAAGGAGCATATCCGTTTCGTCGGATGAACCCTCCACGAGGACACGAACTATCTTTCCTAAAAACATATTATTGTTGCTTAAGGATACTTCCTTTTGCAGTTCCATGATCTCAGTTTGCCTTGCAATGGCAACATCGTGTGGCACCTGATCCTTTAACTTCGCCGCGGGCGTCCCCTCCTCTGGAGAAAAGGTGAACACCCCCAGGTGCTCAAACCTAGCCTCACCAACGAAATCTAGGAGCTCATCAAACTCCTCCTGAGTCTCCCCTGGAAAGCCAACTATCAAAGAGGTGCGTATCGAAACGTTAGGAATTTTTTTCCTAAATTCCTCGAGAAGCTTTCTGATTTCCTTGCCGCCGCCCTTCCGCTTCATGCGCTTCAAAACCCTATCGTTTATATGCTGTATCGGCAGATCAATATATGAACAGATATCCTGACAATCCCTCATTATCTCAATGACATCCGCTGGAAATTTATGGGGGTAGGTATACAGAAGCCTAAACCACCTCTCACTTCCCTCCAAATCAACGAGTCCTTCCAAAAGGCTCGCAAGATCCGTTTTGATATCCTTCCCATATGCTGTCAGATCCTGGGCAATGAGATTTATCTCCTTGATATCCTTAGCGAGCATCCCTCTTGCCTCTTCAACTATTGAATCGACAGGCCTGGAACGAAACTTTCCGCGAATTTTTGGAATTATACGGAAGGAGCAAGGGTGAAAACACCCCTCGGCTATCTTGAGATATGCCGAATGATGTGGGGAGGTATGAAGCCTCGCAGTTTCATGATCGTAGATAAATGTCGATTCCTTAATTTCATTTCTAGGCTTTCCATCCCAGTCCTCAACTATCTGGGCGACACGATAGAATTCGCCAGTCCCTATAAATACATCGACCTCTGGGAAGAGCTCCGAAAGCTCGCCCTCATAACGTTGAGGAAGACAGCCTGCGACCATAAGCAACTTACAGCTTCCACTTTTTTTGAGTTCTGTCATTTCGAGAATGGTATCTATAGCTTCCTTCTTCGCATCCTCGATAAATGCACACGTATTGATAACTATAATTTGCGCCTTGTTTGGATCTTCGACGAGCTCGTAGCCTACGCCGGTCAGCTGACCAAGCATCACCTCGGAATCTACGAGATTCTTAGGACAACCCAGGGATATAAAATGAAGTTTCATGTTAGCCTATACACGCCTGTATTTTCGCGCCTGATATTATGAATCTTGATTGGCAGCGATACAACGCAGTTTATGGCACGAAGAGCAACCCACTTGGAGCCAACCCTCCACAATCAGCCATACTTCCCTGGGTGGTCATCTGCCCATTTGAATCGTAGGTGACAACTTTTATATCATTTGTAGTCTGATTCGCTACGAAAAGCATTTTCTTAGCGGTATCGATGGCGATCGCCCTAGGATCAGTGCCACCAGAACTTAACGTAGGATGAGCCGCCACAGTCAGCGCGCCTGATGAATTATATGTAAAAGACCTGATGGTATTGCTCGTCTCATTTATTAAGAATAGAAGTCCCTCAGATGTGTCGAGAGCGATCTCCCTCGGTCCCTGCCCTTCAGCAGCGAAGGGAGATCCCGTAACCTGTGTCAACACTCCACTGGAGGAGTATTCAAAAACAGAAATATCATTCGAATCATAGTTCGCAACAAAGAGGAGCTTGTCAGTGATATCTATCGCCATTGCAATGGGACTCGTTCCGCCAGCTGCGGTTGGCGATGTGCTGACCTCTTCAAGCTCAGCATCCTCATCATATGTAAAAACTGCGATCGTATTGCTGTCATTATTGGCCAGGAAAGCTAACTTTTTTGATTCATCAATCACTACAAAATAAGGGGACGTGCCATCGGCGCCAATCGTCTCGACAAATGTAAGACTTCCATCATCAACGCTATAGGTGAATGATGAGATGTCATTAGAGTTTGAGTTGGAGCTCAAGATGATATGGTCTGATGTATCAATTGCTAGGGATCGTGATGCAATCCCCTGAAGCGAAAATGGCGAGCCGCTAACTGCCAACATCGAACCATCCTCCATGGAATAACTAAGGCCTGAAACGGTAGCGCTATTTCCATTTCCAGTATAGAGGTATGCATAGGTCCTATCCACAACCATACCCATAGGCGCCAAGCCACCTACATTCATAGGAGATGTTGAAAATTCAGTGATAGAATAATCCACCCTGTCGACATCGAAGATAGCAACCTGATTGGAATTTTTGTTCGCGACTACCAACATACTCCTATAGGTATAGCCATTCGTAATTTTGGCAGTCTCGCCGTCACCACCAGTTATGGTAACATCAACTGAATCCGTAACGTTAGCGGAAGAAGGAGTGACAACGTCCAGCTGGGTACTCGTATACGATGTGATAGTAGCAGCATTGCTTCCGAACGTTATCGTCGTATCAGAATCGAACCCCCTACCGCGGATGGTTACCTCAGCACCCCCGAGTGTGGTGCCACCTTCAGGATCAATAGAATTCAGCGCAAAATCATCCTGCGGTTGCCCACATGCGGTAAAGAGTACAGCGACCATAACCAATATAATGATACGGCGCATAGCTTCCTCCTTGTCAGGTGCATCGCATAATAGCGTCAAAGTATGAAGAAACCAAGGATTATTCGCCGTATGACGTGTGATATCAGATTTCTACTTCAAGAAAATTACATATCAAAAACATTGGATCGTATTTATCATTGAAATTACGCCATGCCTCTGGCAGCCTCACCCATATGAGCCTCAACTGCGGCATAGTTGGTCTTCCAAACGTCGGCAAATCGACACTTTTCAACGCAATGACAGCGGCGCACGTGCCTGCGGAAAACTACCCATTCTGCACGAAGGATCAAAACACCGGAATGGTCGCAGTGCCTGACGATAGGCTGGAGAACATAGCAAAAATATTCAAGCCGGAACGGGTCGTCCCCACGCAGGTTGAGTTCGTCGATATAGCTGGACTCGTGGAGGGAGCGCACAAAGGCGAAGGACTTGGAAATCAATTCCTGGGGCATATCAGAAACGTCGATGCGATCGCACACGTTGTAAGATGCTTCGATGCACCGAACGTGGTTCACAGCTATGAACAGGTGGATCCTATACATGATATCGAGATAGTGGAAACGGAGCTCGCACTCGCTGATCTTGAAATGGTTGTAAAACGATTCGACAAGATCGCCCATGCAGCGAGAACTGGTTGTAAGGATTCAAAAAGGGAGTTTTTACTTCTAGAAAAAATCAAAAATACTTTGGAATCTGGGGAGCCTGCTATTAAAGCAGGACTTTCAGAGCTGGAATGGGGCGAACTAGGAGACCTAGTCCTTCTTACTAATAAACCAGTCATCTACATCCTAAACGTCAATGAAACTGATGTTAAACAGCCCTCTGAAACTGTCATACGAACCATCGACTACGCTAAAGGAAAGGGCATCCCGGCAATCGAGCTCTGTGGTTCAATTGAAGCTGAGCTCGGTGACTTAAGCGCTGAGGAGAGACGGGAATTCTTGGATGACCTAGGGCTTTCCGAGTTAGGTCTCCCTAGACTTATCCATGCGACCTATACCCTGCTCAACTTAATCACCTTTTTTACTAAAGATGGCCCTGAGGCCCGAGCCTGGACAGTGGCGGCGGGATCTAAAGCTCCACAGGCTGCAGGAAAGATACATACCGATTTTGAGCGTGGCTTCATACGTGCAGATGTCTATTCATATGACGACTTGATCAAATCTGGAGATGAACATAAGATAAGGGAGCAAGGTCACCTTAGGACTGAGGGTCATGACTACGTGGTAAATGATGGAGATGTGATACATTTTAAATTCAATGTTTAATTGAAGTTATAAGCTCAATGATACAAGATACAGGAGACCTTATGAAACACTTCGTCACAATATTACTCTTCGGTTCCATTTGGGGATTCATTGAAGCCACTGTCGGCGGTGCAATGCACGTAATACACATTCCCTTCACCGGAACGATCATGGCGTCGATAGGTTTTGCTGTATTATATGCAGCGTTGAAAAATGGTTTGAAGCCCTCACACCTTTTCGCGGTGAGTTTGGTAGCAGCTTCATTCAAGATGCTCGATATATGGTTATTCTCCCTTCCACTGTTTCATATGCAGGTGATCAATCCGGCAACCGCTATAGCAATGCAGGGCCTTGCAGCAGCATTGATACTCAGAAAATCGACAGGGCTGGCTCCGCTCGCATCGCGAATGCTCTTCACAGCATCGCTATCGATGGTCACATTCAACGTAATATCGCTCGGCATATATGGATGGCCTACACATCACACCAATGATCCTATGGGTGCGGCGCTTATACAACTCCCGATCATGACGATAGTGGCAACGATGCTATCGAAGGGATACGATCTGATTTACGGCAGAATAAACCTATCATTCAATATGAGGTGGCAGGCGGCAACAACCGCACTGTTAATTGCGCTGACGTTCTTGGCGCGAGCATACATCTAGATGATATATATACTCTGTGATGAAATAAATTCGGGAAAGAGCACATTCGTGCTTGGTCTGTCGAAGAAGCTGGCGCAGGATGGGCTCTGCATTGGTGGATGGACGACCCCACCACACATCGAGAGAGAGACTAAGGTCGGCCACGACTTTGTAGCGATAAACGACGGTATAATGGATGAACCTATTCCCTACACACGCCCACACCCTTTCGACAATTCATTCCAATGGAAAAAATATTTCTTCAGCAAGTCAGCCTTCAAGAAAGCTAGGCTTCTCAACTTCAACTGCGACCTCTTCATAGTCGATGAGATAGGACCGCTCGAACTCGATGACAAGCAGGGCTTCTTTCAGATGATAAATAAATTTGTTGAGATCCCTCAAAACACCCTTTTAGTACTCAGAAAAGGGCTGTACAAATCCATTCCGGAGATCATCGGAAACGCTGAACACGCACTCTTTTCACTTGAATCCAAAGAACAATTGGCCAACGAAATCATCAACATACATCCACAAAAAGTGTCCGACACTTTTCACACATAAAACCCAAAAAGTGTCCGACACCTTTTATAGGATAACGCGGTGCAGCGGTAAAAGTACTTGATTTTGCTGCGCTATCTGTTGTAGTGATCGCCGCTATGACAAACCTACCAATCAAAAAAATAGTATTCATCGAACCGAAGGCCCCTGGAAAGCACGTCTATTCCAAGTGGGGTTTTCCAAGACTGGGAATCATACAGCTTGCAACAATCCTCGAGAAGGCCGGTTATGAAGTAAAAGTATTCATCGAGGAGATAAAAGGGATCGACTGGGATGATGTGTTCGATGCCGATGCTGTAGGCATATCCACTATCACATCGACAGCACCTCGCGCCTACGAAATGGCCCGACAGATAAGAAGAACAGGAACGCCAGTTTTCATGGGTGGACCTCACGTATCCTTTTTGACCGATGAAGCGCTGGAACACTGTGATTTCGTCATCCGTGGCGAAACGGAAGAAGCTATCATACCTTTCCTAAAAGCACTCTCGGGTGGCGGCAAATTTGAGGAGATACCAGGTCTCTGTTGGCACTATGGAAACAGGGTCAACAAAAATCCATTTCCGGAAGCGTGTCCAGATCTCGACAAATACCCGATGCCAAATTTCGATCTCGTCTGTGGCTCGAAGAAAACAAAAGTCGACCTATCGATCACACCAATTATGACTTCGCGCGGATGTCCGTTTGGATGTAACTTCTGCTCCGTCACCAGAATGTTCGGAAGAAAGTATCGTTTCCGCTCAGTAGATAATGTGATGGAGGAATTGCATGCAAGAAAACCTGAATGGATATTCTTCTACGATGATAACTTTGCTGCAAATACAACGCACACAAAAACACTCCTAAAAAGAATGATCAATGAGAAGATCACCCCGAACTGGATGGCACAGGTTCGGATTGATGTGGCTAAGGATCCCGAACTGATGGATCTGATGGTACAGTCGAACTGCAAGTACGTCTACATAGGGCTTGAATCCATCAACCCAAAAACTCTGGAATCCCTCGAAAAGGGACAGACAAAGGAAGACATTGAACATGCGATCAATGTAATTCAAGGACGCGGTATACGCATACATGGCATGTTCATATTCGGTGCCGATCACGATGATCCGAAGACGATCAGACAGACGGTTAAGTTTGCGAAGAAGAACAATCTATCCTCAGTTCAATTCATGATTTTAACCCCACTGCCCGGCACGCCCGTCTTCGAACAGATGGACAGGGAAGGTCGTCTTCTTTCCAAAGACTGGGGATATTACGACGCGCATCATGTCGTCTTCAAACCTAAAAAGATGAATTACCTTCAGCTACAGAAGAAGACCCTCAGCGCAACATTGAAATTCTATTCCTTACCCAGAATCTTAGACAAGATCGATCGGTTCGACATCTGGTCAGTGATCATCAGCTCCTATGGCTGGCGCGCATCGAGACAGATGCGAAAGAGTACGCGCGACTTCGTCAAGCAGATGAAGGGAAAGTACAAGGAATACGGTGCCGATATCGATACGGCGAGACACAATATCGGCATCAAGGCTAGAAAGACTTCAGAGGATGTAAATGAGTTCTTCCACTCAATCAACCTCGATAACATCAGAAAGATGAAGGAAAAGCAGATTGAGAAGTGGAGGGCATCCAAAGCCGCTTCCAAGCAGTCCGTTTAGCTCTACAACATCTATATATGTAATAATATCAATGTGTTATATTAACCATAAAGACATGGTAAACATGTATTTATCGCACAACTTTTTAAGTTTAACCGCGATAAATGGACATATGTAAAACTCAGTGGAGAATGAAATGAGTGCTCAAGTATTAAGGACAACAAATTTTGGCAGTCGCTTTTCGCAGTTTCTGGCACAGCAGGCAATGGTACCCACAGTGCCGGCCAGCCTGACAAGCGAACCATCACTAACATACAAGTATGCGGAAGCCCTCCAGATGACAGGAACGCCTGCCGCAGCAGAAGCTGCAATGCCCGTCGCAGTGGCACCACCTGTCGAGGCATTGATCGCCCTTCCTTTTAAACAATTTTCAGAAGATCAGCAGGGTCTGCTCAGCAGCGTAGTCCAAATGCATTCTAGAGGTAAACCGGAACAATCCCCAGCATTCGTAGTCAACGCAAGATATCCGTTGAATCGCTTCGTCGATCAATTGGTGGCTATATCCTTACCAATGAACGAGCTCGTCGAATGGTCTGACAAACTTCCAGCAGAGCAACTCCGGACCCTACATACGCGTTTCCGCCCACAGAAATCCGATGATTTCTTTGAAATAGGCATGAAGAAATTTATGTTAGCAGCTACTTCACGTTTTGGCTTAGAGGCTTCTACAACGGTACTCGAAGAAGTTATTGCTAAAAAGGTTGCCCATAGATTTGAAGAATCCGCGAAGTTTTTCATGAAAATGAGGTATTTTGGTGCAGCCGCTATGGCATTCGAGATGGCTGCTATAGAAGCAGACACCCTAAAACCTCAACGCGGTTCAGACTTGGAAAGACAGGTTCGGAGTTGGCGTGGAGAAGCCGCACACTCCTGGTTGCAATCACTATCCTCTGACGACGATCACATCACATATACTTTGAGACTTCAGAGGGCATTATATTTTGGCTGGAACGCTGCCACACCCGACGACTATCTCCACATACTAGGTCTTTCAACCAGAGCAAACTCGATCAATGGCAATCATGACGAAACCGCAAATGACCTACTTAGAACAGCATTGTACAGATTGCAGCACGCACAAAGGGTGGATAGTGCAATATGGCAACATGTCGCGACAAGCATAGGTGGGGCCATAAAAATATGGGATGACTACGGCATCGCTGAAAGGAAGCCACGGGAGCTGACACAGATTTTTGCAACGGCAGCAAATAGATTTTCATCCGAAGGTTAGTAAAGATAACGATAGAGTTAAAAGAGAACGAAAGGAAAGTACAGATGGTAAAATCAATGACATTGGATGCATTCAGAGCACAGTTTAGCAATTTCCTATCAGGCCCGGCACAGGTGCCAGTTATACCTGGTGCATGGGATTCTGGAGCTGTGGGATATACCTTTCCCGACCAGATGGTAAGGGGTGCTGTTAAATTACCCCCTCCGCTTCTCACGATGCCTCATATCCCCATAACAACGCAACATGGGGACTTTCTTCAGAGAGCTATTATTGACAGGGCTAAACCAGTTACTGGCAGGCCCATGGAAGATGCTCCCTCGGTAAAAGTTGAGGAAGGAAGGCAGCTCACAACCTTCGTAGATCAAGCGACCGGTCTGCAGATGCGTGTAGATAAATACATCGCCATACAGACTGACGAACTAGGAAATGACCCAAGGGCTTCCGAAGGCATCGCCCAGTCGCTTCAGCAGGGGGTAAGTAGCGATCTATTTCATAGAGGTGGAGATTTTCTACTCTCAGCCATGGTCCTCTCCGCAACAGCCTCCTCATCGGAAGTGAGTAGTGCAGACTATGAACACTTTACAGCCTTAGCCGCCATGACTTTTGCAGATGCTGCCGACATTTTCTTCAACATGCGATATCACAGCGCTGCCGCAATGACATATGAAATGGCTATTCATGATGGTTATCGTTTTATTTCACTCGGCAGAAGAGATGCCAGTGTAAAACTTCAAAAGTGGGAGGATCGAACAGCACTCTCATGGCACAATTCACGTTTAGCAGAGGATGACCCTGTAACAAATAGCGTAAAAGTCATGAGGGGAATATTTCACGGATGGAAATCCGCCGACACTCGAACATTGCACAATCTATTACTGCGCTCTGCCAAAGATCATGCAGCAAAGGGATTTCATCAGGAATCCGCCGCTGACTATTTTAGAATGGCGTGGAACCGTCTGGAGCGAGCAAAGGTTAGTCCGGTTAGAAATGACTGGACATACATTCCGCAGATGATCGACAGAGCATTGGACATATGGAGAGCGCAACATATCTTCCTGGGAGAAACTATCGGTGAGGGTCAAAGGCTAGCAGATGTAGCACGCATGTTTTATGACTAATTTTAAATAAACCGTTCGAAAGCCCAGAGGGCTTCGAATAGTTTGAATTTGATACAAAAAAAAGGAAACTACGATGTAGTTTCCTTTTTTAATTTAATTTTCATAGTATCTAATTATGCACCAGATCCAGCTGCTACGGTGTCCTTGTCAGAAGCTTTTCCAAAAGGAAATACCAAATTCTCAGCAAAGATATCCAAGGACTGACCCCCCATCCATTGGGCAATTCTATCTTCTCCAACCGATGAAAGCCTCCCAAAGAGAAAAGCTGCATTTGTTGCAAGTGCATGAGCTCCCTCCCTATCCTCAAACATGGCCTCAAGATAGTAAGCGGCCAACGTATATCCATATGCGCCTGCAAAAAAATCATCCGTAGCTGTATCATCACGATCTGCTTGGGTCCAGCTTTGTACTGCATCACCAACCTTGCGCGACAACTCCGTCATCAATCTCCAATCCTTCCCCAAAAACGCAGCGGCACTTGCGTATTGCAGCGCGTCCACGCGGGCCAAGAATTCGTGTCGATTCGCAGGTGAGTCTCCACCTTCAAGGTGTCGGCTCAAAAGCTCCGCCGCTGCAATATAGAATGGCTGAGCAAGTGATTCATCACCCTGCCCCGCTACCCAGTCACCGCCATTCTTCATGGCAACTGCAGCCCCTACCGCGTCCACTGACATATTCGAAGCGATATTAACTGCTTCGCTCAATGAGTTGGCAGCCAAAATAGGCACGGATGATGGAAAGTCGGTTAACTGTGTAGAGTATAAAGCGGATGACACTGCAGCACGAACTGCATACTCTGGTTTCGTAGCTGGATCCTGAGCATACTTAAGAAGGGATGCGGCACGAGATTCAATACCCTCTTTCCTCATACTCCACCTAAGAGTCATGGGCAAACCATCCATCGTCGGCTGTGTGGGAAAAGTGCCAACACTCAGATCGTATATAGATGATATTGAGGAACCATAGAAGTCATGCCCAGCAGTAACGCGCGCCGGCATCACCTGCGGATCGACCTTCGCTATCCTCATAGGTTTCTGCATCGCCATAGTAAAAGACGTCGATGCAAATGATTGAGCAGGAAGACTCCCCGTCGAAAACGCTTCTAATGTCATTTCAATGCTCCTTTATTCAAATATGTTTTTTTGAGTGATACCCCTTCTTTATCGATTCTGGGCAATTTATGTTGCTAGTTTTTTAGTATTATAACTAGATGATATAATTAAGGATTATTAAAGTTATGACCCTATAAATTTAGGCATTCTCTCATGTCCCGTAAACTCCTCATATTCCTCACTTGCTGGCTCGGTGATCATGTAGGCGTGTTTGACACCACACTTTTCGACAACAATTCCGGCAATAGGATTATCGATATCGAACCATTTTTTCTTTTCACACCCCTGAATCGCCGGGATCAAAATCTTCTTTGGATTTAAATGATTCCATTTTCCCTTCTCGAATGACTCCCACTTCGTCCATCCGGTCTGCGGAAGGTCGATATCCTTATCACGATTTCCCCAATCGAGGAGGTGGATAGCACCTGCCTTGATAGAAGTTTTCACGGGAAGAAGTGGCCTTCTACTCCAGAAGAGGCTCTCCACAAAACCCATCCTCTGAAAGGCCGCAAGCTCATCAGGAAGAAAGAATTTTAAAAACTCCTCCTCAGTGATACCATCTATTTCAAATCTTATTCCGCCACACATAATTTTATTTATATCATTGAAACGACATAGTTTGCGATCGCCGGCGCTGCGGTGAGACCTGGTGATTCGATTCCTAGCAAATGAATGATATCGCCATCACGAAAGATTTCAAAATCGCTCACAGCTTCCCCACTTTCAAAAAGTTTAGGACGATTTCCCGCGAAGGCAGGCATCACATCATCAATGGAGGGCTTCTCTTTCACCAGATATGACACTGACTCAATGAACTCCTCGGGTGGTGTGTTTATCGTATAATCATCCTTAAATTCTGCAGCCACCTGCGATGGACCCAGATATACCTCACCGCCCACCGCTTTGTGCATATGTATTCCAAAATTGCTGGTTTGCGTAGCATCCGCTTTAGGTAAAAAACTCTTCGGTACGGGATAGATCAGAGCATCGAAATTATCGAGCCGCCAAGTGTAGTATTCGCCCTTATAAGGCTTGATCTGAAAATCGCGTTTACCCCCTGCCATCCTATAGATATCATCCGAGAACAAACCGGCGGCATTTATAATGATGTCATAATCCATATCGCCGCGATTCGTCGTGTTCAACGTGTGCTTCGCAGCATCGATCTCATTTACCTCACACGGAAAGATGACGAACACTCCATCCCTGTTGATGAGTCTCATCTTCATAGACTCTATATACGTCGATGCATCCATGATCCCGGTGGTCTTGGAAAACGCCGCCGCTTTTGGCTTTCTTAGAATGGGAACCACCTGCAAAACCTCTTCCGGGGTAACCCTTGAAACCCCTGAAGCTTTGGCAGCTGTCGCATTCTCTATCATCCTGTCGATCGCTACAACTTCATCCTCCGTATATGCTACAATCCATTTTCCATCATTCTTGAAGGGAACATTGAGATTTGTCAGTAGATCATAGGTGAGTCTATTTCCTTCAACGCAGAATCGAGCCTTAAGGGAACCCGGAGGATATGCGAGGCCGGCATGGATCACCTCGCTATTTCTACTTGAAGTATGGTGACCGAGGTATGGCTCCTTCTCTAGCAGAAATACATCACCCAATTTCCTGTCAGAAATTGCGAGGGCGATGTTCAAGCCAACAACACCTCCACCTATAATTGCGATCGTTTTAGTCATAATTAGTGATTCAACTATTTGAGATATGCCTTAATTCTTTCGGCGGCTAATTCACATTCCTTAATCGACGGAACCAGGGAAAACCTAACGAACCCTTCGCCAGGATTTCCAGCGTCGGTCTCCTCGCTCACCCAGTTTCCAGGGGTTGCAACTATGGCGATACTTGGATCCAAAAGTTTTTCCGCGAATTCAAGGGAGTTATATCCAGAGGGCACTTTCTGCCACATATGCAGCGTAGCCTGAGGTCTACAATCATCGAGCCCTACACTCACGAATGCATCGGAGATAAGATCTCTCTTTTTACGATAGAGTTCTCTGAGCTTCTTCACATGCTTTTCATCAGCGAGAGCCGCTATCGCAGCGTCCTGAATAAAAGTGGGTGTCCCGGAATCGATATTGGTCTTAAGCTTCTTGAATGCTGCAACGATCTCGGAGTCACCAGCTACCCAGCCCACGCGATACCCGGTCATACAGCTCCTCTTGGAGAGGGACTGGAAAACGATAACCCCATCCCTTGCAAACTCCAATATCGAATGCGGCTTACTATCCTCATTATAATAGTTCTCTGAATAAGCCTCATCCGATGCGATGATAATCCTATGCTTCTGTCCAAAAGCGATCACCTTCTCATAAAATTTCTGAGGAGCAACAGCACCTGTGGGATTATTCGGATAATTGATCCAGAGTATTTTCGCGCGTTTACAGACATCCTCCGGTATTGATTCCAAATCTGGAAGAAAGTTATTCTCCGGTAGAAGGTCGACGTAGTGGACCTGCCCATCGGCGAACATGGTTCCTCTCGAATATGGCGGATAGCCAGGGTTCGGCACGATGACAACCTCACCGGGATTCACAAATGCCTCGGGAAAGTTGAAGACCGCTTCCTTCGAACCGATGGAAGCACATATCTCCGCCTCAACATCGAGCTGAATTCCGAAACGTTTCGCCGTCCACTCCGCTATCGCCCTTCTGAAATCAAGGGATCCTACATAACTCGGATAGCCGCTCTCCGCTCTCGAATCGGCACCACCCTTCAGGGCATCCCTCACCACCTTCGGCGTCGGTTCCGTCGGGTCCCCAATACCGAAACTGATGACCTCTATACCATCGCGCCTCAACCGCGCTACCTTCTTGCCGATCTCATCGAAGGCGTAACCCGTTAATTTTTCTAGTCTTTTTGATATTTCAACGGTCATAAGCATCTCCCTCTTATCTGACACTTACTTATGAACATGAAAAATAAGGAATTTCATCAAAAAAAAGCGAGATCCTTGACAAGTGAACGGCCGTTCACTTAACTTACACTCATTGAAAATTTGGACTGTTCCCTCGCCCGCCGATAAGAAATCTCGTCGCCCCCTTGTCGAGGCATCTATACGACGGACGATCGAAGAGAATTCCTCTTCCGCGCTGAGTAGATCCCCCTCCGCTCAGCGCGGGAGATGTCGGTCCAAATAGTACACAAGGGTTATCAAAGGATACAAATGCAAACCAAGCAGATCGCCGAAGAGAAACTGGATGCCTTGCGTCGCTTCTACCGATGCAACAAGCGTCTACCTACATATTCGGAGATGTGCAGGGTCTTTGGATACAGCTCCAAGAACGCAGCCTTCCGCCTTGCGAAGAAACTCATCGATGAAGGTTATGTCGAAAAGGATGAAACCGGTCGCCTCACACCGCGCGCTGATCGTTTCGGAATTCCACTCGTCGGATACGTGCAGGCAGGCTTCCCCTCACCTGCGGAGGAGGAGCTGGTCGACACATTGTCGCTCGATGAATATCTAATAGATAAACCGGAGGCATCATTTCTCCTGAAGGTCTCTGGCGATTCCATGATCGACGCCGGTATCTTCGAAGGTGATCTTGTAATAATTGAAAGGGGTGCCAGGCCGAACAATGGAGATGTTGTCCTCGCATGCGTGGATCAAGAATGGACTCTAAAGCATTTACACCGACGCGGAAAAAGCTATGAGCTAGTTCCCGCGAACCCAAAATACCCGGTTATTCATCCGGAAGGTGAACTGACTCTTGGTGGGGTCGTAAAAGCAGTTATAAGAAGGTATTAAAGAAGCGCGATCCTCTTTACTTCAATTCCTTAAAATACTGGCAATACCTAGCTACAGAACATCTTTCACACTCCGGGCTTCTCGCATGACATATCACGCGACCATGGCTGATGAGCCAAAAGTGTGCAGCGCCAAGATCCTTCCTCGGTATAATCTTAACTAGCTGCTCTTCCGTTTTTTCGGGAGTCTTTGCGATAGCAAGTCCGATTCTATTCGCAACGCGAAAGACATGAGTATCTACAGGCATTGCGGGTTCATTAAAACTCTTTATCAGCACAACATTGGCAGTCTTTCTTCCCACACCTGGAAGCCGCACCATATCGGCGCGCGCCTGTGGCACTTGGCCACCAAACTCCTCCACGATCATTCGCCCTGTAGCTATGACGTTCCTCGCCTTCGCCTTATATAGACCTACCGATTTGATAATCCTCTCAACCTCCGCCACCTTAGCCTTGCCGAGTTTAGATGGTGTTGGATATTCTTGAAAAAGTTCCGGAGTTATTTTGTCGACCTGATCATCTGTCGTCTGTGCGGAGAGAATCGTTGAGATGAGAGTTTTATATGGATCACTCTTCTTTAGCCAGGGCTTAACATTTGCTGTATATGATTTCTTAAGAAGTTTTAATATCTTTAAAATTGTATCTTTGCGCATATTTTATGTTCTTACTCAATAGCACCTAACGAACCATTGCATGATCAGGTTCGACGCTGCATGAAAGAGAACTGATGCTGTAATGGTCCCCGTACGTTCGCGAAGATATCCGAAAAGAAGTGCCGGAAAGAATATAGCGAAGTGCCACCATCTATAATAAACTATCGAATGAGCTAAAGCGAAGACCAGTGAGGTTATTATCCAACCCCATCCGAGCTTAACACCTAATATCTTCCACCTCTTCTCGCACATCATATCCATCGCAGATTGAAAATACCCTCGAAAGTAAAACTCCTCAGGAAGCGCCACCAGAAATATTTGAAACGCTGCAGCACTCCAAAAATGAGGGTACTCCACAAACTTAAAGCCGCCCATCTTGAAAACATACATCTGCCAAAGATGCGCCCCTATCAGAAATAACGGAAATACGATAAGCGATGTGATCAGAAATACGATGAATGAACGAAAGTAATCGCCAACACCATCATCCAGAAAGTCGATTTTCCTTCCCCTTCTCCAAATCACAAGAATAGGCGAATAGAGAAATAAAACCGCCACGACGACAGGCAGGATCGAATCGATAATCGATATCCCCTTGAGCATCGTAACTGCGCGCGTCAGCACGAGAAGTACAACCGTAAGGGTCGTCAGCTCCTTTATCAAGGATCTGTTTGCAGTGGGATTCATCAGCTAGCTATCCTTCCAGCCTTTCTTTTGGAGAGAATGATCCATAGCACCACTCCTAAAACAAATGAAATCATCATCGATATCTGTCCGGTAGAAAGGGCATCCCCAAACCAGAGTCCCCTATCTCTGTCCCCTCTCAAAAATTCGATGAAGAAGCGAGAGATGCCATAGTATATGAAGAAGGTTGCAAAGATCTGTCCGTAGAACTTTCTATACTTGTAGGAGATAAGAAATACGACCATCATCATAATGGCGTTCAGCATATTATAAAGCTGTGTTGCATGCAGCGACATATTTAGATAGCCGAAGGCGGCTGGCACGGATGCCGGATGATGAAATGTAAGATGAATCGGAAAGTCCGTGGGCTTTCCATAACAGCAGCCAACGAGGAGGCAACCCACCCTGACAAAGAATATTATAATAGGACCGGACATCGTAGCAAGATCGACATAACGCCAACTATCCAGTTTTTTCCACCTGAAGTATATCAGCCAGCCTATGGCCGTAAGTGTGAATGCACCGATCGATACGAACCCTCCCTGCCAGAAATAGAAAACCCTTATAGGATGTTCAAGATAGTAGCTAGGATTCTCAACCAGGATATGAAAGATCCTCGAACCGACGATCGCCGCAATCACTCCTATAATACCGCAGTCCAGCATGGCAACGGGATCGGCCCCCTCCCTCTTCGCCCAATATGCCCCAAAGAAGGTTGCAGCCAGTGCACCTATCATCACCATAAAGAAGAAGGATGGAACACCTACATCACCGAAGTAAAAGATATAAGGTCTCATATGTGACTCTACCCCCATACATATCTAACCTCTGAGGTTAGATACCGGATTCAAACTGCTCATTGCCAAGAATTGAAGTTCATATCAGCAGCAATCCTTTCTAAAGAAAGCTACAAAGATAAATAGGAACATGGAAACCGTTATTGCACTGTCCGCTACGTTGAAAGCCGGCCACTCCAGTGAAATATCATAGGCCTTTTCCAAAAAAGAAAACTTCAAAGTTTCATCACCGATATGAACGGAGAGAAAATCCACCACTGAACCTAAGCGAATCCTGTCTATAACATTTCCCGCAATACCGCCGAATACCAGCGATAGAGCCACAGGCATAAGGAGGTTATCGCCCTTCAATGACCTGTAGTAGATTATAAGAAAGATTACTGCGACAACTGCTATGGCATAGAAAAATGGGATCCTAAAGCTGTCCGACATTTCAGAGAACATGCCGAATGCGGCACCCGTGTTTCTAAAATGTACGATATCAAAAAATCCTGGTATCACTGATATGCGTTCGCCGAAGGGAATATATTTTATGATCGCAAGCTTCGTCAGCTGATCCAAAATAAATACCAGCGGGGCTATCACCATCAGAACTTTATACTTAGCTTTTATATTCATCTTTTAGAAGTCCGCCCGATTCTAGGTTACAATACGCCAACGCACCTATTGCATATCGTTGGATGATCAGCAGTTTCACCGACTGAGGTACAGTATTTCCAGCACCGTTCACATTTCTCACCCCTAGCCTTTTCAACCGCAACCTTTAAACCTTTTAGCTCATCACTTTCAATGTAGTGATCGCCGCCCGCGGTATCGAAGACCACGCCCGACACGATGAACAGGTCGTGAATATTATCTCCAAAGCCCTTCAAGAAATCCTTAAGCTCCTCATCACACTCAATCACCACCTGTGCAGCCAATGAATTACCAATGAACTTCTCGGCCCTGGCCTCCTCAAGCGCCTTCATAACGGTCTGACGAATCTTCATCAGGCGTTCCCACTTCGAAAGAAGGGCTTTATCTGCACTATCACCTTTAGGCATCTCGGACAGAAAGACGGACTCAGGCTCGGTGCCATCCTTCGGCATCACGTTCCAGATTTCATCAGACGTAAATGAGAAGATTGGCGCCATCATCTTAGTAAGCGAAACTATAATCTTCCAAAGAACTGTCTGGGCCGAACGCCGGAGCTGCCCATCAGCCCTCTCTGCATACAGGCGATCCTTGAGGATATCGAGGTAGAACGACGACATCTCTACAGTGCAGAATCGATTGAGCGCATGGAAGATCGTATGAAATTCAAACTTATCGTAGCCGTTTAACATCTTATCGGTAAGACGAGCGAGCTCAGCTAAAGCGTAGCGATCGATCTCCTCCATCTCCGATTCTGGAACCATATCCTTCTTGGGATCGAAATCGCTCAAGTTGCCAAGCATGTACCGCGCAGTGTTTCTCAATTTACGATATGCCTCAACGCAGCGTTTTAAGATCTCCTCTGAAAACCTAATGTCATCCCGATAGTCCTCAGCCGCAACCCAAAGTCTTAAAATTTCTGCACCATGCTGATTGATCAGTTTTACTGGAGGCACATAGTTCTTCGCCGACTTGGAGTACTTCCTTCCACTACCATCTACAACCATTCCGTGCGTTAGCACACGCTTATATGGAGCCCTCTTCCGCGTACCTATGGAAGTAAGGAGTGATGTGTGAAACCAACCCCTGTGCTGATCACTTCCTTCCAGATAGAGATCCGCCTGCTCCTCGAGATGCTCCTTCTGTTCAAGAACTGCAGCATAGGAAACTCCTGAATCAAACCAGACATCCAGAATATCAGGTTCCTTACCGAAGCGTTCCTTCTCTCCACAGGAGGGACACTTGAAGTTTTTCGGTTTGAAGTCGGCGGCAGGATGTTTGAACCATGCATCCGCCCCTTCTTTGGAAAACAGCTCGACAGCGTTGTCGACCAGTTCGGTGGTCGTATGAGATGAACCACACGCTTCACAGACGAGCGCAATAACCGGGACTCCCCAAAGGCGCTGCCTCGATATACACCAATCCGGCCGTGCCGAAATCATTCCACTTATTCTCTGTTCACCCCAAGGCGGAATCCATTGCACCTTTGTGATGGCATCAAGCGCCTTCTTGCGCAGCTCGTTCTTCTTCATCGAGATGAACCACTGATCGGTAACACGGAAGATAATCGGACGTTTGCATCTCCAACAATGCGGATATGAGTGGCTGATCTCGTGGGTGTGGATTAGCGAATCGTTCTCAACCATCTTATCGATGATCATCTGATTTGCATCCTCGACGAATACACCCTCCAACCATGACAGACCACATTCGTTCGTAAACTTTCCTGCATCGTTTACCGGAGCTAATATCTCCAACCCATACTGCTGACCTATATCAAAATCCTCTTGGCCATGGCCTGGCGCTGTATGAACAGCTCCAGTTCCAGCTTCGAGAGTAACATGTTCACCGAGTATGATCAGGGATTCACGGTCGATAAGAGGATGTCTGCAACGCTTATGCTCCAACTCCTTCGCGCTGGGTTTTCCAACTATCGTGGAATAACCCTTTCCAACAGATTCCATCACAGAATCGAGCAAACCTTCAGCGAGGATCCATACCTCACCATCCACCTTAACAGCAACGTAAGGAAGTTCCGGGTTTAGCGCGATACCCAAGTTTGCCGGAATCGTCCATGGGGTGGTCGTCCAAATTACAACCGAGATCTTCTCATCGCCAAGCTTCCACTTTTTTCTAAATTTCTCATCGTCGATGAGTTTAAATTTCACGTAAATTGACGGGGATGAATGATCTTTATATTCCACCTCCGCCTCAGCGAGCGCTGTCTTACAGGATGCACACCAGTAGATCGGCCTCTTTCCCTTATAGAGGGAACCGCTCTTAACGAACTTTCCAAATTCCCTAGCGATCGACGCCTCATAATCGTAGGTCATCGTGAGATAAGGATCGTCCCATCTTGCAAAGACTCCGAGCCTTTTAAACTCCTCTCGCTGGATGTCGACAAAGCCCCTCGCATGTTCCCTGCACTCCTCCCTCACATCAACTGGATCCATCGTATGCTTCTTTGGACCCAACTTTTTCTCAACGCCGAGCTCAATAGGAAGGCCGTGACAATCCCACCCAGGAACGAATTCACACCTGTAGCCGCTCATATTCTTATACTTGACCACGATGTCCTTCAAAATTTTATTGAGTATCGTTCCAAGATGAAGTCCTCCATTCGCATATGGAGGACCGTCATGCATTATATATGCAGGAGACTTTGCGTTCTTTTCAATAATGCGCTCGTACATCTTCTCCTCGTACCAGCGCTCAAGCTGTTTCGGTTCACGTTCCGAAAGATTTCCTTTCATAGGAAACTCTGTCTTCGGAAGGTTCAATGTATCCTTGTAACTCTTTTCCATAATTCACCTATGACTTATGACACGGACCTAAAAGGCCGGTGCAACCTGCCCAACCCTGAAGGTTGTATTGCATACTACGCAATACAACTCCTGGAGTTAGAACATGGTCTCAATTATTCCGAAATACCTACGTTAGATATATCCGGAGGAGACTTCCTAAGAAAATCCCCTATGGATGCCAAGACCTTTTTTTCCTCCCGCCCTGTGCTGACCTGGTTTTCCACGAGGCCCTTCAGGCGAGAGCCTATCTTCACCAAAGTCCTGCCACTGCCGGTATGGACATATATATCGAGCTGGTAGTAGGAGTTTATTACACCATAATCGCATTTTTCGAAGAGCCATACGCAATGGGAATCCGATTTGACCGGTACCCAGGTGGTAGTGACAAGCCCCTGATGCAGATTCTCGCTGCTGATCGGGTAGTCATGTTCATTTAATGCCCATCTAATTGCGTAATACACCTCATTTGCCGAAGCTGCATAATCGCGACTCCACCTTCTTCCATCTGTGTATTCGCGCGAATCGATGAGCGGTTTTGCACAGGATGCAAATGCTATCGAAATCAGAATAAGTGCTATCGAAAAAGACCTAAACATCATACCCCCTATTTAACCTCACAACCCCTCTTCCAGAGCTTGATATACATAAATAAGCCGACAGCAAAGAGCAATATAGAAAGACTCTGCGAAGTTGAAAGCCACGGATCTATTACAAAACCCCTCTCGAAATCGCCCCGGAAGAATTCATTGAAATACCTGAGGACCGCATAGAGCATCAGATAGGTCGCCATCAGCTGGCCATCGAACCTCTTAAAGCGCCTGACTATCATCAGTATTGAGAGTATTATCAGCTCACCTGTAACCTCCATGAGCTGTGTTGGAAAGAGTGGCGTTCCGCCAGGTGCGAAGGAGTCAACAACTCCAGGGAAGGTAAGTGAATACCATGCCCCGTGCGATGCCTCTCGCCCATAGCAACATCCCGCCATAAGGCAACCTATCCTGCCAACTGCATGGCCGATCGATATCGCCGGCGCGAAGATATCTAGCGTAATCAGGAGCTTCATCTTATGACGCCTGATAAACCAAACGGCAACGAGCAAGCAGCAGATAAGCCCACCATAGAAAACGAGCCCTCCGCGCCAGACCTGAAAGAGTATCAACGGATTCTGAAAGAACTCGGTTCGCTGGCTGATAAAAACATGAAAGACCCTCGATCCAACTATCGCAGCTATGAGCAGATAGAATACGAGATCTAGCATCTTCGCGGGGTCCTGCCCTAAGCGCTTGCTCTCATGCACCGCCCAGCTTATTCCCAGAACGAAACCGGTCGCAACGAGGACGCCGTAAGTGTGTATAGTGATACCACCGAAGAGCGGAATTTTGAATAATACTGGATACATAGCTGATTTTTATAGGGAATATACCCTGGAAAGTAAAGGGAAATGAATTCCGGATATTAAATACCTCGAAGATCAAGGACCGTGAAGGGGTGACGAAACTGCCGCGAGCAGAATCACACAACACCCTAAAGAGGATGTCTCAAAAAACTTACACAGACCTACTCTTAAGCCACAGGAATTTCTTCGCAATTTCTTTCAAACGACCACCATGTCTGAGCGGCTGAAAGAACTGACTTCTACTATTACCACCAGTACTGATGGTTGTAACAAACTCATGAATCACTCGTTTTAAATGGCCTATCAAAATGCGATCATTAGCACTTACAGAATCCTGAATTTCATCCAAGCCATCGGACATATTCATAAGC
>JABGOS010000143.1 GCA_018645265.1 Deltaproteobacteria bacterium
ATTTTAGCGGACTATCAAACAGACAACGTGTTTGGCTGGTTGTCGGAACGGTGCTCGTAGTAACATTATTTTTGTTCAGCGTCCTCAAAGGAAGAACGGCTCCTTCAATCACGTTGTGGGAAATATCTTTGAGTGAATCCATTCGGGATATAGCACCACGACTACATGTTACCGGGAAGTCCCTGGCTAGAGAACTCAATCTGTCCCTGGATGTGGATAAAAATATTCCAGTTGAAGAACTAGGAGTCTCCAAGAAAGATTTGAAGCACACAGCTCATCACCTGATCGGTCATACGGATTCAAACGCAAAGTACTACATCTATTTGGCCCTGATAATCTGGGGCTGGATCTTCTTGGTCATCATCGGCCGTCCTGTGAATTCAGAGTTGGCAGATAGAAAGTTCTGGTTTCCTAAAATATTCTACACCATCGCGTTACTTCTCTCGGTGGGCGTTGCTGGAATGTTTTTCGGAAAATCTCCCAACCCCATGGAGGGGGTGGTTAAGGTATTCAAGACGATGGTTGGACTCTATCCCGATCCATGGATCAAGGTAGCTGCCCTGATTCTATTTATCGGCCTGGTTGTGGTGGGTAACAAGTTGATCTGTGGCTGGGCCTGCCCCTTTGGGGCCCTGCAGGAGCTGTGCTACAAGATTCCCCTGCTAGGCAGATTCAGAAAATATAAGCTGCCCTTCGTTTTAACAAATACCGTTCGCATCGTTCTCTTTTTAGTCACCCTGACCGTTTTATTTGGCTGGGTGGGCGGCAAAAAAGGCATGGTCATCTATCATTACGTAAATCCATTCAATCTCTTCAATCTCGATTTTGAATATCCTTCTATAATCCTGTCGATTGCATTGTCGCTTGTAATGGGAATCTTTTTCTATAGGCCCTTCTGTTCGTTCATCTGCCCTTTCGGTTTGATCTCCTGGTTTTTTGAAAGGTTGAGTCTCTATCGTGTGAGAATTGATCATGAAAAGTGCACTGAATGCATGGCTTGCGTTAAGGCGTGCCCCTCTCTTGCTACAAAGGGGAAAGTTGCTAAAATGTTCTGGCAGGCAGACTGCTTCAGCTGTTCTCGCTGCTTAAATGTGTGTCCAGTTGATGCTATCAAATACGAATCTGTCTTTAAGCGTTAGCGCATAGGATAAAGCTTTTAGACTAATCCGTCGCGGGAGGAGGAATTGTACCCACAGTATCACCCATTCCGCACGCCACCCCTCAGGGGGTGGTCAAGCACCATTCAAACCCAAAATCCCCTTGTAAGTTATTGATTTTATTAGGCCCAAATATAGGTTAAATCATTCGTAATCAGTAGGTCGTCGGTTTGCGTAGCCGTTGAACAGCGGATGCGTTTTGTGCATACGCTGTTCTTACGGATATGGATCCACGGAGTGGGCAAACACCATTCAATCCTTCGACAGAGCTCAGGACAAGCCCCCAAAACTCCCTTGTAAATTATTGATTTTATTAGGTCCAAATACACTGGAAAATATTTACGAAAATATCGCTGGGTAATTCATCGAACGCCGACAACAGGCATCATCTCCTTATCGCAGGGACCTCCCACGCTTACGGTTTTCAGATGCTCCGAGCTTGTACACCCCTCCCCGCGATCACGGATGCTGCAATGAAAGGCCGCCGGCCTGCCAGCCTTGAGCCACCGAGGCACCTTCCTGTAACGACCTATACTAGAAAACTTACACTTGCGGGAGACACCATACGGTGGACACCTTCGTGACTTCGTAAGTCTTACCTTTCTACCATCCACCACAAATCCGGAATAGCTATCGATTAGATTCACAACATCGCGGTCCTTTTCGTGTTCGACATCGAAGATACGAAATTTATAATCGCCACCGAGCTTCTTACCCACTTTGATCCGCGTATTTGCAATCAGGGCATAGTCACTGCCCTTTTTCGCAACCGCGCCCGACATATACTCCACCCTCCGGTGATTCGGATAGCACTTCGGCATAGCTGGAGGGTGATAGTAGTGCTTGAGTTTCTTCAAATCACCCAATCGAGTTTTTGGAAATACTTTTCTCAAGGCGCGATCGTCGCCATACAATATTGTTTCGACATCGGGAACGCTCTGCTCATACATGCGCCCGACCCTCGTCTCGCCGCCTTTGGGATCGAGAAAACATGAAGTAATGCCAGAGACCTGTGTTATAAACTCATCCCATATATTATATTGTGATACCCTGCTGGAGATCGCCTGGTAGTTGCCAGACTTTTGCCCCCGGTTGCGAATGGAGAGCGCGATGACGTTGCGCTCGCATGCGCCGTATGCGTTGCATCCGCGGTCGAGGTGGCCCTCGTAAATTGCCGTACGCATGACGTAATCTAAATTCTTTGCCCTCTCTAAATTCGACCTAGACCATTTATTCCCTTTCTTCGCTATAAACTGTGTCCACGCATCGGCTAGTCTATCTCGACGCCCGATGAGCTTTTGGTTTACCTGTGCACATTGCTGTGAATTATGAAATGCATGGACGATCTTATCCAACTCGCTTAGCTTCCTGGGCTTCCCGCGACCTGCATCGGAGTCGTGGATACGTTCCTCGGCTGTGTAGTAGAAGAACGGAGCCTTCTCCATCTCGTACAACCTCCGAACGCTGATTACGTTTTTTACACCAGGGTCGCAGTGATGATTTTTGACCATCATGGATTTGCGCTCGGCCACCACCTCTTTGAATCTTGACGTAGAGGCGTGTGTCGCCTTGCGCGAATCCACGACGAGATCGAAACCTACATATGGAGTTCCATTTTTATCGGTTAGCGGCTTTCCATCCTTGATCACCAGACAAGGAATCACCGAGGTCCCCTCGGCCATGCTGCCTGCAGATTTTGAAGGCCCCTTCCTGGAAAATGAATCGACGCTGTAGTAAGGTGTGGTAAGAGGGCCGTTGAAGCGATATAGTGTCATAATCGGCGTTGCGGGGATATCGGCCCAAACGATTGCCGGCATCACGAGGAAAATCGCGGAAAACAACAGAAGCTTTTTCATGTAGCGAACGAGCATGTCGACTGATCTATATCAAGGACCCAAACAATGCAAACACACTAAATTCCGGATCTTTCGGGAATATCATACTTAATTATTGGATTTATCAGATCACAGAACTCGATATCGGGACGCGCGATTACTCAGATTTCGGGACAACTGTTGAATTAAGTATCGTGTCCCCTGAATTAGCTACCACCATTATCTGTTTTTTCGCAGCACCTCGTAATCCTCAGCAGTTAGATACATACCGCCACATACTTTGGTGAGAATGCCACCATGCTTATCAACCATCGGCATGAGATAGTTAACATTTACTGAAGATACTACATTATTAGCAGTGTTAACAATATAGTGTTCCATTCCTTCCTTGTCTTGAAAAAATATATTTGGCGCACTTTCATAGGTGACCTTTAAATCCGTTCTGCTGTATGCCTTATTGTCATCATCGATATAGGAACACTTAATTTTTGACTTCCTACGTTTACATGCCGCTACAAAGGTCTCACCTTTCATAACACTAACAGCTTCCTTCTTCAACGCTATGTTGTCTGCTACACTCACAACCAACTTACAATCACCCATCACAATAAAAAAGATATCGTCCTTCGCCTTTTTACACCATGCACTAGGCATACAGATTAATAGAATGGCTATTATACTCACGACACACGCAGCTCTTCTCACATTATTCTCCCACCTCGACAGCACCTATCGGATCTGTCTCTGTCCAGCGCTAATTAACCGTGCAATAGATCAGGGCATCCTTCGGCTTGTCCTTTGAGAAGGATTTCTTAGTTCCATCCTTTTTTGTAATCAGGATTTGTTTACTATCAATAACCATTAAACAACCGCTCTCGGAATAGTAGCTGTATGTCGTTCCATCAGTTTTTTCATAGGATATTGTAAGTGCGTTATAACCGATCGACGAGAAAGCGCCATCGACATCTGGGAATGTCCCCTTACACGAAACAGCTGTTATTCCTCCAGCACCGGCCATAGCATTGCAACTGAATCCGTTTGCTGAAAATACATTCTGCGCAAGAGCTCTAAACGGCAGCAATAGCATGCAAAACATAAGAACGACTAAAGATTTCTTCATAATCACCCCCTACTTTTTTAAATACATTATTCTCTATACGATGATACAGGTACCTACATCAGCATAAACGATACAGATTCTATTGCATATTATATAGCACTTAAACCCATAAAAGGTGAACTGATAAAAGCATTTCAAGAATAAGGGGGGGGATAAACCTATACAGCAATACACTCACGTAAATCAGCAATATCATCTAAAACGATAGCACCCTTACACGTGTGAAGCCTGTCAACAGACTGGTGACCGCCCTTGAGGAGTACCGATCTACCCTCGAACACCTGTGATATTTCATAATCGTGAATAGTATCCCCGATGAACCACACCGACTCTGAGCCTAACTCGCTCTTTAATACTTCAGCAGCACCCTTCTTCCCATCCGCATAATGATTGTCTATACCCCTGACATCCTCGAAATAATGCTCTATCTTGAACTGCTTTACCAATTCGACGAGCTTATCATGCTGCATCGCGGAGAGGATATACTGCCGAACATTGTTATCAGAAAAATACTTGAGGACGCTCACTGCATCCTCCCTGAGAGGACAGGAACCTATGCCCGCAAAATATTTAACGATAAACTCTATTCCAATATCAGCATAGTTATCATTATCCAGAAGTCCGATCTCTCTGTAGTAATCAGCAACTGGAAAGGTAAACTTCTTACGATATTCCTCAATAGATACCCTCTTCATCTCCCTCTTTACCAACAGGTCGTTTATTCTATCGACGCAAAAGGAAACATCATTAAGAAGGGTTCCATTCCAATCCCATATTATAACTACATCCTTCATACTATTACTCCTCAGCTATACCAACATGATGTTTCAAGAGATCTGGCAACATCGCCGTCGGTCTGTCGCGCGTTATGAAATCCAAATGAACCTCCGCACGAGTCACTGCAACATAGAGAAGATTTCTCTCCTCCTCACTTCTGGAATTAAATTGCGCTTCGGTGGGATTCACGATTAATACATTTCTAAACTCCAACCCCTTCACCTGATTGACATTTGTTATCGTTACGCCTGGCGAAAAATCGAAACTGTCCCTATGCCCCCATCTGACGAACGGATATCCTATCTTCTTCAAGACCGCAGTCAGATGCTCTGCTTGCTTCGGCCATCTACATATAACAGCAGAAAGCGAATCCCGGTTCCTCGCAACACGTTCCGTAATCCACTTTCCGATAACCTCCGGCTGAGCCTCGTATGTATCCACCTGAATTATGCTGGGCTCTGGCCCATGTCGAACTGTCTGCGAAGCTGACTCTTTGAGCTCCAGATCGTTTCTCAGATGCGCTGCGACATTCATTATCTCAGTGGTCGTACGATGGGAGACATTCAGCTCTATAGGTGTCGTATCGGAAAACCCAGCCTCACCAAGAAGCTCCTGCCAACTTCCAAAATGCCTATTCATGACGATCTTCTGCGCAAGATCTCCAACGATCGTAACTGTCTTATCAACATCGAGCGCTCCCAGGAGCGCCCGGATTTCAACGACACCAAAGTCCTGCGCCTCATCGATGACTATATGATCACATCTGTTATGCTTTCCTGGAACTTTGCAGGGATAATACCCCTCCCTTGCATAGACCATATTCAACATTACCGAATCATCCTGCCTGTCGCGACGACGCGTCTTGGCCTGCGTGAGAAGCAGTTCACTCACCTCTTTCCAACGCGGCCAAAATATTTCCTTGGCGGAAAGATACTCATAGAACCTATAGAGATCCTTCAGATACGCCCCCTTTACAGGATCAGGATATTCGCTGACATAATGATTGATTTCATTCAGACAGATAGGAGAGGATTTAAACTGCTCAGATTCGCGGCTCTTTTTAATATCATCATAAGGCCAGCCTCCACCGTACTCCCTTGCAAGACTTCCCAGCCACTGATCATAGGTCTTTATCGCGACACCGCCTACTTCAAGCTCGGGCAACGTATTTTCAATATAACTCTTGAGGGATCTGTTGAAGACGACGACCATACAGCGGCTTGCTGCAGCATCGCTGTTATCCTCATGGAGGAGCCATGCAAGCCTATGCAGGGCAACTGTCGTTTTTCCACTTCCCGCTATACCCTGGATTATCACAGGTTTGTCAGGCGAGTGTGAGATCAGGTCAAACTGTTCAGAAGTGATGAGGGAGAGTATAGGAGGAAGGTGACCGTCATGTCCGGCCGACCTGGATAGAAGTTCATCCGTGGCCTCAAATTCCCATTTACCAGCGGCCTTTCTCGCAATCCCCTCCGGCATCTCGACGACGTGTAGGTCATCCTCCTTACCCTTGTATCCACGACGAAGCTTAATTACGCCGCTGCGCTCCCTATCCTGAATTACCTCATCGAACTCTTCACCCTGTTTGTAGTTATAGTAGAGCTGACTGATCGGTGCCTTTCTCCAATCGACGATGCGATGTTTGGGAAAGCTGGATGTCCCGAGACAGAACTCAACCTCCTTGCCCTCCTCATCGGTGACGACCCTGGCGAAATAGAGCTGCTTGGCGATGGTATCGTAGTCATCCTTCATCTCACGTCTTAGCTTGCTCAAACCATGTGCCACCGCTTCATCGCTCGCCAGCTGTACCTTATCCTCAACGGATCTGCTTCCGACGAGCTCGGCAGTCAGCTGCCTGGCAAGCTTGCGATCGTTCTTCATATCACCGTTTGCCCTGTTCATCTCATCGACAACGGCGGCATGAACGCGGCACCAACGCGACTCCTCATCGATGACGATCGTCTCAATCTGTTCTTTTGTTATGTTTATCTGTTCTTCGCTCATAGTTGTGCGCCTCAAAAGGCCCTGACCTATCAGAATTGACCAGGAAAAGTCCAGAAAGATCAGACAATTCCAGTAAAAAAGTTAAAGTTTAGCTTTTTTGATAGAATGGAGCTCCCTGAAATAGCTGAAATATATTGGAATTAACTACGTTCTTCCAGTTCAGCCCACATATCGTATGCGGCTTTAAGCTCAACCTCGATCCGATCTAACCTCTTCTGAGCATTGGTTACGCCACCGGCACTTTCGTACACCTTTGGATCTGACATGGAATCGAAGAGCTCCTTCCTTTCACTCTCAAGCGACTCGATTCGAACTGGCAACTCGGAAAGCTCACGCTTCTCCTTGAAAGATAACTTGCGTGCCCCAGTCTCCGCCCTCTTCTCCTTCTTACGCTTCCTCTCATCATGTGATTGGGATTCAGGAATTGGATCATCCTTCCTCTGCCTCAGCCAATCATCATATCCACCTACGTATTCAGCAACCTTCGCATCACCCTCGAAAACTACCGTACTCGTAACTACATTATTCAAAAACTCACGATCATGACTGACCAGCAAGACAGTGCCCTCATACTGCACCAGCATATCCTCTAGGAGATCCAATGTATCCGCATCGAGATCATTCGTCGGCTCATCCAACACCAATACGTTGGATGGAAGGGTAAAGAGCTTTGCAAGCATAAGACGGTTTCGTTCCCCACCTGAGAGGACCTTAACCGGTGACCTCGACCTCTCTGGAGGAAAGAGAAAATCCTGCAGGTAGGAGAGAATGTGTCGCTGCTTCCCCCCAACCGTTACCAAAGGATTACCATCGCAGATATTATCCTGAAGGGTCATCTCTTCATCGAGTGCATCCCTCAGCTGATCGAAATATGCGATCTTCAGATTTGTCCCATGACGAAGTGTTCCCTCGCTTAAGGGGAGTTCATCCAAAAGCATTCTAAGGAGCGTCGTCTTACCGGATCCGTTCGGACCTATAACACCGATCTTATCGCCACGCATTACGGTCGAAGAAAAATCACGGACTATATGATTATCACCATAATTAAATGAAGCGTTCTCAATTTCTATAACGAGTTTTCCTGAACGTTCGATCTCCTGCGCTTCAAGGTGAATCGAACCCATTCTCTGACGAAGCGATCTCTTGAACTCCCGCATCCTCTTGAGCGCCTTCACCCTTCCCTCGTTGCGCGTACGCCTTGCTCTAACACCCTTTCTGAGCCACGCTTCCTCGCTGGCAAGCTTCCTCGCGAATTCCGCCCTTTTCTTCTCCTCAGCCGCAAGATCTGATTCCCTGCGTTTTAGATATGTATCGTAATTGCATGCCCAGCTGTGGAGAATTCCTCTATCCAACTCCACTATGCGCGTGGCTAGTTTTCGGAGAAACATTCTATCGTGAGTTACAAAGAGGAGAGTCCCCTTATAATTCTGAAGATATTCCTCGAGCCAACGTATCGTACTTATATCAAGATGGTTTGTCGGTTCATCCAGCATAAGAAGATCAGGCTTCGCTACGAGCGCTTTCGCCAAAAGCACGCGGCGTTTCATGCCAGCGGATAACTCTTCACATCTATCATCCGAACCCAGCTGCATATGGGAGATCACCCTCTCCACCTCATTATGAAGCTGCCATCCGCCCGCCAGCTCTATCTCACTTTGGATCTTCTCCAATCTACCCATGAGACCAGCATCGGCCTTCTTGGCTATAGACATACTGACATCATGATATTCAGCGAGAAGTTTACCCTTAGCCTCCAGGCCGCCTGCCACCTCATCGAATACCGTTCCATGAAGTTCGACCGGCACATCCTGGGGAAGATACGAAAATACGGCCCCGCGCTCCCTGGCGATCTCTCCAGAGTCAGGAGAAAATGAGCCAATGATCGTCTTCATAAGGGTCGATTTGCCGGTACCATTTCGCCCGACCAAGCAGACCCTCTCGCCGCGTTCAACGTTTAAGCTGATACGATTGAGCAAAGGAACATCATCGAATGCTACACTAAGATCACTGAGACTAAGAAGCGCCATCAAAAAACCTGTCAGTAGATAATTATTGTGGAGGCCCCTCTTAGCAGTCCATTTGAATATTCGCAACAGCGCATTCACCATCCCCACTCATTTAGTTATCTCCCAAATTCAGAGCGGCAGTCTAGTTTGAGTTGCATCCTCCAGGGAGTGTGAGGTACGATGAATTGAGGATTTACGATTATGGCCAAGAAAACCCGTCCACCAAAGAGATTTCAGCCCAAGGGGCTTACTATCCTTTATGAGGATAAGGATATTCTGGTTGTCGATAAGTCAGCCGGACTTCTAACGATTGCCACTATGAAAGCCGACGTAAATACCGCCTTCTATATCCTAAATGACTACGTGAGAAGAGGTATAGCCAAATCAAAAAGCAGGGTGTTCATCGTTCATCGATTGGACCGCGATACCTCAGGAATCCTCATCTTTGCAAAAAATGAGAAAGCTCGGACCATTCTTCAGAAGAATTGGAAGGAAACCGTAAAACTCTATCTCACCGTAGTGCATGGTATACTAGAGAAAAAAGAGGACGTGATCACCAGCTATCTAACGGAGAACAAGGCGCACATCATGTACTCCACAAAGGATCATAATGCCGGGATGCTATCGCACACTGCATATAAGGTGCTTCACGAAACTCGCGATTTAAGCCTCCTTGAGATCAACCTGGTGACTGGCAGGAAGAATCAGATACGCGTACACCTGGCCGAGGCAGGACATCCGGTCGTGGGTGATAAGAAATACGGCGAAAAAAAGAGGACCCATAAGCGCCTGGCGCTTCATGCCAAATCGATTACGTTCAAACACCCCATAAACGGTAAGTCACTCACCTTTGAAGCTAAGGTGCCAGCACATTTCAATCGCCTTATCGGTGATATTGAGCAGCTATCATCAAAGAAAGACTGAAAAGGGCTATGATATTCTGGAGATCGCGACATTGGCCATACACTCGCCTATAGCTTTACAAAACCCTAAAAGATCAATAGAAGGACCCGCTTCAAGATAACTGAATATATAGAGGTTCAATATGGCTTGGTTATATCTGCTTGCTGCTGGTGCACTGGAAATTGCGTGGCCCATAGGGTTTAAATATTCCGACGGATTTACGAAAATTCTCCCCACGATTCCAACCATGCTCGCACTGTTACTCAGCTTCCTATTGATGTCCTTAGCTGCAAAAACGCTTCCAATTGGAACTGTATATGCGGTATGGACTGGTATCGGAGTCTTGGGAACAACACTTTGCGGCATCCTATTGTTCCAGGAGAATTATGATTTCCTCCGCCTTTCATTTATAATGCTGATCTTTGTCGGCATTGTCGGATTGAAGTTTACGACAAGATAACTTTTGAATAGGTTCTAACATTATGACTACTGACGACACGCAGATAGCGCTGGGACATCACCCTATCACCACGACATCGGATAATTTTTCCGATCTCGGGCTGGATGATGACATCCTCG
>JABGOS010000071.1 GCA_018645265.1 Deltaproteobacteria bacterium
CCGCCATCTATTTGTCTCCTTCTCGTTGATCCAACCATCGATCGATCGTCTCTTTCCGAAACCGCCAATGCCGACCTACCTTCTGACTCGGAATCTGTCGCTCCCTCACAAGCTTATACAAGGTGGATTTCGGAATCTTCAGATAGACAGCGAGCTCATCAATAGTCAGAACCTCGCCAGATTGGTTCACGGGGCGTCTCCCGACACCGGGGCAACCGGTATCTACACGTAACTAATGGTAGTATAGAATAGGTGATAGTTATTCGCAAGTTCGATACATTATAATGGAGAAATTGGGGCAAGCAACGGTCTTGACCTTGAAAATCACCGTACTAAGCTGTCTGACAACACTGAAAAATAGGTCTCTCTCCGGATCTCATGGCCACAGAGCGGACTCGCTATCGAGATATCTACTGACAGACGTCTTGCTCTTAATCAAATCTCCATTATACTGGATTCATGAAAAGCGAAAACCGAGATTTGATCAACCTACAAGCAGCATTGCAGGATTGGGATACAGCATTTATCGCCAAATGCACTAACCGAAGCCTTATCTATCGCCTTGAAATCCGAACAAATCCCCCGAGTTACGCCAGGTATTTGAAGAGTGAATCCGCACCAGTTGAGGAGAAAGCATTCCCTTCTATGGAGGATTGCCTTGAGGCGGTCAAGCAAATGACCAAAGGCGAGTTTCTTTGGTGGACCCCATCCTCTACGGTCAAAACCTACAAAGTGGAACTGGTTGAACAGCCGGACTCAACGTTTATCTGGGAAGATCACGAAGAAGAAGTTTTCAACTCCCTCGACTACATCAGTACGGGCGGCCACTCGCAAAGAGCTTTCGATGATATAAAGATCTTAGATTTCCAGATGGGAAAAGCCCATTTCCTCCTGCAAGTAGCCGAACCAAACAACGTGTGGCACAGACCCTTTTCCAGGTATCTTGTACAGCAGGGCGACATGGAAAAATATCGATCAAAGAAAAATCCACAACGTCTTCTCAATTTCGAGGAAGTGTGAGGCAGAAGCCAAGAAGAAAAGGATAACGCATCTCAGTCAGTACCAGTCCAGCTCGATCCAGACCAATCAAGGAATAAGCAGCTGCTCCTGCAGAGGCAGAATATCCTTGAATATCTCCTGCAGATCCCGGTGTGTATAGTGTTCCGTCATAGCAGCGTTTGTATGGCCGAGGAAATCCATGATCGTCCTAGTGGGTACCCCCTTCTTCTCAAGGTAAGTAGTAAAGAAGTGCCGGAGTGAGTGAAAAACGATATGGCGGTCCTTCCGATCCTCTTCAGAAACACCGATCTTCGCCAGCGCCTTGTACGTTGAATCATTAATACCCTTGTCGTTGGTGATAGGCTTCCCCTTGATATGGGTATAAAAGACAAAATCCTCATCATCCTGAAACGGCGCATCGAGCATGAAAGCCCTCAACTCATCAGAGAAGGAACTGGGAAACAGCACGGGCCTTTTAGATTTTGCGGTCTTGGGGTCCTTCAACCCCTTGCCGGCCTCCCAGGCCAGTACAACCTGAATCATGCAATCCGACACATACTTCCGCTTCAGCCCGATAATCTCTCCCTGACGCATGCCGGTTAACATGGACAACTTAGCCATCAAATAGTGCCGCTCATCTCTCCAGATCGATTTATCCCGGAACAGCTTGATTACCTCATCAATGGTCGGGATACCCCGTTCCTTACTGTCCTGCTTCAGTTTGGGAACCTGTTCAC
>JABGOS010000144.1 GCA_018645265.1 Deltaproteobacteria bacterium
GGTAATACACAGATAGCCGCAATATAGAGAGCTCCACCAAGTGTTATACGTGTTAAAACCCTATCTATATATTCGGAGGTGTTCTTCCCTGGACGTATTCCCGGGATAAAACCACCGTACTTCTTCATATTATCAGCAACATCCATCGGATTAAACGTCACCGCTGTATAGAAATATGCGAAAAAGATAATGAGACCAGCATACAGAGTTGTATAAATCCATCCACGTGAAAGCATGGCTGCGATGTGCTGCATAGTTCCCTGCGGCATAAATTGCGCAATCGTAGCAGGAAACATAATAATTGAAGATGCAAAGATCGCTGGAATAACACCAGCAGTATTCACCTTTAGGGGAAGATGTGAGGACTGGCCACCATACATCTTATTTCCGACAACCCTCTTTGCGTATTGCACAGGTATTCTTCTCTGCGCCCTCTCAACATATATAATGACACCAATAAGAAGTATAATAAAAGCAATGAGAACTAGAAAGCCAAAGAATCCAGCGTACTGTTCCTTCATCGCCCACGCATCCCTGATACCAACCGGAATACGCGTTACGATACCAGCAAAGATAATCAATGAAATGCCGTTGCCAATGCCTCTCTCTGTAATCATCTCTCCAAGCCACATGAGAAAGCAGGTTCCAGCAGCTAATGTAATCATCGTCGTAATATAAAACTGCCAAACTGGAATACCAGGAAGTACCGCGCCCTGCTGCTTCAAGCCAAAGCTAATACCAAAACCCTGTATTAGAGAAAGAATCACGGTGCCATATCTCGTATATTGTGTGATCTTCTTTCTTCCAGCATCACCCTCCTTGGAAAGCCTCTCGACAGCTGGAACAGCAACCGTCAGCAACTGAAGGATAATGGATGCACTGATATATGGCATGATACCCAATGCAAAAACCGAGAATTGAGATAATGCACCACCAGAAAATAGATTAAATATTTCAAAGACCGTACCCTGCGAAATAATTTTACGTACTGCTTCCGCGCTAATACCCGGCGTTGGAACAAAAATACCGATCCTATACACCGCCAGCATTGCTAACGTGAACAGAATCCGTTTTCTTAACTCCGGAATTTTGGCAATATTGGCAATGCCTTCAGCCACTTATAACCTCCACCTTTCCGCCAGCCGCTTCAATTTTCTTCTTAGCCGACTCAGTAATTGCTGAAACTTTGATGGTAAGGGCAGTCTTAATCTCTCCCCTCCCCAAAACTTTCAAACCATTCGGAGCCTTACGAACCAAGCCTTGTTCACATAAAGTGTCCAAATCAACCTCGGCCCCCGCCGGCAAATCGGACAATCTATCCACATTTATTACAGCAAATTTTTTTCTAAAGATATTAGTGAAACCACGCTTAGGCATACGTCTTTGAAGGGGCATCTGTCCGCCCTCAAATCCGACCTTATGGTATCCACCAGAACGAGCCTTCTGACCTTTATGACCGCGTCCCGCCGTACCACCCTGACCGGAAGCATCACCACGGCCTAGCCTCTTCACTTTTTTAGCTTTTCTGCCACGGGGCAGATGTATCTCATTGAGCTTCATCTTAAATCTCCTAGCCCTTCGCTTGTTTCGAACCGCTGATTCCATCCTCAATGACAGAAACTAAATAACCTATTTCCTTCACCATGCCCCTGGTCTGAGGATTATCAACTATAGTTCTCTCGCTGTTCGTCTTCGTGAGCCCTAAACCCTTGATTGTAGCGCAGTGCTTTGGAATTCTTCCTGCAGGGCTACGAAGTAATTTTATTTTCATCATTTTTTGCATCGTTGGACCTCATACGCAACTTTTGTTCTGGTGAAATAAGCTGATCAAGACCATCAATCGTGGCTTTGACGACGTTATGCGGATTGTTTGTTCCGATACACTTCGTCAGGATATTGCCAATACCCGCTACTTCTACCACTGCTCGAACCGGTCCACCTGCGATTACTCCGGTACCGAGTGAGGCTGGCTTCATAATAACTTTGCCAGCTCCATATCTGCCGAATACCTCGTGCGGGATTGTACCGTTGATAAGAGGTACATTCAACATATCCCTCTTAGCCCTGTCTATAGCCTTCTTTATAGCCGCTGGCACTTCCTTTGCCTTACCGACAGCATATCCAACTTTACCTTTGCCATCGCCAACGACCACAAGAGCGGAAAAGCTAAAACGCTTACCACCCTTAACAACCTTGGCCACACGGCTGATATGAACGACGCGTTCAATGAACTCTGATTTTGCTGCACCGTATTTTTCCATATCAGAACTTCAATCCTTTCTGCCTCGCTGCATCGGCGAGCGCTTTAATGCGACCATGATAACGATAGCTGCTGCGATCGAAAACCACTGCTTCCACACCTTTTTGCTTTGCACGCTCAGCAACAGCCTCACCGATTACTTTGGCGGTCTTACAATTACCTGAAACACCTTTGCCGTTAAAGCCCTTTTCGTATGTTGAAGCAAAGGCAATCGTCTTTCCCGTAGCGTCATCGATCAGCTGAACGCTGATATGCTTAGCGCTCCTAAAAACACTCATCCTAGGCCTCTGAACATCACCTGTAATTTTTTTTCTGACGCGACGTTTCCGTCTCTCACGACCCGTTAAAATCATAGACATCATCAACCTCCTGCAGCGCCTGCGGCTGCCTTACCGACCTTACGTCTTACATACTCATCCACATATCTAATCCCCTTACCCTTATAAGGCTCTGGGGGTCTAACACGACGTATACTTGCTGCTACTTCACCAACCTGTTGTTTATCTATACCAGCAATCTTAATTCTATTCTGTTTATCGACATCTATCTGAATGCCTTCAGGAATAGAAAATTCAACCGGATTTGAGTAGCCAACATTTAAATTCAGAACTTTACCCTTAACATCGGCGCGGTATCCCACCCCTATGATATCAAGCTCTTTAGAAAAACCCTCAAAAACGCCAGTCACCATGTTCTGCACGAGAGCCCTGACCAACCCCTGCTCTGTCCTGCCTTGCCTTGTATCAGACTTTCTCTTCACCTCTACGTTTTCATTAGAAGCGCAAATATCTATAGCCTGAAATCTTCTAGCATCAGCATTCAGTGAAAGTTCGCCCTTCGGACCCTTCACCTGCACCACGCCATTTTCAATCTTGACAGTGACACCTTTTTCTAAGACGACCGGACGTTTTCCAATTCTAGACATAACTTACTCCAATATATTTAAGTCAATGAGTGCTTGAGTTTGCGAGTCAAAAACATGAAGCATAAACTCAATCTCTTAAACACACGAACGCTCAACTACCAAACTGCGCAAAGCACTTCACCACCAACGCCCATCCTCTTTGCATCAACATCCTTCATCACGCCCTTTGATGTGGATATTATCGCAACACCCATACCCTGCCTGCTTGGCTTGATTTCTTTCGCACTGACGTATTGTCTGCGGCCTAGTTTACTCACCCTGTGCATACTAGAAAAAATAGGTTTACCATTTTCCCTGTACTTCACACCGATGACAATTGATTTTCCAAGCCCACTTCCAATAACATCCACTGAGCCCACAAAACCTTCATCAGAAATTATTTTAGCAACAGATTCCTTTAAACGCGAATAAGGAATTGCCACCTGCGCATGCTTCGCATTTGCAGCATTGCGTATGCGAGTTAAAAGATCAGCAACTGAATCATTAAAAGACATCTTCTCACCTCTCTAAAAATAATTTACCAACTGGACTTCACAACTCCCGGCAATTCACCCTTTAGGGCTCTGTTGCGAAAGCATATGCGGCACATATCAAATCTGCGCATATACGCACGCGGTCTTCCACAAACCGGACAGCGATTATATCCACGCACCACAAACTTTGGTTTTCTCTTCGCCTTCACCACCATCGAAGTCTTTGCCATATCGACACCTCAATTAAACTTATGCATTCTTGAAGGGCATGCCCATCAAACTGAGCAATTCTTTACCCTCTTCATCTGTTTTTGCACTAGTTACAAATGTTATATTCATTCCGTTGATCTTTTGAACCTTATCAAAATCGATCTCAGGAAATATGGTTTGCTCATTCAAACCAAGCGTATAGTTTCCATTTCCATCGAAAGCTTTAACTGAGATACCCTTGAAATCACGAACACGAGGAAGCGCGACATTTACGAGCTTATTCATAAACTCGTACATATAGTTTCCACGTAGAGTAACTCTAGCGCCAATCGACTGTCCCTGACGCAGCTTGAAGTTAGCAATCGATTTCTTCGCCTTCGTAATCACATGTTTTTGACCTGTGATATCGGATATTTCATCCGCAGCCTTCTTCAGGATTTTTACATCCTGCAGAGCTTCCTTTACGGAGGTGTTGACCACTATCTTCTCGAGCCTTGGAACCCTCATCCGGTTAGTCAAACCGAGGTTCTTCATCAGAGTAGGAACGCATTCCTCAAAATACTTCTTCTCCAGCGAAGAAGGCACTTTAGGCTTCAATTCCTTTTTGGGCTTATCCGTCTTTTGCTTCTTTTCTTTTCCGCCCTCTGCAGCAGCTGCCTTCTTTCCAGGCTTACCCTGCTTCTCTGACTTTTGCACTTTCTTCTCTTTTTTCTCTTTCACTTCAGCCACCTTTGGCCTCCTAACTCATTACCAAATCCAGGTTATTTCGAATCCAAAGTTTCTCCGGATTTTTTAGATACACGAACTTTTTGATCTTTAAGCACTTTATGACCGATGCGCGTAGCCTTCGCTAGCTTCTCGTCATAATACATAACATTTGAAATGTGCATCGGAGCCTCTTTCTCTACAATCCCGCCCTGACGATGCTGCTGACTAGGCTTCTGATGCCTCTTCACAAAGTTCATCTTTTCAATCCAAACACGATTCTTCGGTCTATCCAAACGCAATACTTTGCCAATTTTACCTTTTTCCTTACCGGTAATTATCTTTACTGTATCGCCTTTTTTGATTCCCATAAAACACCTCTCAAACGTTCAAAATTTATAATACTTCTGGAGCTAGTGAAATAATCTTCATATATTTTTTACCACGCAATTCCCTAGCAACTGGTCCAAAAATACGAGTACCAACAGGTTCGCCCTGCTCATTGATAAGAACAGCAGAGTTGTCATCGAAGCGGATCGTCGAACCATCACTCCTCTTGAGCGATTTCTTTGTGCGAACTATGACTGCCTTCTTAACATCACCCTTCTTCACCTTGGACTTAGGCATGGCTTCTTTAATCGACACTACAATAATGTCGCCTACTGAAGCATAGCGCCTACGTGATCCACCTAGAACTTTGATGCATCGAATCAGTTTCGCACCCGAGTTATCCGCCACGTTGAGCTCTGTCATATGTTGAATCATAATCTACTCCTAACGCCTTAGCGTTCATCTACCGCAGTCATTAATCAGTCGTTTTCTCCAGTATGGAATCAACGCGCCAGCGCTTTTTCTTGGAAAGCGGCCTGCACTCAGATATCCGCACCGTATCTCCAGCCCTACATTCATTATTTTCGTCATGTGCCATGAATTTCTTTTTCTTTCTTACGTATTTCTTAAATCTAGGCTCAAGCACTGTACGCTCAACCAAGACTGAAATACTCTTATCCATGGAATCACTGACAACCTTACCGATTTTAGTTTTGCGTTTGCGAACGTTTTCCATATTAACGCTTCTCCTTTCCAGCTTCCGACTTGCGCTCAACCAGAACTGTCTTTACCCTAGCCAGATCATGTCTGACTTTTCCTATATTGCTCGTCTGTTTGAGTTGTCCGGAGTTCTTACGAAAGCGTAAACGGAAGATCTCCTCCTGGAGCTCGTTCGTCATCTTTAAAAGTTCTTCGGTCGACTTCTCTCTTACCTCATTTGGCGTCACGGTAATCCTCCCGAACCACAATTTTCGTTTTTACTGACAGCTTATGAGACGCTAGTCTCAAGGACTCGACTGCAACTTCCTTTGATACACCCTGCATCTCGTAGAGCATCCTTCCGCGCTTTACAGGAACTACCCATTCTTCAGGATTTCCCTTACCCTTACCCATTCTAACTTCAGCAGGTTTTTTACTTATGGGAATATCTGGAAAGATGCGAACCCAGAGCTTGCCTCCGCGCTTCGCTGCACGGCTCATCGCCATACGAGCAGATTCAATCTGCCTGGCCGTCACACGTCCGTGTGTCACAGCCTGGAGACCATAATCACCAAATGAAAGGTTACAACCCTTCCTGGCGATGCCACGGATGCGGCCCTTCTGCCTCTTCCTAAATTTTGTTTTCGTTGGTTGCAACATAACATCTCCACTACGAGTTAAGTAAGTTCATTAGATCTTCTGAGGTTCACCATCACCTATGATCTCTCCCTTGTACACCCATGTCTTGACGCCGATGATACCATACGTGGTCTTCGCCTCAGCATAACCATAGTCGATATCAGCTCTCAGCGTATGCAATGGCACGCGACCTTCACGATACCATTCACGACGCGCAAGTTCTGCACCGCCAAGCCTGCCAGCACAGTGTATCTTAATGCCCTGTGCTCCTAACTTCAAAGCTGACTGAACCGCCTTCTTCATAGCCCTTCTAAAAGCAACACGTCTCACCAACTGCTGCGCAACATTTTCAGCCACGAGCTGGGCATCGATTTCAGCCTTCCTTACTTCCTTAATATTTACTGTAACATCATCCTTAACCTTTTTCTGAATATCCATACGAATAGCATCGATACCAGCACCCTTCTTTCCAATAACGAGACCGGGCCTTGAAGTATAGATATTGATAACGACTTTACCTGCAGCCCTATCAATCTCAATCCTGGAAACCCCAGTATGTGCCAAGCGCCCTTTAATCTCCTTACGAATGAAGCTATCCTCATGAACCTGTTTCTGATAGACGCCCTTTGGCGCGTACCAGTGAGATACCCAGGTTTTCGTGACGCCTAGTCTAAATCCGATCGGATGAGTTTTCTGTCCCATAGTATTTGCTCCAAAATCCTATATTATTGACGTACATCAAGCGTTACACTTATCCTGCTGGAACGCTTCAACAATGGTGTCGCCATACCTCTCGCCCTTGGCATCCAACGCTTCATTGTCGGACCCTTATCTACGAGAAGTTCTTTCACATAGAGGTTATCAAGATCCATACCGCCCTTTTGATCAGCATTCGCAATTGCGGATTTAATCAACTTTAGAAGAGGTCTCGCAGCGCGTTTTCTACAGAAGGTCAAGTAATCGACCACCGCTTGAATATCCTTACCACGAAGCTCCTTAGCAACAACGCGAACCTTCCTCGGCGTGATTCTAAGCATTTTTATACGTGCATTAGAAGTCATCATTTACCTCCCGCAGACACCTTGGTCTTCTTGTCGCCCGAATGGCTTCTAAAAAGCCTCGTGCCAGCAAATTCGCCCAGTTTGTGACCGACCATGTTCTCAGTGACAAAAACCGGAATAAACTTCCGACCATTGTGCACAGCGATCGTGAGACCAACCATGTCCGGTATTACCGTCGAACGCCGCGACCACGTCTTCAGCAGCTGTCTGTTATTCATATCCTGCGCATTTTGAACCTTGCGCAAAAGATGATCATCAATGAATGGACCTTTTTTAAGTGAACGAGCCATATCTCACCCTATTTTAAGTTTCTTATTTCTTTCTTCTATCTTTAACAATGAAACGCTGTGTTCTTGGGTTTTTTCGAGTCTTCATACCCTTAGTACACCATCCCCATGGTGAAACCGGGTTTCTTCCACCTGTCGTCCTGCCCTCACCACCACCATGCGGATGGTCAACAGGGTTCATTGCAGAGCCCCTCACGTGTGGGCGTCTACCCATGTGGCGAACTCTTCCAGCCTTACCTAGATCAACTTTACCATTATCGACATTGCCGACCTGACCAATCGTTGCGATGCAGTCCTTATGAATCATCCTGACTTCACCCGACGGCAGCTTCAACTGGCAGTAAGTTCCTTCACGTGCCATAAGCTGAGCAACGGACCCTGCACTTCTTACGATTTTTCCTCCGGCTCCAGGACGAAGCTCAATATTATGAACTCCTGTACCTAGCGGAACGTTCTTCAACGGCATTGCATTGCCAGGGGAGATCTCAGCAGTATCCGAGGACATCACCTTCTGACCTACTATAAGACCAACGGGAGCCAAGATATATCTCTTTTCACCATCCACATAGGATAGGAGTGCAATCCTGGCTGAACGATTAGGATCGTATTCGATTGTCTCGACCTTAGCCGGAATACCTACTTTATCCCTTCTAAAATCGATAATACGATACTTCTTTTTGGCACCACCACCGCGATGCCTCATCGTAATTCTGCCGTTTGAGTTTCTACCGCCAGTTTTTGCCAACGATTGTACAAGACCCTTTTCCGGACGATGCCTGGTTATCCCGGAAAAATCGTTAACACTCATTCCACGACGGCCTGCTGTTGTCGGTTTGTAATTCTTATTTGCCATAGTAAAACCTCGCTAATACCCCTCTAGGCGGGTGTAAAATCAAATTAAATGATAATTACGCACCTTCAAGGAAATCGATTCTATCGCCTTCAACCAAAGTTACGATCGCCTTCTTCCAATCAGGGGTCTTGCCTACATTCTTTCCTACGCGTTTATACTTTCCAGGAACCCTCATAGTTCTGATAGCTTCAACCTTCACCTTGAAGAGCTCCTGAATTGCATTCTTAACATCATATTTTGTCGCCCTCTTATCTACAGCAAAGCAGTATTGATTGCTCATCTGTTGAGCCAACGAACCCTTTTCAGTGATAAGAGGTTTTTTTACAACGTCAGTCGTTTTCACGGCTTCAAGACCTCCTGGACCTTAGCAAGAGCATCCTTCAATATAATTGTATGTTCATATCTCATAATGTCATAGACGTTAATGCCTTCACTTCTAACAAGCTTAATGCCGTTGATATTTCTCACAGACTTCTCGAGATTCTCACTTCTTCCTTCTACTACGAGCAGACCGGAATTTACTCCAATACCTCTTAGAGCACCCACTGCATCCTTGGTCTTGATCGCCTTCATCGGGAAATCATCGAGAATCAAAAGTTTACCTTCGTTCTGCTTCTGTGAGAGAGCAGCTCTAACCGCGCCACGCCTTGCCTTCTTCGGCATGCGATAGCTATAATCACGCGGACTAGGACCAAACGCCTTACCACCACCAACAAATATAGGCGCTGTTTTAGCACCATGCCTAGCGCGCCCAAGCCCCTTTTGTTTGTACATCTTAGCTGTCGTACCATGCACCTGCGAACGATTTTTACAAGATGCACAGCCTTTGCGCTTGTTAGCCCTCTGCATCTTCGTAGCTTCATAAATGAGAGTTTCGTTAACCCTGGCTGAAAAAACCTCATCCGAAAGATCGACGTCGCCAGCTGCCTTTTTATCTATATTTATTACTTTAGCTTTCACGTCTTACTCCTTTGGTTCTTCCTTTGTCTCAATTGTAACTTCCTCTGTCGTCTGTTCCGGTGTCACATCATCAGAGGTCTGCTGCTTCTCTGCCTTAGGCTCCTGAGCTTTTTCAGAGATTTTCTTAAGCTCTGGACGACTCTCCAATGACTCAGTTTTCAAAACGACTTCCACGAGTCCTTCCCTTGAACCAGGGATAGCACCGCGAATCAGTATAACGTTATCTTCCAATCTTACGCCGGCGACCTCGAGGTTCTTTATTGTAACAACCTCATCACCCATATGGCCCGGCAGTTTCATGTTCTTAAAAACGCGCCTGGGGAATGTTCTCATTCCAATAGAACCAGGGCTGCGATGAAAACCTGAACCGTGAGTTGCTGGTCCACCGTGTTTATTATGCCTCTTCATGACACCCT
>JABGOS010000058.1 GCA_018645265.1 Deltaproteobacteria bacterium
AATAAGAAGGTTGGTATCATTATATCTGGTGGTAACTACTCAATTTAACAATATTGCCTAACAATATGATATTATAGGTAGTATTACCTTGTATGCCTAATTCAGCATCATCTGAAATTTGATCAAAAAAGCGGGAAACATCTCAAGCGATTTGCCGAAGAGATATCTGAGAATAAGATAATAGCTAATGGAACGCTAAATGGTAATTAGAACAGGTACAAATCCACCTACCATAGGTGTCGCTCTAACTTCTGCTACGGGCCCCCTTGTTGGTCATTTTATCAATCAGTTTACGAATACTCCAGGAAGACATTCGGTTGCCGATATTTCATCCTTAACTTGGATGCCGGGACGTCATTTATTCCCACAGGTTGCGGGGGGAATAAATCGGATTCTTACTCGTGCGGAGTGTTGCGATGTTATGGAGGCAACGGCTTGGTCTACTTTTCCATATTTAAAAAAAATGGGGTCTCAGCGTGGAACGGTTCGCAAACATATGAAAGAGAATGAATTGAAGCTATTGGAGCGTGCTACTGAGGTAATGTTAGTCAGTACAGGATTAGCTCTTTTTAAAGTTGGTAGAGATTATAGTGACTCAACAGTTGTAGGGGTGATGCGCGATGGTCTGACTTTAGCGATGCCTAATTATTATTTGCGACATAAAATTATTGGTAAACCTGTTGGTATACATTGGCCTGGGATAACACCCTCTCCAGCACGTACTTCAGCTCAGAGACAAACTTGGGAATTTAGAGAACGTCTATGGAAAAAATCAGAGACATCTTTGAGTAAAGTATTTAGAGTTATGGGCACTAATGCCCCTGATGATGTCAGGATGGCTGAAATAACGAGTAGGTATTTTGATGAGATGTCGGGTAGCGGTCATGACTTCACAATGTTTGTTGACCATGTTGCTTGGCAGCTGGAACAGTCCGGGGTGAGTATAGCTGGTGATGTGTTAGTATATGATACGTGGGGTAGTGGAAAGACGTTATTTCTTATTGCGTCAGCGCTAAAGACACTATTTCCATCGTGCGATGTAAACTGTCTCATTGGAGCTTCCTACTACCCAAATGATCCACCATCTGTTCAAAGTGAATTTGGGTATCGTTATCGCGCAAAACATGACGGATCATGGCCATTCGCTGAAGAATTGCATCCCGATACTGGGGAACCTACGTTCCTCATAGGACGTAATCGAATGGTTCAGGAGAGCGTAGCTTTGATCGAAAGTATTTCCTGTATGCTTGCTGCATACAACATGGCGATGAGAATCGAAGAAGGGCATGATATTAATGGAATCCACAGTATGGTCATGGACCACGATGTATCGGACGAAGATTTAGTCGAATTTCTCTTTCCAAGTTAAGCACGTATTAGAAACAGTTGGCAGCCCATATAGACTTCACTGAAAAATATTAATCGTACTAATCCCCTTATAATTCAATCAGATAGCAGTATTTTATGGGGGTAATTATGTTTCGTATTCGTTTAGATATATTAAAATAATACGCAACTTTTTTTCCGCAGATGCGATAAGAAGGTGAAAGGGCAGACAACATAGCTAAGGACAAAAAAGGGGTTAGGAAAGATGACAATCAGCAAGTTCATAAGTAAGATTTTCCCGAATAGCAGGGCGGAAGTGGTAGAACAGGGTGCCAAGCAGGAACGGAAAAGGCGCAAGGATACCAAACTCGTCGATCTCGCCCATGAGGCACTCGTTCGAAGGGCTGCTGGCGATCGTGCGGATTTGGAAGCCTTGGTGAAGATGGGCTGGCCGCATGTTAAGAGGGAAAGGTTTAAAAGTAAGGTTAGAAAAAAAGTATGGGATGTCGTAAAGGAAGATTTCGGATGTGCAGATGCCGAAATGGTTGATGAGATTACAGATAGCATCGTCGAAGTTTCGGAAATTGATTCCTACTATAAAGAATTATTCGATAAAGAAGAAGCTTAAGAGGCGTGAGGGAGAGATTATATGTAAAAGACCGGCTAATTAGCCGGTCTTTTTTATTGGATTAGGTGTCCGACACTTTTTTGCGTGGAAGCTTGGGTGTGGTCCATTTCTTTGGATTCCAGATGTTATTAAAAAGCATCACAATGTTGAGCAACATGATGATTCCAACATTATAGATCTTAAGAAACAGTTTTAGGATAAGGCCCATGATTGCATCTACTCCAGAAAATCCAAAAGTGTTTCAGAAATATGTTGGCCTAGGGTCCGGGCCTGCTTAGTGAGTTTTCTAAGCTCATTCTTTGTAAGAGGCTCGATCCCGCTCGTGGAGCTGACTAGATAGGCGACTCTGGCCATGTGTTCAAGGTGCTCCAATCTGTTGTACGCATCCTGCAGATCTTGCCCCAGAACTAGCACCCCATGTCTATTCAGTAGGAAGGCGTTGTGTTTCGGTAAAACCGGCACTAATACCTCCGCCATTTCATCTGTGCCGGGGGTTGCGTACGGTACCAAAGGCACCGGTCCAATGTATATTGCAAGTTCGGGAAGTAGCATCTCGGTCAGCGGTATCTCAGTCAAGGAACAAGCGAGGCAGTAGTGCGGATGTGCATGTATTGCGGCACCGATATCATCGCGCAGCGCATATACTTCGCGGTGCATGGCTATTTCTGATGATGGTCTCTTTGATGGATCGAGCGTATTTCCTGCTGAATCACATGGCACTATCGAATCTGGCTTTACTAGATCTTTTCTGGTCATTGCGGGAGTGATGAGAAAGCCTTCGTCTGTCCTGATTGAAACATTTCCACTTGTAGCTACGAGATAGCCACGATCATAGAGACGATGGCATACATCTGCCATAGCTGCCTTATCTTCAGTCTTCCAACGCCTGAGTAGTTCAGTCATGATCGGTGATCAGTGATCGGTGATCGGTGAACAGTGAATTTAAACTGTTCACTGTTCACTGTTCACTGATCACTGTTTTAAACCTGTTCGATAAGCGCCTCTTCCTCCCAAACTTTTTTACGATCATGGGCGCCGAGGAAATAAAGTCCCAGGAGAATCCAGAATATTGCACGAAGCCTTTTAGCAATCTGTATGGTGATCCCAGTAGCAGGGTCCATGTGCATGAGATAAAGAACGCCGCTGTATGCTCCCTCAAGGATTCCAAGGGCGCCAGGTATGAATGCAAAAACCGCATTTACCATCGGTGCTAGGGCAGCTAGGACAAGTGCAGTAAAGAAGGTGAACTCCGAGGATACCACCGTTCCAATTATATATATCTCCGCAATTCCCAAGAGCCTTCCAAATATATGACTGCAAAGGGCGATGATAAAACCTTTATGGTTCATCTCGTAAAATTCGACGATATGTGCGTCGAGTTGCATGAATTTGTTGACTGTCTTTTCAGAGAATTCACGTTTGATGCGCAGACGCTTGCAAATATTTATCATCAGGCCGAAGAAACCTCGTCGCTGGTGAATCAGGATAAAGATCATGAAGGCTAGCGAGACGATCAGAGCAATGGGAACGCCATACTTTATGTTCGCCGGAAGGTTATCAAAGGTTAGGAATGATACGATGATGCCGATCATAATAACTAGGAGGGTTGCAATACTGTGCAAGGTGCGGTCCACCACCACTGAAGCGGCCCCCTCTGATACCGGAAAGTTTTTCTTCAAGAGGTAGATCCTCATTGGATCCCCACCGATGAAGTTAATCGGTGTAAGCGTATTTACAGCTTCACCCGTGATCTTAATGCGAAAAAGATCCCAGAATCTTATACCATCGCTCAGACGGTGCAAAAACTGCATCCATCCAAAGGTATAGAACATATACCATGTTCCGCTGATGCTCAGGACAGCTACGAACCACCATCCGATGAGTCGCATGTTGGATAGAACAGTCTCAATTCCAATCTTTCGAATGAGGAGAGCAAAGAACACGGCTCCGATGGCAAGGAATAGATATCGTATGTGTTTTGTAAATTTCTTGGTCATGATAGAAAATCCATATTCTCGCGAAGCGTCCTTTCGGCATGCTCGAGGTCTTCAGGTGTGTCTACTTCAAGCCATGGCATGCCGGAGGCATCGCAGATATTAACCTCAGTTGAATGATCACCCAGCCAGCCGAGTATGTTCTCAACACAAGCATTATCTCCAATATCCCTTAAAACTGAATCAAAGGCTTCACGATAGATATTGAGATGATCCCTGGTGCACATAGTCATCCCTATGTATCCGCAATCATAATCCTGAAGCTTCTTGTCAATTCGGAGCAGAGCACCTTCATCGTTCAGTTTGACCTTCATATCATCATCGCTGAGCTCACGATCGAAATCACATATAGCTGTTATGCCGTTCATGTTTTTCAGGATATGGCGTAGCATTTTCAGCGGGTATATATGATCGGCATTCATTAGAAGAAAATCGTCCGTGATGTGCGGCATTGCAGCAGCGAGCGACATGATGTTGCCCGCCTCGTAATCCATATTGCATACCAAATTCACATCCGGATAGTTTTCCTTGATGAAATCTTCAATTATGTCTCTTTCAAAGCCGGTGACAACCGTTATGTCGTCGATATCTGGATGTTCCATATAGCTTAGAACATAACGTATCAGCTCATGCTCGTTGATACACACCATTCCCTTGGGGCGATCTATGGTGAGTTCGCCCAGCCTGTTACCCATTCCTGCTGCTAATATAATAGCTTGCATATTTAATCACCCGTTATGATATTTTTAAGTTCTGAAAGTGTTGAGATGGTTGTAACTTCAGGAAATTCCCTTTTAAAGTCTGATGCATCGAAGGTTCCCTCGCGGCCGATAAAACTTATACCTGAGGTCTTTGCGCGTTCTCCATCTTTGATGGAATCGCCCACGAAGATCATTTCATCCCTGCGGATTTTTAGAGCATCTTCAATATGTGCAAAGTGATCCTCACCCTTGGCGAAGTTCTCCTTAAAACCCAGGACCATATCAAACTGAACGCCTATCTTGTCGACGTGCGTGTCAACGAGCTCCTGGAAATTGTTGGATGATACGATGGTCTTGATTCCATGCTTCTTCAGTTCTTCAATTGCAGAGAGCACGTCATCGAAGGCTGGTTTGTCGAGATAATCCTTCTTCTTTGTATTTTCATATTCTTCGGCAGCTGTGGCGTTCGCTGGATGATCTGGAAATATCTGTTCGAGTTGCTGGAAGAATGGAAGGCCTGATGTTTTGATATATAGCTTCCTTGCTTCTTCCTTAGATGTTCCATAGTGCTTAGGTATAACCTCTGATGCTATATCCGCAAATGCCTCCATCGAATCGACGATCGTACCGTCGAAATCGAAGATGATTGCTTTTCCATTTTTCAAGGTGCTCATATTGATTGACCCTCCGACTGCAGATCACTCCGCATAACTTTTTTCTTACGTGATGATGCAAGCATCTCCTGAACATTCAGGTAAGTTAAAATGATAGCGGCAGTTGTAGTTCCTATAGCCGCTATAAATAGCCAGGAGTAGAGAACTCCAAATATCGCGAACATCAAAAACATGAAGGAGAAGACATCCTTCTTAAGGGTGTACTTACCGTATTTTATGAAAGTTAACAACCACGATGGCTGCTTCTCCAATTTCTGTAGATATTGTGTGTCGAAGGTGACGAGGCTTGCAGATTCCGTATGTTTTTTGAGGTATCTGATCATCCAGAAGAAGGTTATGAGTGCGGTGAAGACTAGAATACCACCGACTATAAATGCAGTCGCTGAATGTGTGTTTCTCCAGTAACCTGCTATTATGCCGATGAGAAAACTTGCGAGTGAGAGGTTGTCACACAGTGTGTCCGCGTACTGACCAAACTTTGAACACCTGAATGTAAATTTTGCCACCTCGCCGTCACATCCATCCACGATTGATGCTATCTGAAAGAGGATGGCGCCAAAGAGGATAACTTCATATCTGTGTCCATCCGCCACAAACACCCCTGAGAATACGCCGATTACGATATTGACTGCTGTAATCGTATTAGGGCTGATCCAGAGTTTTGACAGGATGAGACTGATCGGAAGGGAAATGCGTTTGTTGATAAATTTTGCTATCGGCCCACCTATTCGATGACGGATTGCTTCTGCAAGAGATTTTTCAGCTACTGCCCTATCTCTGTCATGAGTTACTAGGAACGTATTTAAAGCGGTCCGCTTCTGTACGACTGAAGTTCTGGAAGCTTCGATCATATGACGAAGGCAGCTCTCAATTGATCTTGGACGGAGTGTCGTGAATGCTTCCAAAGTCATCCAGACGTATTTTGAGATATCATATACAGGAAGAGGGTGTGCACCTTCCCGGCATATTATCATGTCGCCATTATCCATGCGATGATTTCTGATATCCTCGACGAGTTCCTTTTCGAAAATCAGGTTCGCGTTTATCATGAGGCAACGATCGCCGATCTTTCTGCCTACCTTGGTGATGATATCCGGGCCTACGCCGTAAGGTTCTTCGTATTGAATTATTGTAATCTGTGGAAGATCCTTCTCTTTATACTTGGTTAAAAAGCGCTCGATCTCCGGTCGTTGTGTCTTTGCTACGAGAAGGACGCATTTTTCAATGCCGGCCCCGGCAAGCGTCATCACTCCTCTGACGATCATGGGGACGCCCGCGACCTTGCGAGTCGCCATCGTCATCGCCTCGGGGGTGTCCGAAGGGACGTATAATATTGCTTCTGTTCTCATTATATGATTGTCACCCGGTTGTGTTAAGGTCCGCTAAATAGCGGATTTCTATCAGAAAATACCCCAGATTGTAAAGAAGATTCAACATTAAATGTGTTGACGCCGAATAGGGCCTGTGTTAGCAAAACTCCCCTTAAATCAAGAGGTTGGAAGGTCTTATGAAACAGAAATCTCCATCACCCTGGCGGGGTCTTTATTACTATTTTAAAAGTAAGCTACGGCGTATGCCTCAGCTCGTAAATCTCGAATTTACGAAGAAATGCAATGCCAGCTGTTCCTTCTGTACATGCTGGCAGGTTGACTCGAGCGGGGAGCTGAATGATTACGGCCCTATCGTAAAGATGTTTCGTCCAGTTGTTCTTTCCATCTCTGGAGGTGAACCGCTTCTCAGAAAGAACTACGATGACCTGATTCGCGGTGTGAGGCCTTACTGTCATTATCTATCGATCATTACAAATGGCGCACTCCTAAACGCAGAGTCAGCGAAGCGTATGGTCGATGCCGGTATGGATCAGATCAGCGTCTCGCTGGATTATCTGAGCGATAAGCATGATAAGGCGCGCGTGGTGGAGGGGTTGTACGATCATATCTCCGAGGTAGTGCCAGCGCTTGCATCGGACGGATACAGGCTATCATTGAACACTGTGATTATGGAATCCAATTTGGAGGAGATTATACCTATAGCTTATAAGGCTAAGGAGTGGGGGATCGATGTCTCCTTTTCAGCTTACTGTGATCTCAAGGGGAATGATGAATCGCAGATGATCCAACAGACGCGGTACGCGAAGTTGATAGGCGTCGTCGATGAGATTATGAAATTGAAAGGCAAGCTGGGTAATATAAAGAATTCCAACTATTATCTGACCAGACTTAAGGACTACTTTCGCGACGGCGGAATTCCAAACTGTATGGCAGGTAGCAGATGGGTGCAGGTGACGCCAGATGGCTATATTCAGCAGTGTTCCGAGCTGCCACGTCTTTGCCATTATACGGAATACAGTCGGGAAAGGCTCAAAAGGGTTTCATGTACAAAGTGTTGGTATACCTGCAGGGGTGAGCTGGAGGCGAATCCCCTGGCGCCCGATCGACTCAAAGAGCTCATAAAGGCCTAAAAAGGCATTTTCGCTTGCACCGTCAAGAGAAGGCCTGTATATGTCTGTCACTAAATCGGTATATTATTTTACACCATTCAAGGGGAGGGGAGTTGAGATGAAAAAATTATTAGTAGCGGTTATGGTGCTCGGTCTGTCAGTGATCTTTTTCGGTTGTGAGAAGAAAGCTGATGATGCCGTAGTAGTTGAAGAAGAAGCTGCAGCTGTAGTTCAGGAAGCGGCCCCAGCAGCGGCAGAAGTAGCGAAGCCAGCTGAAGAAGCAAAGCCAGCAGCAGAAAAAGCTGAGTAGATTTTTTATAAGAAATAATTAACGCCGGTATCCCTATATGGGGCACCGGCGTTTTTTGTTTGGTTCAAAGTTACAACTGTCATAATATAGACTTGAAATTCTAAATATTGAGAAATGTCATTCATAAATAGGTTTTGAATTATGAAGAGAGTGTGGATATCCTTTGCTGTAGGAGTATTATCAATGGTAAGTCTGCTCTTTGGGCTGCTTATATCTTTCTATCCCGCCCTCGTATCAGTCAATGATAAGGCTTATGGCGTCTTAATTCTTCTATCATATTTCATAGCGTTCGTATCAGGTGTAATAGGGAACATAAAGGCATGGAGATTATGGAGGAGTAGAACGGACGTTTCCAAATGCAGAATATTATATTATCCTAGCTTAATTATTAACTGTGTAGTGTTGGTGTCGCTTATCACCCTAATTATATTCTCGGTAACAACTGGCATGGTGCCGCATTAATTCCATCGGACTATCTTTAAAAATGATATTGTGCACATCCAGACTGGGAGTGGGGATGACTGTCTACCACCTGCTGGGTCGTCTCCGTTTGCCTGCCGGCTTGGGTTTGTTTTCTACATATGCTTCAACGCCAGGGGCGGCGCAGCGAGGGATTTTCTTTTCAAGTACCTTTTCAATTTTTTCGATCATTTCCTTCTCAATCCAAGATGCAAGGGTGGATACGACTCCAAGTGCGTCCATGCGTGCAGTTCGACCCGCGCGATGAATGTATTCATCCACCGTCTGTGGAATATCGAAGTTGATGATATGCTCGATGCCGGGAATGTCGATACCGCGTGACGCAATATCTGTAGCTACGAGTATGCGATGTTGCCCGGCGCGAAAACTCTTCAAAGCTTTTGTCCGTTGCTGCTGGGTGCGGTCGGAGTGAATGTTCGTAACTGGATGTCCTTCCTTTTCCAATACTCGACACAGCCATTCGGCATCGACCTTGCGACGGGTGAAGACGAGTGTCGAACCTAACTCCTGGTTGATGAGTGCGAGCATACACTTCTTCTTATCGCTCTCATCGACAAGGTATAGACGATGTTCAATACCTTCTGCTGCGCGTCCATCCGGTATGATGTCGATGCGTACAGGATCGTTGAGGTAGTTTCCTGCAAGACGTTCAATCTGGGATGGCATAGTTGCTGAGAACATCATCGTGTGACGATCCTTCGGCACCTTCTTTATGATGCTGCGAAGCTGTGGCATGAAGCCCAGGTCCAGCATGTGATCGGCCTCATCGAGCACGAGCTCTTTAATATTGTCGAGGCGCACATTTTTGCGCTCCATATGGTCGAGGAGTCGACCAGGGGTTGCAACGATGATGTCTGGTTTATCCTTCAGCTCACTAACCTGTTGCCTCATGTTCATGCCGCCGATGATACATGCACAGCTGAGCGAATGCGATTTACCCAGTATCTTTATGAAAGCTACTGTCTGCATGGCAATTTCGCGAGTAGGACAGATTATAAGGCCGCGTATGCCTTTGCCGTGTTGGAGTCGGGAAGCGAGTGGAATCACGAATGCAGCGGTTTTTCCCGATCCGGTTTGAGCTAGCCCTAACAGATCCTTTCCCTCCAATGCAGGAGGAATGACGGATGACTGAATTGGAGTAGGATTTACAAAGCCGATCCTCTTTATAGAAGCGAGGATGTCATCATCCAGCCCGAGATCGG
>JABGOS010000146.1 GCA_018645265.1 Deltaproteobacteria bacterium
AATGGGAAGGCATCAGGTAAGGCTTTGCTGTGGAACGGCATGCCATGTCGCCGGAGCGCCGCTGCTTTTCGATGCCCTCAGGGATGAGCTTTCCGTGGAGGAGGGTGGTACTACGGAGGATGGCCTCTTTACGCTCTTTACGGTAGCCTGTCTTGGATGTTGCTCGCTGGCGCCTGCCATGATGGTCGATGACGAGACATATGGCAATTTGAGTCCGGCTGAGGCACGCAAGATTATTCGCAAGATCAGACGTGAGGATGGAAAAAAATCTGCTAAGGAGAGTTGAACAAGGCGGAGCGATTGCACCTTTCTCCGATAAAACTTTCAGTCATCAAATGGAGTTTTTAAATGCTTAAGATAATAGTTGGAATGAGCACATGTGGACTTTCGGCGGGGGCTCGCGATGTATACAGCGAAATCGAAAAGCTCCTTGCCAAGGGGGAGTTCAATGCTGAACTTTCATACACTGGTTGCATTGGTATGTGTTTCAGAGAGCCACTTGTGGAGGTTCGTGAAAAGGATTGTCGCACCATATATGGCGATATGAATCCCAAGGCAGTCAGTGAGATTCTTGAAAAACATGTAAATGGTGGAAAGGTCGTTGACGATTATCTCGTCTATAGGGAGGACGCATCTGGAAATAAGAGCGGAGATGAGTCGGCATTTCTTTCGCAGCAGGATCGCATAGTGCTCAGAAACTGTGGCGTGATAAACCCTGAATCCATTGAGGAGTATGAAAAACAGGGTGGGTATAGCGCTACCAAGAAGGCGCTATGTGAGATCTCTCCAAAAGAGGTTGTAGAGGTCATCAAAGCTTCAGGTCTTCGAGGTCGTGGAGGAGCTGGTTTTCCCACCGGTCTCAAATGGTCTTTTGCCGCAAATTATGAAAGCGATAAGAAGTTTGTTGTATGTAATGCTGATGAAGGTGACCCCGGTGCCTTTATGGATCGTTCCGTTCTCGAGGGTGATCCGCATGCAGTGATTGAAGGTATGATTATCTGTGGCAAGGCGATCGATGCGACTTTCGGTTATATCTATTGTAGGGCTGAGTATCCTCTCGCGATTAAGCGGCTCGAGATTGCCATCGACGCTGCTAGAAATAAGGGTTACCTCGGAAAGAATATTTTCGATAGCGGTTTTAATTTCGATATAAAGATCAAGCGTGGCGCAGGTGCCTTCGTCTGTGGTGAAGAGACAGCTCTCTTTGCCTCCATAGAGGGTGAGCGCGGCATGCCTAGGATCAGGCCTCCATTTCCTGCTGAGAAGGGACTTTGGCAGCATCCGACGAACAATAACAATGTTGAGACATTCGCAAACGTGCCGTGGATTTTGATGAACGGTGCTGATGCTTATAGAAAATATGGAACGGAGAAATCTCCGGGTACAAAGGTCTTTGCACTCACCGGAAAGGTTGTGAAGGGCGGGCTGGTTGAGGTGCCTATGGGGACATCGATCGATGAGTTGGTGTTCAAAATAGGTGGTGGAATAAAGGATGGTGGTACTTTCAAGGCTGTTCAGATGGGTGGGCCATCGGGCGGTTGTATTCCTGCCGATCAGAAGAGCACCCCTGTCGACTTCGAGAATATCCCAAAGACCGGAGCCATTATGGGCTCGGGTGGAATGGTTATCCTGGATAACTCCACCTGTATGGTCGACATCGCTCGTTTCTTCCTTGATTTTACGCAGAACGAATCATGCGGAAAATGTACATTCTGTAGAATAGGTACAAAGAGGATGCTCGAGGTGTTGGAACGCATTACGATGGGTGAAGGCAAACCTGAGGATATTGAAAAGCTTCAATATCTGGCGGTTCAAATTAAGCAGGCGAGTTTATGTGGCCTCGGACAGACTGCTCCGAATCCGGTTCTCACAACTATGAACTATTATGGTAATGAGTATGAGGCACATATCAACGAGAGCAGGTGTCCTGCGAAGAGTTGCTCCTTTCTCGTCACCTACAACATCGATGCTGAGAAATGTACCGGATGTACGCTGTGTGCAAAAGTATGTCCCGTCGAAGCTATTTCTGGTGAGGTAAAGAAGCCGCATGTGATCGATCATGATAAATGCGTGAAATGCGGAAAGTGTATCTCCTCATGTAATTTTGATGCTATCTATAAGGATTAAAAATGAAGAGCGTGAAAATTGAAGTCAACGGACAGAACATAGAAGCTGAGGCTGGTCAGACGATACTGCAGGTGGTGCAGGATCAGGGGTTGGATGAAATTCCAACGCTCTGCCATTCGCCCGAGCTGAAACCATACGGATCCTGTTTCGTATGTGTAGTCGAGCTCGAGGGCAGGGCGAACCTTGTTCCATCATGTGCTACCGTCGTAGCGGATGGTATGAAGATTAAGACCAATAGTGATAAAGTCATCGATTCGAGGCGCGTCGCATTGGAGCTTCTACTTTCAAATCACTACGCCGATTGTGTATCGCCATGCAGTGTAGGCTGTCCAGCAGGAGTGGATATTCAGGGATATGTCGCCCTGGCATCGATGGGTGAATATAAAAAGGCTGCTGATCTTATCAGGGAGAGAAATCCTTTTCCAGCAGCGTGCGGTCGCGTTTGCGTCAGAAAGTGTGAGGTTGCCTGTAGAAGGGCGGATGTCGACGAGTCTATCAATATCAATGATGTGAAGAGGTATCTCTCTGACATGCCTGAGATTTATAAGGGCGAAGCTCCATCCGACAAACTGAGTGGCAAAAAGGTCGGAATAGTCGGTGGTGGGCCAGCGGGACTTACGGCTGCATGGTTTTTGCGCAAGAAGGGTTATGAGACGACTATCTATGAAGCCCTGTCTGAGCTTGGTGGTATGTTGAGATATGGCATTCCCGCCTATCGTCTTCCCGATGAGGACTTGGATAGGGATATAGATTATATCGTTCGTACTGGAGTTAAGGTTCATTGCGGAATGAAGGTTGGACGCGACTTGAAGCTCGACAACTTGATGCACGATAACGATGCTGTCTTTGTCGCCGCAGGGGCTATGGGTGGCAAGGCTATGCGCGTTGAGGGTGAGTTCGATACTGATGGCGTGGTGACAGGTGTAGATTTTCTGCTTGAGAGATCGGAAAGCCGTGAACCGGTTTCCGGAACTATCGTCGTTGTAGGAGGTGGCAACACGGCGATGGATGTAGCCAGATCATCGTGGAGGCTAGGAGCTGATAAGGTTATCATACTCTATCGCCGTACAAAAAATGAAATGCCTGCTGATAAACACGAGATTGAAGATTGCCTTGATGAGGGCATTGAGATTATGGAGCTCGTCGCTCCTGTCGGCATAGTCAAAGAGGGAAATAAACTTAAAGCGATGAAGTGCATCCGTATGAAGCTCGGTGAGCCGGATGCATCCGGCAGAAGAAGTCCAAAACCTCTCGAGGGTTCTGAGTTTGATCTTCCATGTGATCTTGCGGTGAGCGCAATAGGTCAGACCCCCGTTCTAGATGACATGCTTGAGGGTAGTGATGCTAATGGCTTAGGCTTGACGAAGTGGAAAACTATCGAGATCGACCAGAAGAGCATGAAAACGAATATAGAAGGTCTCTTTGCTGGCGGTGATGTTGCTGACGATGGACCGACCGTTGTGATTGACGCGATACGCGATGGCCGAAAGGCCGCGATGGCTATCCATGAATATATATCAGGCGAAAAATGTGAGCCGGATCCCTTCGCTGTTATGAAGGAGTTTTGGGTGAAGCCAGGGCAGACCGAGCTGGGTGAGGTAAAGGAAGGCCCCAGGAGGGCGATGAATCAGATAGATGTTGAGGATAGGTCTGGTAATTTTGATGAAGTGGCTACCGGTTATGAGTTTGAGGATGTTTCGTACGAAGCTGGCAGATGTCTGACATGTGGTTGCGTCTCATTCGATTGGTGTAATCTCCGCAAATATGCAGAGCAGTACAAGGTGGATATGGAACGCTTTAAAGGTGACGTCAGGAAATTTAAAATTGACGATCGCCATCCTTACATAGTTTACGATCCCAATAAATGCATACTCTGTGGAAGATGTGTCAGGACCTGTGAGATGATTCTTCCGATTGGTGCGCTGGGTCTAGTGAACCGTGGTTTTATGACGGAGATGCGTCCTGCGATGAACGATCCACTCGTTGATACAAGCTGTGTCGCGTGCGGTAATTGTGTTGATACATGTCCTGTTGGTGCCCTTACCATCAAGTATCCATTTCCAGGTAGGGCATGCATTCAGACGGAGACCTCCGAGACGCACTGTGGAATTTGTTCCGTAGGATGCAAAACGAGGGTCAAGAGCTTTGGCGGTGATAACTACTTCATCGAATCTGGTGAGGGGTCTGGAGATTATCTCTGTTTTAGAGGCAGGTTTAGCAATGAACTCTTTATCAACAACAGGCGTCTCGTTAATCCCAGCAAGAGGGATAATCTGAATCATGAGAGTATCAAGTATCAGGAAGCTTATGAGGGTATAGCTAAGGGCTTAAAGGCTGTTGCTGATAAACATGGACCGGAGTCCGTTGCAGTGTTCATTTCAAGTGATTCAAGTTGTGAGGAGATGTACATAGCCTCAAAAATCGCACGCGACGGTCTTGGCACGAACAATATTGCTTCACTTGAAATGTTGGCAACTGGCGTACCGAGCGGAGTGTTGGATAAGAGCTTCGGATTTACCGCATCTACCGCTGATAGGGATGCGATTCGTAATGCTGATCTCATTATATGCAACAATACCGATCTTCAAAACGATCAGTTGGTGCTAGGTATTGAGGTAGTGAACGCTGTCAAGGAACGCGGCGCTAAGCTGTTGCTTTCGAATTCCAGTGAAAACCCGTTGGATCTTATGGCGTCATTAAAACTTTCTCCATTTAGGGGGAAGGCTTCGCTGCTGTGGAACGGTATCATCCAGAAGCTTATCGACGATGGCATTCTGAATCGCAAAGAGGTTGAGAAGATCGCTGGCGGGAAGGATTATCTCGCTGATGAATATGATTACTCCCTTTCATCTATCTCGAAGTTGACTGGGGAGGAAGGATCGAAGATTGAAAAGGCTGTAAATATCATCAAGGGATCGAAGAGGGTGTCTATACTTCATTGCGTTGATAGAACCCGCGACAGTTCTCATGACGATCTAGCCGTTTTTGCGAATCTCGTTATTCTTCTTAGAACTGTTGGGGTAGAAGCCAATCTGATGCTGGTCTACCAAGCCTCGAACGCCGCAGGTTTGGAGCTCTCCGGTGCTGATCCGGCCTACGTCATGGGACGTAAACCTGTAAAGGGGTTTGCAGGGGCGAAATCAAGGACGGAGCTTCTTGATATGCTCAAGGGGAACAATATCAAGGGGGCATTGCTCATTGGAGAGGATCCGATGCGTCATGATAGCACCTCCAGTTGGTTTTCAGGGGTGGACTTTTTAGCTGTAGTTGATTGGGCTGAAACGGAATCTGCACTTCATGCGAATATCGCTGTGCCGTGTTCCACATCTTTGGAGAGCGAGGGAACTAGGGTTAATTTCGAGGGTAAGGTGAGTGAATTCAAGCCCGCCATCTTGGCTCCTAACAATGTGAAGAAATGGCACGTGCTGAATAATATTGCAGGTAACTTAGGCGTCGAAGTCTCTGCCATCTTTTCACAAATCTCCAAGGGCCTTGCCAGCGGGGTTAAGAAATCGCTTGGCAATAAACTGCCTTACTATTGGAATTTTGGAGAGAGGAAGGGTTGGGATGGGTCAGGCAGCTTGGTGGTCGCTGATGTTGCATCTAAACCTGCAGCAAGAGCTCCAACGATGACGGAGGTCGAACAATATAAACAGGAAGTCCTTGAGGTTGGGATTGCAAACTTCAGGGTTGGTTCCAGAAAGAAGTGAGCTAACGATTTTTTGGAACTTTTCTATCGCCTGACTTCATAATGACTCGCATGTGGTGTGCCAAGCTATCTATTCCTACCATCGACTTATCGGTGTTGTGGATGCTCGTTACTATAACATCATGCAGTTCCTGCGTGTTTCCCGGATAATCGTAGTTTAATAAGAGTTCTATATATCTAGGTTTGAATCCTTCGATTTTTTTGCCAATATTTTTTGATTCGATGACTAGAATCTCTTGGGCCAGACGGGGGATATCCTCCTTATGCTCCCGTAGGGGCGGAATGCGAAGCGAGTTAACTTTTATATGGCTTATTAGATCTCTGCTGAAGGATGTTGCGTGAGAGTCACAGGAGAGATCGTAGACTGACGCAGCTATTATTCTTACATCGAGTTTATGAATTTTGGCTGATGATTCTCTATAGAATTCCTTTGAATGTATGACCCTGTCCAGACGTATCTGAAGTGGTGATGGGAGCAGGTCTATATTGTTTATGAAGAGCGTTGAACCATCTGCAGATTCTAAAAGGCCACGAGTTTCAGTTATATCATCGCCGTGTTCGGAGGATGTTCCAAATAGCAGTGCTGCGAGTTCGTCGGGCTTATGAATGCCGATGTCGATAGCAAAAAAAGGTTTATCACTTCTATTGCTAGCCTTGTGGATAGCTTTTGCGATGGAGGTTTTTCCAGTGCCCATCTCTCCGTATATGAAGATGTTCATATCACCTTCGGACATTTTATCCGCTTCATGATAGAGCCTGACCATAGATGGTGCTTGGGAGCTTAATTCATCGAAAACCTCTTTGTGTTCCAAATCGTCCCTGTTGAGCTCGGATGGTAGTTGATTTATGGAAGTGTTGACTTCGTTTGATTTTATCGCCTTGCCGATGATTCCCAGTAGGTGAACATCCTCAACGGGTTTTGTTAAATAATCAAAAACGCCGAGTTTTAAAGATTCTACAGCCATGTCAACATCTGCAACTCCGGTTAAAACTATTATCGGTACGTCGATTTCATGTTTGGAAACGTGTTTAATTATATCGAGCCCGTTTAGGTATGGCATATCCATATCCAAAAGCATTACGTCGAACTTCTCATTATCCAATACGCCGGCCACCTCCCTGGAGTCGTTCAAGACGGTCGGTTCATATTCTTCAGTCTGCATCAGAGCTACCATCAGGTGGTTTGTGACTGCAATGTCGTCGTCGACGAGGAGGATTTTTTTCATAATCATTTTACCGAATTGTTATCGTTGACCGGAATACTGATTGTAAATTCTGTGCCTTCGCCAGCTTCGGAACTCACTACTATCGTTCCGCCGTGCTCTTCGATTATGCGATAGACTATTGATAGGCCAAGGCCTGTTCCGCCTGTTGTTCGCTTTGTGGTAAAGAATGGATCGAATATTTGACCCTGAGTTCTCTTATTCATGCCCTTTCCGTTATCAGAGACCTTGATGACGACCTGGTCATTATTCAAGTTTGTAGATATCTCGATCAATCCGCGCTGGTCCTTAAACATCGCTTGGCTGGCATTTATTATTAGGTTGATCAAAACCTGCTCAATCTTTTGCATGTTTCCCAAAAAGGGTAAAATGTTCTCCTCGAGGTTCAGCGTTGTATCCGCGTACTTGTGAACCTGATTATGGACAAGTCTAACGCTTTCCCTGATGACATTGTTTATGTCGACATTGTCTATCAGCTCTCCCTCGTCTTTTCTAGCGAAGCGTTTTAGGCTTTCGACGATTCTTTTAATTCTCTCACTGCCATTTGACATGTCATCGACAAGGGTCATGATGTGTTCTCTGAAAAAATCGTATTTCAGGCGGGCGATTTTTAAATCGGGATGATCCTTATAGTAGTCATCAATTATGGGAAGGATGTCATCGAGGGATTGTTTTACGATCTTTACATTTCCCCTTATGAACTGATTGGGGTTGTTGATTTCATGGCCGATGCCGCTGACCAGCTGACCTAAGGATGCAAGCTTGTCAGCCTGCTGTAGCTGCTCCTGGTAGTTTCTCTTGTCGGTTACGTCACGATGGAACTCCATTATGCCATCAACCTTGTGCTCTTTATCGAATATCGGCATGGCGTTGATGGAGTAATAGGAATCTCCATTTTGAATCTCCAAGGTGCTTGGTCTTTTATCTTTGAATATCTTCTTCAGACGGCATTTTTTACAAGGTTCATCTGAATCGAAGAATGACTTATGACATTTGTCACCTTTCCTGAACTCCTTCTTATTGGTCATCACTATATTGTGGTCGCAATCGATGATCGCAACGGTATCGGGGATGGCCTCAAAGATATTATTAAACAGCTCTCTGGTTTCCTCGAAGTTCTTGTTGATATTGCCAAGTGATGTATTGAGGGTGCCGAGCAGGCGTTTCTGATGTTCAATTTCATCCGATCTGAGGCCTATGTTTTTTTTCAGATATTTTCGTTCCAACGCTATCGTCAGATGCCTGGTAATTTCATCCAGCATCTTTTTCTCTTCTGGGAGCGTCTGTAGCTCACTATCGTTGTACCCAACCTTGATGAATCCCTTCGCTTCGTTATCCACCATAATATCTGATTTGATGAAATCTCCACCTATCAAGTCTACGCCATATTTTTGCCCCATATATTCACTGTATGCTTTTGCATGTTCAGGGTGCTTCATTCCTGAGACTATATGTTGTGGTAGCTCTGTGAAGAAATCCTCTACTGAGGCTGAGGCTTCGATCCATTCAGCTATCGCATAGATGCAGGCAAGTTCCTTCGCACGTTCTATCCGCTGGATGTCGGTTTCATAGCGAAGATCTCCAAGTGTAGGAAAGCGGTTTCCAAGGAATATGAAGATATGTCCATGCTTACTGTCGATGTGTGTGGCCTTTAGTGGGATGGAGGGTTTTCCGAGGTTCGCTTCCCATGCTACCAGGGTATAGCCCTCCTTCTTTAGAAGTTCCTCCCTGGCATCATCGAATTGGGCGAAGGAATTTTCAGGCATTAACGTTTTTAGATCCACACCCGATAACAAGGATGTGTCTGTGCAATCGAAGTGTTTTGCAAAGGTTGGACTGATATGGATTACCTTCACATCTTCGGAGATGATCAGTATGTAATCGAATATTTTGTCGAACAGTCTGTAGATGTCTTCGGAATTAATTTTCATATTGATTTGGGTAGTCTCTTGTTAAAGGTTGATATCGTTTTTTAGCCTATTCCTCATATCTTGCAATTGATTTAGCAGCGACCTTTTATGGTGCTCAGTTTTTAAAAATAGATATGGTCTTGTAACGGCATGTATTTATTGGTAAAAATACGATGGGCTCTCTGGGGAATCCGATGGTAAATGACAGACGCGAAGTTAATATTGTTGGCGTATTGGGAATGTGATATTTGCACTATTCAGAGATGAAGGAGGCGTGATCCAGCCCAAGGTATTTAACTGCAAAAGGAGCGTAATATGAGTGAAGCGAAAATGACGTGGCGTTTTCCAAAGGCTGTGTGGGTATCAAACGTTCTGGAGTTGTTTGAGCGCTTCAGTTGGTACGGGATGTATATCGCCCTTACGCTTTACCTGACCCGCAACATCGGATTTACCGATGTTCAGACCGGTTGGATCGTCGGTCTCTTTGCCGCAATACTCTATTTTTTACCGGCCTTGATGGGTGCTTGGGCGGATAAGATAGGATTTCGAAAGGCGCTTATCATCTCATTCGGACTTATGGCCTTAGGCTATGCTCTGCTTGGTGCGCTGCAGTATAAGGTCTTCGCAATTATATCGCTCATTCTGGTGATGTTTGGTGCGGCGATCTTCAAGCCGGTCATCACTGCTACTATGGCAAAATGTACCGACGAGAT
>JABGOS010000081.1 GCA_018645265.1 Deltaproteobacteria bacterium
TTTAACATTTTATCCTCCAGTTTCTTAAATGATTAAGTACCGAACAAGACGATCGCAATTATTTATCCTAGATTGTCGATTATTCCCAAATAGACTTCCTCTTCTTCAATTCTCTATCCAAGGTATTTTGAATTATTGCTCGTACCTTATCGGCCTCCTGTGAAACGAGCTTGTTCCGCCTAGCATCAGAGGTTTTGAACTTTGTATATCTGATAGGTTTTCCAAAGACTATCTTCCATTTCGTTGGCAAAGGGATGAATCCCAGCGGACCAAGCCATGGAAAGGTCGGTGTAAAGGGGATGTACGGTACCCCTAACTTTTCGGCCATAGTTTTAGATTTCCAGATAAGCGGGTGTATCTCCTCGGCGCCTATTATCGATACCGGTATGACCGGCACACGCATTTTGATTGCAAGTCTTACAAATCCAGCATGATCGAATGGTCTGAGCTGATATTTCTCATCGTAGGTTTTGCCGATTCCATCCGTTCCTTCAGGGAAGATCATCACCAGATGCCCCTTTCGAAGGAGCTCCGTGGCGTTATCGAATGAAGCTCTGATACCACCCATTTTTTCAATCGCTCCACCCACCAGGGGGATGTTATTCACAAAATCATCTACGAGAAAACGAAGTAGTCTCTGTTTTGGATGTTCGTTGAAAATAGCCATGTGCGACATCGTTCCATCGTAGGGTAGTGTTCCGGAATGGTTACCTACGAGAATGGCGGGAGATTTCGCGGGAATAGATTTGATGCCCACAGTATCAACACGAAAATATTGATGGTAGAGGAATTGAAAGAATGGTCTCGTCCACTCCATGAATGAGGCGCTCAGACCAAATTCGTCGCAATCCTCATTGGTCAATTTTCTAAGTTCATCAAGTTTGCCCTTGTACTGACGAACGACCGCCTTGACGAGCATCAGGTAAGCATTGAGTTGGCCCTTTGTTGTATCATCCATCATGCCGTGGTCCATCTATTTCTACTGCGGGTAGCGCTTGAATATAGTGCTACGGTGATGATGAATATCAGGGCGTTGGTGATTGCTCCGACCAGATAGAAGAATTGCCAGCTTACCGAAAAGAGATAAACTGCAAATCCAACAGCTGATGCAAAAGTGGTTATGAGTATGAGACGAACGTATTCGATGTGCTGAGCGGGGTCCTTTTGGACAACGGCGCATAGGTACGAAAGGGCAAGTAGAAACGATACTGTTGGTATCAGCCAGAAATGTACCTGTCCGGTGTGAACGTTTGGGGAGTACCAGCTGAACATGACTCTTCCAATATCTGAGATATAGTTGAGTGTGTAATTTGGAAGGAGCGCAAAAAGAATCGCCGTTGTGAAAAATGCAATCATCAGGATCCTCATTGTGAGGATCATTGCGCGTTCCTGCTTAGTATAATGTGCCATCTTCATAGGTGCTGAGGATTACAAAAAAAATAAGGATCAGTCAAACAGGTATCGTACGTCTATATGCACTTTATGGCAGTACAATACATGTTCAAATATTGGCAGATTATATGAGCCGCGGATGGTATATTATACGACAATACAGCTTAACTAGCTAGTTTATAAGGGAGTATGCTGTCAGGCTCAGTCCCTGGTAGTTCTCCATCATCTTGCGACAAAAATGGCATCTCATGACAATTGGATGTTGTAGCTGCTTGTAGGGTGTTCTTTTCCTACTTAAGTATCCAATTCCTTCGATGTCTTCATGGCACAAAATTTTGGTCCACACATGGAGCAAACGCGTTTTGTGTCGTGTGTCGTGGAATCCGCATCGTCTATTCTAGCCTCCTGAAAATATTCCTTTGCACGGTCAGGATCGAGCATGAGTTCGAATTGTTTTTCCCAATCAAGTGCATAGCGTGCCCTGGAAAGGGTGTCATCGCGATCCCTTGCACCGGGCTTTCCAAGTGCTATATCTGCTGCATGTGCTGCTATCTTATGTGCAATAACACCTGCGCGTACATCCTCGGAATTAGGGAGTCCCAAGTGTTCTTTAGGTGTAACATAACAGAGCATTGAAGCTCCCGAGTATGCTGCCATAGTTCCACCTATAGCTGAATTGATGTGGTCGTAGCCAGCAGCGATATCTGTTACCAACGGACCGAGCACATAGAATGGGGCACCATCACAGAGCTCAATCTGCCTTTTTATATTCATCTCTATCTGATTAAATGGAACGTGTCCTGGGCCTTCCACCATCACCTGCACGCCCGCTTCGCGTGAGCGCATTGTGAGTTCACCGAGTGTTTCAAGTTCAGCAAACTGAGCTTCATCAGAGGCATCTGCAAGCGACCCGGGGCGTAGTCCATCCCCAAGGCTGAGCGCCATATCGTGAGCTCTGCAAATTTCAAGAAGTCTATCGAAGTAAACATAGAGCGGGTTCTCATGATCGTTCTTCTGCATCCATCTTGCAGTCAGCGCTCCTCCACGGCTGACGATTCCAGTGGTTCGTTTTGCGGCAAGCGGAATATACTTTCTGAGAAGTCCACAATGCACTGTTATGAAATCAACACCCTGTATCGCGTGTCGTTCGATCACATCGAATAGTTGATCTACGGTTAGATCTTCCACCTGATCTACGAGCTCCACAGCTTCATACATGGGGACGGTTCCGATCGGTACTTCACTATTTTCTATAATAGCTCTGCGTATTTCATCTATTTTATTTCCCGTAGATAGATCCATCACAGCATCAGCTCCGTATTTCACAGCGAGCTTTAGCTTGCCTATCTCACAGCTGAGGTCAGATGAGGTAGGGGAGTTTCCGATGTTTGCATTGATCTTACACTTGCAAGCACTGCCTATACCTATAGGCTTAACGTGTTTGTGGTTAATGTTTACAGGGATGATCATCTTCCCACGGGCGATCTGATCGCGTACGAATTCTGGTTCAAGCTGTTCGTAGATAGCAACGTATCTCATTTCATCCGTGATGATTCCAGCTTTAGCACTTTGTAGTTGAGTCTTGACGTTATTCATCGATTTTCCTTTCGGTTGCAATATTCCCAGTCTTTCCAGATTGGATCATATCCTGCTTGTTTAAGCATGTATGCTACTGTGTCGGGAGAACGGTTGTCCTCTAAGTGAAACTGCTCTCCAGTATCGTTCGAGTTTGAATATCCACCTGGTGATGTCACGGAACCTGCGCTCATCTGTGTAATTCCCAGTGGTAGAAATTTGTTTCTCAATTCAGCTGGCTCGCGCGTCGAGAGGATAATTCCACAGTCGGGTAGCGCCAAACGAAGCACGCATATCATATGAGCGAGATCTCTGTCGGTGACAGTGGAGGGCATGTTAAAACCTGAGGCGCAATCACGTATTCTTGGTACACTGACAGTTAAGTGTGATCGCCAGTGTTTCTTAAGAAGCTCTCTAGCATGTGATATTAGAGCTAGGGTTTCTTTCCTCCAGTCGGAGAGCCCGAGTAGAGCGCCTATACCCAGAAAAGTCGTTGCTGCACAGCCAGCAGAATCGATCGCTTCCAGCCTTGCGCCATAAACGCTTTTCTGACCAGTGGGATGCATGGTTTTATAAACATTCTTATTATAGGTTTCCTGATATAGGGTTACGCCATCAACTCCAGCGTCTATCAATTGCCTGTAGCCCATTTCGTCAAACGGTTGAACCTCAATTGAAAGGGCGGATACCCTTTCTCTCACCGATGAGGCTATTTTGCAGAGGTAGTCCAATGACACTTTCGTTGGATGTTCGCCTGCTACAAGGAGAATATGGCGATGCCCTTTTTCCGTAATAGCTACCACCTCGGCGATCGCTTCATCAACCGACAGAGTCTTTCGTGTAATTGTGCTGTTGGCGTTGAATCCGCAGTATAAGCATCCGTTTATACATTCATTGGAGAGATAAACCGGTGCATAGAGCTTTATCGTTCTGCCGAAGCGTTGAACGGTGAGTTGGTGTGCAGCTTGGGCGAGTCTTTCCAGGTGTTGCTCAGAGTCATTGCAGAGCAGTCGTTCAATATCGCAAATTGTTAGCTGTGAAGTATTCATAGTTTCTAACTGTTATTTTCGAATAAGAAATCTGTAAGGGGGCTCGATGCTTGTGCAGAATCATTTTTTTGTGCCAGACCTGATTCATATGCCTTTCGACCCGCTTCAACGCCCAGCTGGAATGCCTGTGCCATCTGCATAGGGTCTGCCGCGATAGCTATCGCAGTGTTTACGAGAACTGCGTCAGCTCCCATCTCCATCGCTTCAGCTGCATGAGATGGAGCGCCGAGACCTGCGTCGACCACTACTGGTATATCGACTTGTTCTATAATAATGCTGATCGCATCCCGAGTTGTTATTCCCCTATTGGACCCGATAGGGCTTCCAAGCGGCATTACCGTAGCGCAGCCCAGATCAGCCAGCTTTAGTGCGAGAATTGGGTCGGCGTTGATATAAGGCAGGACAGTAAATCCATCCTGTACGAGTGTCTTGCATGCGATTAGCGTTTCAACGGGATCGGGTAGGAGGTATCTGGGTTCTGGAACCACCTCCACTTTTATCCAGTCACTGAGGCCTGCTTCCCTAGCTAGACGTGCCAGTGTAATAGCCTCCTTTGCATCCCTTGCTCCCGACGTGTTGGGGAGTAGCTGATACTTATCCCGATCGATGAAGTTTAGGATGTCTGTTTCTGGTTTTGTTAAATCAACCCGTCGAAGCGCAACGGTTACAATTTCTGTTCCAGATGAGGTTAGTGCCTCACACATTATTTCATGGGATGAGAATTTTCCAGTGCCGACCATTAGTCGCGATTGGAACTCTCTTCCTTTGATTGTGAGTTTCTTTTGCATATGTCATCCACCTCCTATTGCGCGAAGGATATCAATTGAATCACCCTCTGAGATCTTTTGGTCGCTGAATGTGTCGCGAGATATGATTGTGCTATTTATGGCTACTGCAGTTCCGATCTTTGGGATATCCAACTGAGATAGCAGTATGGTGATGGTGGTGCTATCATCTATTTCTCTATTATCTCCGTTCAATTTTATTTTTGTCATGTTGTCTCCTTGGCGCATGGCAGGTAATACCTGCGTCACAAATAAAAAACGCACCCACAATGGGGTGCGTCCGTTTTTTCCTAAATCACTTTCCTGTCGCCGGCATTATCCGGATCAGGTTCGGAGGGTATCGGGCATTTGCGCGCTCGATTCTCAGCTTACAGCACCCCTAGTGATGGAGGGCTACTAGCAGTGTGGGGTGGTAATGTCAAAGCCAGAGAATGTTAGGGATATTAAGTCGTTATGTAGCTGCAATGAATCATGGGTTAGAAAAGGCTACTCACCACTGCATCCGATTACGTCAATTGTTACTTGAGCTTCAATATCTCTTCTGTCGCTTGGAGGAGCATTTTCATCGACCCCACTGCTTACATAACACTTGCGGCCATTGATGTTGAATAATACCTCAGGATCATATGAGTCATCGGTATCTGAGAAATCGGGTTTGCATCTTGACTGACTACCAGTGCTGTCGCGACGGCATTTATAGAGCGTATACTGATCCTCTCCAATGTTTAGTTCTTCGACCTTATAGAGGCTTTTTAATCCATTCTCAAGGTAAGAGGTGGGTCGATAATAAACCATGGAGAGTTTTTTACTGTGATGCGCTATGTATATATTGTTAGTGCTGGCTTCAATATCAATCACTTCACCTTCCACCTTTTCCATTTTATCATATACCTTTCTGTACCATCCGTAATCCTGATCGCCTTCGTCATCCTCATCTGCCGTCCAACACCAGCATTCATTTTCTTCCGACAATCCGCAGTAGGTATTATCATCTGAACTCACCACTTTATCGAACTTCACTGGTGTACTTTTACTCTTGGAGTTGCCGCTTTCGCTGGAATCAGAGTCGTTGACCTCAATGTAAGAGATAATGCCTTCCTCATCAACGTGTCCGGAGACGTCCACGGTGCTTCCATCCGGGAATTCTACCGTTAAGTCAAAGAAACCATCTGCATCAGGTAATATGACGATGCCCGCTTCGCCGATTGTGTTGCCGCTTTCATCGCGCTTAGTGATGACTCCCTCGAGGTTGTTGTTAACGACGATGACATAGTTGTTCTCTTCAATCGTTTGTACCCCATCAACTATATCAGGGATCGAATCGGTCGTGTTCGTCTCGATCGTGCGGTTGGCTCCGCATCCGATGATTGTTAATAACGCAAATACAACTACTGTGAGTTTAAGAAACTTCATATTATACTCCCCCATTCGTTAATTTGAACATTTGGAGATTCATGTGAGCTACGGCGGTTCTGCTCTGTGACTCACCTTCCTCTACGAGCGTGCGAATCTCATCCTTGAAATCCTGCATTCTCTTTTTGATCTTGCTGAACGTCTCTTCGGATAAGGCCATCGTCAACGTTGAGTTTTCTTTGTCGAAATGTCTATCCTTCTCTATAGAGACCTGGGCTAATTTACTTAACTGCTGTTTAAATCTCTTTACCGCTACGTCTTTAATTTCATCCGGTGTAGCGATCATCTTGTCAGTTCTTTCAAGCTTTCCATCTGGATTGCGAACGATGAGGCCCATATCTATCAAATCAACCAGCGCTGCTCTGACCTTTAGAACTGGTACGTTTGGTTTGAGCATTCTCGAGATCCAGTGAGCGTTCTCTTTGAAGTTTGATAATCTTACGAGTTCAAGTATTGCCACGTAATACCAGTTGGTGAATATCTTGTAGAATTTCGTTTCTAGAAACTTCGGATGTTTTGCCGGATATTTTCCGATCAATTCATTATAATGTTTCTCTTTGTCCTCAAAATTTTTCGCCTGATTGAAATGTACAAGCGATTCGAAAAATCTGGCTTCCTTATCAGAAAGACCCAAACCCTTGCATATTCCATACATGCCCTTTCGGCCGAGGTTCTTTCCACCGTCCATAATCTGCTTTAGATGGTTAGGAGACTTGAAACCGGATTTCTTATTGAAGTAACGATATGAGAAATTTGGATTCGTATCGCGAATATGATCGACCCTATCGCTTATGAACTCCCTGTAGTCTAAATAATCGTAGATTTTGTTCATTGTTTCTTCCTCTCATGTATACTTATCGGCATTAAATACTCCAGAGTTGCTAGAAAAATAAAAAATCAGTATACACCTTAACTGTATGAAATTATTAGTTATAAATGGGTAATTGGCGGGGTGTATTGTTATACTGCAGCATTCACCCCAAGAGGCAAGTCAAGGGATCGAAAATCATGGAGTTGGAGGGCAGAGGGCCCTTAGAATTGAGATGTATCTAAAAGGTGTCCGACACCTTTTATGAGAAATTACGCTGAGAACTGCTCACCAGGTTTCAAGATATGAACTTTCGATTTAAGCTTACTCCGTTGATCCAATATAGTTCCAAGTCTTTTTGCCGGTGCTCCAGGTGACTCGCATGAGAGCCTAAAGGTTCCATAATGTGTTGGAATCATATGTTCGGCTTTCAAGTCTTCAAATGCTTGAACCGCTTCCTCCGGATTCATATGTCTCGATTTCATAAACCAACGGGGCTCATAGGCGCCGATTGGTAGGATTGCGAGTTTGATCTTGCCCAAGTTTCCAATTTCACCGAAGTGTTCGCAGTATGCAGAATCACCGCAATAGAATACAGCACCCTCAACTTCCGGTTTTTGAATAAGATATCCATTACAGCTCGTGAATCGAAAGGGCAGCACCCTGAATGAATGATGTTTCATGGGCACAGCAGTTATCTCAGTTCCATCGGCGAGCGTGTGCTTTGCGTAATGGGATAATTCTATGATCGGATTGGGTGTGAATCTACCGACCGCTCTTTCACATCCCTCCGGCACTATGATTGGCGTTTTACATGAGATGAATTTGTAGCTTCCAACATGCAGGTGGTCGAAATGCATGTGACTGAGGAGAATCGCAGAAAAGTCAGGGAGCTCAGCTGGGTCTATCGGCAGTTCACCATGCCTTTTCTGGGTGAGCGTGCGCTTTCCAAAATGTGGATCGGTGCAGAATTCCGTCTCTCCAATTTTGATGAAGGTTGTGGCGTGACCAATGTAAGTACATGAAATTGAATGATTCATAGGTGTGTTGTTCTACGGATGGAGGGCTGGAATGCAACCAGATTATTACATTTTTCGAATTTCATACTGTGAAACAAGTAGTTGGGGATACTTCGGTTTCTCATGGTTTGCGGAATATGCTTTGACAAGGTTTTATACTGTTGCTAGAAGCCGAGGACTCGCTAATTTCTCAATAAATCTGGATGGTTGCAATGATTCACGATAACATCGAACATCTCTTCAGACCCACTTGGGCTACGATAGATCTGGATGCTATCCAATACAACTACGATGTTATTGCCGATGGATTGCCGAAGGGGGTCCATGTGATGGCGATGGTGAAGGCCGATGCATATGGCCATGGCGCTGTTCCCGTTGCGAGGCTCCTTGAAAAGAGTGGGGTTAAAGGTTTTGGTGTTGCGACAGTTGAAGAGGGTGTTGAGCTTCGATCCTCGGGTTTAAGTTCTCAGATAATCGTTATGGGTGGACTGATGGGGGTGGGATCGCCAGCATCTCAAAAGATGATTGAGATGAATCTAACACCAGTGATTCATTCAGAGGATGTTATCGAGTCGCTGGAAACCTGTGCTGCTGAAAAAGGGAAGAGGACGGCAGTGCATTTAAAAATAGATACCGGCATGAGCAGGTTGGGTATTAGGCCGGAGTCTTTGGTTAGGGCGCTGGCGAAGCTGAAGGAATGTAAAAATTTATATTTGGAAGGTGTTATGACTCATCTGGCGGAGGCCAGCGAGGACTGTATATCGGATCAGCAATTTCAGATTTTTCTGGAGTGCAAACTGCAGATCGAAAAGGAGCTTGGTCCTATCGATATTTGGCATGTTGCGAATAGTGAAGCAGCGATAAGACACAAATACGTTGAGGTGCCTAACGTCAAGGAGTGTTGGGTTCGTCCAGGCCTTTCATTATATGGTGAATGTGAGTCGTTCGATCCCCTTGATGGGAAGCTGAAACCTGTGATGGGTCTTAACAGCAAGGCTGTGCTTATCAAGCGAATTCCAGCTGGGACCCGCGTTAGTTATTGCGGCATCTTTCAAGCAAAGAGAGATACGAAACTGGCAATAGTCCCTATTGGATATGCTGATGGATATCCTTGGTCCAGCACTGGCAGTGCACAGGTTCTTATTCGGGGCAAGCGCGTTCCAGTAGTCGGTCGTGTTACGATGGATATGATCATAGTAGATGTTACGGATATAAAGGATGTCGAGGTCAATGATGAGGTGGTGCTGTTAGGTAGACAGGGGAATGAATTTATAAGTCTCCGTGAGATGTCGGAGTGGGCGACCACTATCCCGTATGAAATACTATGTGGCATATCCAAGAGGATGCCTAGGGTGTATAGGGGCTTGTGAACCATACGATTTGCATGGCAAAATGTATGGCTTATGACTCAATAAAGGATTTTGATGCAAATTATTGAACAAACACTGAATAGGGCATCGCCTCTTCTAGCTCAGCTTGGTAGATTTGTGCTTACCATGGTTGCTGCCCTTGGCAAATGGTGTAACTTTGTATGGGAGTCACTTCAGTGGATGGTTCGCCC
>JABGOS010000107.1:0-8620 GCA_018645265.1 Deltaproteobacteria bacterium
TATAGCGTTCAGCTGAGAGAGGGCACTTTTATGAAGCTGTAAGATTCTCTTGCCATCGATCAGCTGTAAGGTTCCAGTTATAGGAGGGCCAGGTTTATAATTAACTTTTCCACCCTTGAACTTCTCCCTTGCGGATTCGAGTGTGCCCACGACAAGTCCACTGATTTCGCTGAGCCTCTTTGGCTTTGTAAAATATGATACAGTCACTCCTATTATTCCGGCAGATATTAAACCGAAGAGAGCCCTCATATATTTAAAACCACCGGCAGGATCTATTCCATGCGCTATAGGTGAGATTATCGTTGGATACCAAATCGATATAGCTATCGCTATAGAACCGCCAAGGAGGGTCCAAAACGCCGCTGTGGTAGTGTACCTTTTCCAAAAGGCGCCGAGCACAATCGCAACCGCCATAGGAGGGGTTACAGTTGCAAGAAATGCACCGTGTGCAACGTATATGGATTTAAATGATGCGAATAGCGGTACAAGAAATATTCCAATTACGCCTGCAGCAAGGGATGCTGCTCTGGCAGCTGTGAGGTAGTGTTTATCACCTCTTCTTTTTACAATGTAAGGTTTGTATAGATCGTTTACGAATACTACCGAGACTGCGTTGATCAGCGTGTCGATAGTCGACATCAATGCCGCCACAAGGGCCGCCATTATGAGACCGAACACGCCAGGGACGCATATCTTATCGGCAACCTTTACAAAAATATGATTAGCGAGCGTTTCCTTAGGTAGAAGCCCAACCTCCGTGAAGGCCTTACCAAGCCAACCAGCATTTGCCGCAGCGATAGCGGCGAGAGGCATGAGGATAAAAAGGATGAATATCAAAGCCTTTCTTCCATCCTTGACGCTCTTCAGGGATAAAAATCTGAGTATCAAACCCTGGTTCATAAACCAAAATGCTATCGTATTGGCACCGCCATCCTGCCAGAATATTCCTACAAAGTTAAATTGGTGTGGCTCATTGAATTTTGCGAATGGAAGTCTCCATGCTTCAGGAAGTAGATCCCAGAAATTCCCCCACCCTCCAAGCGCGATCAGTCCCAATCCGAACAGTACGAATCCTGCGACCAGCAACAGGATGCCCTGTAGGAGGTCGGTCATAATAACTGAGGTCTGACCTCCTGCGGTTACATAGAGTGCACATACAATCGCTACTACTGCAGCAGACCAGAACACGTTAGTTCCTAGAAGTGCATTCAGCGCAACGCCCATCGTATAGAGGTTGATCCCGATGTAGCCGATCATGTAAATCATGAGGATCAAAACCGCCATCAGCCGCGTTTTTGTGTCAAAGCGTCGTTGAAAATATTCCGGTATCGATGAGACCTTCGAAAAATAGATGATAGGAAACCATGAGAGCAGAAACAATCCCATGACCGGCCAGTCGTTCAGATAGGTCATGGATGAGGAAAGCCCATAGTTGTATCCGGCAGCGGAGTACTTTACAAAGCTGTAGGATCCAACCGTAGTCGCTATGCATGAGAAGGCGATCAACCACCAAGAAAACCTATGGTTGCCGAAGAAGAAATCTTTCGTAGATCTGGTAAAGCGGGCGAAGAAAGCGCCAAAACCGAATATAGCTACAAAGTAGAATATTATTATAGCGTAATCCAGTTTTGTGCCGACTATGGTGCTAGCTTCCATTTCGCTATCATCCCCCCTTGATCGCGTAGATCTGCCAGGCGATAAAGAAAATTATAAACGCGGTTACACCAGCTAGAATTGTAATGAGAGTTATTCGATCACCAGGTCTGGACCACTTTACGTCTCCTCTTGCCAAGGGAATGATGATTCCTAGTGCAAAGATTATTCCGCCAACAACAAACTGATATATGAAGCTATCCCAGTTGTGGGGGAGGAGTAAAAGCATCGAACAATTTGGTAGCAATTTGATTGTATGAAGTCAATTGAGCATCTGTAAATCTATGAGCTTGAGTTAGTATGGGCAAACAAGAGATGTAAATGGGGTGATATTCAAGTACTGTAAATTCGATCGAGGTGTCTTTGACACTCTTCGATAGCAGTTTTGGCATCCTTCGTGGGAATGGTATCTGCAATTTCCCAGCTACCTATTACAAATACCGGTTTGCCGAGCTTTCGTGCAATTGCAATTTCGGATAGAGTGCCAGTGGATCCACCGATTGCTATGAGTATCTCTGCAGTATGAGCTATGATTACATTTCTAGCGTGACCCATGTTGGTGGATATAGGGATCGTCACAAATTTGTTGGCATCCTCCCTTGAGGCGCCTGGAAGGATACCTACAACGGTACCGTTCGATTCATTTGCGCCTCTCGATGCAGCCTCCATAACTCCGGTCAATCCGCCACATACAAGTGTCCAACCCCTGCCAGCAGCTAGTGTACCAACTTTCCGTGCTGTCTCATATTCCGCAGGCGAAGCATCTGCTGCTCCAATGACGCCAAGGATTGGTGGAATCATGTCTCCTCCTAATGAGTGCTTTCTTTTCGTTCCGCAAGGAATTTTGCTACCCTAATAAAAAATGATGATTTTATATCGATTGCTTTGTGAGGACAGATTTCGTGGCAACAAAAGCATTGGATGCACTCAGCCTTCTTTATCTTGGGAATTTCATTTTCCTTATACATAATGGCGCTTACTGGACACGCTTTTGCACAAAGATAACATTTCATGCACCTCTTTTTATCGATAACCGGTTGCGCTGAGATGTTGGACCATATCCTTTTCATAATGAAATTGAATAACCAGCTGCCGCGCTGACCTTTTATGTATGTGGATGGCAGATCAAATTTTTCTGGGGATATATCCTTTAGTGTGCTTCCAGTAATTTCGATAGTATCCTGCTCATTCCATAACCCCATATTCTTGGCTACCTGCAAGGTGTCTATCTCTAGCGGATCCACATTGATGAGCTTGCTGCATGCGGCATCGACGGAATGCATGTTGGTTCCGGCTATTACACAACCGAGATCCTTAAGCTTGCCGCCGGAAGGGCCATTACCTTCCATGGCGGTGATGCCATCTATGATGTTTAGGTCTGGGTGTACAGCTTCTGCAATTTTGACGATGACTTGGGAGAACTCTTTTATGCTTTGATATTTTCTGTGAAGATCGGCTTTTTGCATGCCATTTATGCATCCATATAGATTTTTCACAGCGAGTGTAAGCACTGTCAAACTGTGTGTCTTAAATTTGGGGAGGTTGATTATAATGTCAGCTTCAAGAGGGGCTCTGGAGATCATTAGCCCGTCTCTGTTTTCGGAGCCGGAGGCTTCAAATGATATGGCTTCGACTCCAGCTCTTTCTACGGCCTTGCCGATTTCGGTAACGGCGAGAGTTCTCTCTGGGGTGTGAACGCCATTTGCGCTATCGCCCACCACTACCAGCGCACCAGCCTCCTTGAAGATCTTTGCTGTAACTAATACAAAATCAGGGTGCGTTGTCACTCCCTTGGATGGAGGGTAGGCTCCAAGCATATTCGGTTTTAATAGAACCCTCCTGCCTGAAACTGTGCGAAGATCAAATCCACTGAGCTCGATGGCGCTTCTGATGCTCTTCTCTAACGAGTTAAGCTCATAGTTAGGCTGTTTTATAAATGCCACTCTGTGTGTCATGCATTGCATGATCATTTATTTTACGGTAGGCGTCAATTGGGTTATCCGGACAGTTGAATGTCTTAATTTTCAATATATGGACGTCAGATGATTGATGAAAGTTACAGCGATACAGTTAAGGATTTTCTAAAGCTGATAGGTGTTAGGCCAAATCGACCAGATCTCAAGTGGTTGACCTTGCTTGCTAAAAGCTTTCACAGGATGCCGTATGAAAATCTGACGAAGATTATAAGGTTACATGAGATTGCTGACCCTGCTCTACGACCGAGAATGCCTGAGGTTGTGATAGCTGACCATCTCGATCTTGGCGCCGGAGGAACTTGTTTTTCTCTTACCTACTTTTTCGAGCAGATCTTATCTGAGGTGGGCTATAAACTCTACACGGTGTTATGTGATAGATCCTATGGTCCAGATACGCATTGTGCGTTGATTGTGGAGGTGGATGATTCTAAGTATCTTGTGGATCCTGGATATCTCATGGAGGCTCCGCTCATCGTTCCACCCTTTGGAAGTTCGGTACAAAATGGTAAATCCTCTGTGGTAGCTCTATCTCGACTAGGAGGAACATCACAGCTACTTCTTTCGACAAAAAGCGCTGGCAGGAGCAGGCTTAGGTATAGACTCAAAGATGAACCTGTATCCAAGGATCTATTTTTTGAGAAGTGGATCGACTCGTTCAGTTGGTCCATGATGAGACACATGAGTGCATCCATTCAGACTGAAGGGGGGCTGCTCTTTATGCGCGATGGTGAGTTGAGAAGAAATACGACGGATAGCAAATCTCAGCGCGTGATAAAATCTCATTTGAATGATGAGGTGGAGGCCACCTTTGGAATTAAGGGGAGATTGGTTTCTGATGCCGATGATTGTTTGAAAATTGTCAAAGCTGCGTATGAAAAAAAGAGGTGAATGATGGAATATTTCATAAAACCCATACTTGGGATTATAGCGTCAGAGGAAGGTCTGCTGGATGATATTATAAAAGATGTCGAAGGATTCTTTGGAAAACCGGACATTTTTGGAGAGTGGAGGGACTTCGATCATACGGATTATTATGAGATGGAGATGGGCAAAGGGCTCAGGAGGTGTTTTGTCTCGTTCGAGCGCCTAATGTCTCCGGAGAGTTCGGTAGAGTATAAGAGATGGTTGGCTGGCGTGGAGGATAAATATCGTCACAGTGGCAACCGTACAGTGAATTTGGATGCTGGGTATATCGATGCCAACAAGGTCGTTTTGATGTCCGCAAAACATGGTGGTAACAAGATATCGGTTGGTAAGAATACATGGGCTGACCTTCTCCTGTGGTACAATAAGGGTTGGGTTGCTCAGCCGTGGGCCTTCCCCGATTTTAGGGATGGCGGTTATTTTGAAACATTCATGAAAATGCGATCTCGCTTCAAGGAGCAATCGAAGAAGATGTAGAGTATTTTCTTTGAATATCTAATAGCTAGAAACCTGTCTCATCATAGGAGCCATCATCATCGCCGGTTGTAGAGTTCCCAGACCAACAGCATTCATGCGACCATATGCAAACATGTTTCCCGATTGAATTACTCCGCTCGGAATTGTTGGTATTATCGTGTTGGCAACAGTCATGCTTATTGGAAGTTCTACATGGTGCGCCGCGGGGACGGCATAGTGCATTGTTGCGGGTTCAGTATATTTTGCTTTCCACTGATTATAGCCAGACATAGCATTGGCAGACATATCCGAGGAGCCTGTCATTGGAGTTTGAGGTACGGGCATCTTTCCACCTCCCCCGCCAGGTGTGCCAGTTCCATCGTCGTCATCAGGATCTTTCTTTATGGTGACGCTGTTTCTCGGAAGAATGCCAATACCAGTGCTGAACTCATGGATGAAATTTACAAACGATCTTGGTAGCGTATCAATACCACTGTAGAGCTCCACACGGCTTATCATTTCGTGGGTGTCATCTGCCGCTACAAACGCTGATCTGATGCTATGCTCTAGAAGGAGCCATGCATCGACTACTGTTTGCGCGCGAGCCTTAAGTATTTGAGGATAGAGCCTCAAAGCTTCGGTGGAGCTGGCGATCCTCTCCATCACCCTTGAAAGGCTATAGTTTTGATATATAACATTCGCATTATCCTTATAGGCCCATGGCTGGCTGGAGACCTGTAATGGCAGTCTTGCTGTGGAACTGATGGATATGAATTTGAAAAGATATTCAGCAAAGTAAGTTGGTACCCATTTTACCTTGGCCCCTTGTTCTTTGTTAGCTACCTCCGTAAATTGCCTTCTTATCGAATTTGGCAGCCAGTACCAGAGGTGAACCACTTGCTCCAGTCTCTTGTCAGTTATGCGAAATGGTATAGTTGCGAGTTCGGGTATTTGGTTGTTTAGATTGTGGTAGAGTATCGCCTTCCTATCCACAATTTTTAGATTCTTTAACGTTTTTTTTCTAAAAAGTCTTATGAAGCGTTGTGGAAGAGTGCCCGTCTCAGGTCTATCGCTTAAGCTAATGAAGATTGGTTGATTTTCGGTAGGAATACTCTCCCATTCCATTATGGCCACTTTAGCGATGTAATCTCTAGTTACAGCTGAGGCTCTGCCAAAATTTGGATCATTGATGAGCTGTCTCTTTACATCTATGGTCGTGGGGCGAAATTCAGACAGGCTCGCCGGTTCCGTCCTTTGTGCTGGTGGCGAATCCAAACTTTGCGACCACACGCTTGCAGATGCTTCTATGATATCTATGTTTGAATTTCTTTTAAGGTAGTGTCGTGCAAATCTCAGAATGTAGGATGTCGGCAGTTTGCCTTCGGTGAGTCTTTGGTCGTCTGCGATAAAGTGTTGTTTTCTCTCTACGGTTTCATCGTGCCACCTCTTTACCGCAAGATTGGCAAGGTATCTCTTCCCATTGCTGCTCAGGCGGGCAAACCTTTCGCCCTCTTGGGGGTGATGTTGGCTCCCATCAAGTGCCGCGAGCTGTACTAAAACGACATCCGCATGTGGAGCTATTTTCAGTAGAACAGCGGGCGTCTCAGGGGGTGCCGGTTTAGGAGCGTCATTGATTATGGGATCATTGTCATTGCTGATGACTGGCGGGTCATTATCATCCTTGACCATCTCAGGCATATCCTTTCCTCTGAACCAACCTCCTGTGAATACATATTTTAATACTCTTCCTAGGTTGACGATATGTACTCCAAAGAGGCGTCTTACTCCCCTTGTGGCTAGCCCCAAGTTTGCACCTATCGAACTTATGATCATGCCGAAGTCTTCAAGCTTACCACTGCCACTCTTTGCAATTTTTACCAGCTTATAGAAAACCCACAGCGCGAAGAGGCCAACGCCTGCAGCGCCGCCTCCCCAAAAGAAATCTCCCCACTTCATTCTTCCCGCTTCAGCCTCCTTAACCTTTTGACTGAAAGCGGCGAGCTCGTCTAGGTCATCAGCACGATCATCCCTGAAGGTAGGCCTGCCATTGTCAGAGTCGAACATTATAGGGCAACGATTTGAAAGCGATTCAGAAATTTTTGATAACTTATGTTGAGCTCCATCTAGTTCAGTTAAACATGTCGCTTGTTCCTTGCAGCTCATAAGGACTGAGAATAAATCATTTGTCATCGATGCTGCATCATTGAAGAGGTGATGATCGCTTGAAGATATTGCTTTGGCTACATCCTTTGCGAGTTCACCGCAACCAGCATGCGAATGCCACTTAATGTAGGCATCAGTGAAGTAGGCTATTCCTGGCAGTGACTTATCCGTTCCGGGATATGAGAGGCGGACCATCTCCCGACCGTTCTTCATTGTTGGCCACTGTGATGGAAGGCTGGAACAAAAATCATTTACCTGGCATGTGGAGAGGCTCTCGGAGCAACATATCAGTGGTTGCAGTCGAGCTACTAACGACTTTTCAATGGTTATTGAATGTATCTTAGTCATGGGGCACCTCCCTTAGAAATGCCGCTACCGGTTGTTTTCCCCGAGAGGGTGATTTGATCCTTTGAAAACTTCCAGGATTGAAAAGGAATTCTGGGGAAATGATATAGACAGGCAAATTAAAAAAGTTTCCATGGGGGAGACGCAGTTTAAGGCCTTGTTTTCCTGCATCGGATGGTCTTACAGGAGGAAGGTAGTTTGTGACGTATTTGTAACAATAATGAAACACCGCTAGGCTCCTTTTTTTGAAGATGGAAAAATCTTTTTTCCAACATCGGAACCGTGCGAGAACTAATTTTCTTTTGAAAGAACGTATGGTGATCTATGGACGCATTCTCTCACCAAGTTCCTATTCCTTCAAAAGAATTCTTGGTGGGTAGTATTATTTTACCCAGTATGCATAAATCATGCTTATCAGACCCTTGGGGTATGCATAATTATTATAACCACATGATATATATAGATAATAATCTTAATTAGACTTGTATAATTAATATAAAACAAGCGAATTACTTATGTTTTATTTATGGAATTACTTTTGCGGGCGAAGGTGTGGGGGTGGTAGCGATCGGTTGAATTTTTCTGAGCGTAATCAATATCTCACCGCCGCTTCCCCTGGATTCATTCATATTGAATCGGTTCATGGCGAGCCCCCTGATATCGGAGATCAACGAATGTTCATTGCCGGTATAGGAGCCTTCATATTCGAGATGATCCTGAGAGATAACCATTGGAACGATCCGCTTAGTGGAGGGGGATTTTATAAGGCTTTGAATTATGGAATCAATGTCGGAACGATATCTTGTCCCAAGAATAATAATTCTGAATTTCGTCTCTCCTCCATACGAGGATGCAGTTGGTTGTCCTGAAACCTCCGGCGTAACCAACGTAAAACATATGAGTGATGTAAGGATGTAAAAAAACTTTTTCATGGCATCACTATCGAGAAGGATTCTACCCTTTCAATTTCGATGATTGCTCTATCTTCATCATCCATTATGGCGATAGTTCCGCGATCAGCATCGACTTCGCTCAAGGTTCCCGAATAGAAGATTCCAAAAGCTATCACCTCGACTCTCTTTCCCTTAGCGTCCAGAAGACCC
>JABGOS010000107.1:8630-9142 GCA_018645265.1 Deltaproteobacteria bacterium
GATGGAAAAATCTATATCTATAAGTTCGGTCATGTATAAGTGACTATATTAAGGAGTGTTTTTGGTCAAGCCTTGGTGGGATCTTTTTGCGGTTGCAAGTAGGGGGTCACAAAGATTATATTCAGCTCATATATGAAGGATGTGAGACGACATCATAGGTTCAAGGTCGAGTTGCCGCTAATCCTGAGGCATTCTGGACGATTCATCATGGCTAAAGCAATTAATATCAGTGAATGTGGAATGTTGGTACTTGCTGGAGATTCTGATGTTTCAAGCGAATCCCCTGTTGAGGTCGTCTTCGATATTGATGGCAAGAGGGATCTTTCGGCTATGGCTAGGATCAGACACCTCGAGAGGACCGACGGTTCCTCATCGTTTGGAATTCAATTCTTAACTCCATTTTCAGATGGTGTTAGGGCCGTAAGATCGCATTGTGCTAGCTCAAGCGTCTAATTTCTCCAATTTATTTTCTTTTCGCTAGTATCTTTTCAAGCTCAGTTATCGTTTCATTC
>JABGOS010000150.1 GCA_018645265.1 Deltaproteobacteria bacterium
AGTTAAACGGATCAGCTTCTGATGATTTCTTGCAGGGTTTTCGGATGATGTATTTTCAAAGTAGGCCTGATAGATGAGCTCCATGACATTGATGTGTTCACCAGATCGGTCGAGCCGTTCCTGCATGCGTCGAACCATATGAACCATGACATCTATATTCTCCCTATACGTCAGGATGTCCCTATTCACGGCATTTTCATGTGTCGGTTCGATACAATCATATAAACATAGCATCTGAGCTGCGAGGTATTCTGTAACCGCTTCATCCAGCCATGCGTTGAGCCTGATGATATCGGTACCGGATTCAGGAGTAAGAGTTGGAATGAATAATCCAAGGCCGTTGCGAAAATGTGCGAGTCGGCTTTTTCCAATATATACACCGCCGGAGAGGAACATAGCAGTGAAACACATCGAATAAGGATCGCTTGCTGTCTTGAAGAGTTTCTCCGCTCCATGTGTCAGCGGATCGGTCAGATAGCAACCCTTTCCAGACATAGCATGAAGCATCTCATGATTATGCACGTGATAGAGTAGCCTATATACCTTTCCGTTTGTGCCGGTGTAATTTGCAATTCTGTGCATATCCAGGAAGGCTTCCCTGTGATTGACCATGTAATATCCGGCCCAGCGATTATTTCCGATGGGATCCATAACGGAAAGCCATACATCGTTGGAATCCCTGAGTGCCCTATTTAAAGTATTTGCGCTAAGCGGAAGTTCCAACGCTCGAAAGTTTCTACGAAACTGGAATCGTATATCATCTCGGTATTCAAACGACCAATCTTGAAGAAGGCCCTTAAAATATTTTTCATATGAAAGGAGGAGTTTCGTCCATAGAACGACCTCTTCCTCCCCGCCTGAGAATTCCGTGAGTTTTGCCTCAAGATAATCCCGAGTGCTTTTCCCATCGCTCGCTTCCATGAGTTCCGCGTCTATTTGTGTGTCGCGGCGTACGACCCTTTCGAAGAAGGTCAGTGCATCGGGATGTTCTTCCACAAGTTTATTGAAGCCAGTTAAAGTCTGTCCGAGTTGATCCGCAGTGATTCTATGCTCATTTTCTAGGATTATCTCGGGCGCGTTTAGTTCTATGAGACGCTCCATCCGATGCTGGCTTGTGAGGACTGGCTGACAAAATAGTTGGAGGCCGTGTCTGAAATCCCTGCGTTGACCCCAATCGTCTCGAAATTGCCTATATTCGGCTCCTCTATCCGTAGTTACGATCGGGCGAAAACCTATCTGCTGACTCGATCTTGCTGGCCAGAATCTATCTACAACTAGTCCCGTAACGGCCAAAGGATTTGCCGAAAAAGGTATGAGCGGGTTTACACCGCCCACAGCAGAATTTGGAAACGCAACTTTCATATAGCTCCACACAATTGGGCGGTACAGATGATACACACCAACGCAGACTTATCGTTCATCAAGTATGGAAGTTGCTAGGTTTGTTAGCATTATGTAAATACTAGCAAATCAATATTGTATGAGGTTGATCTATAAGTAGTAGAAGCATTGAGATTGCTGTTAAGGGTTCTCTAAAAGAGTAGCAACTTTTCGATTTCTACGCCGAAGAGCTCATGAATACGAAATCAACGCGATCTAAGGTAGATAATGAGACGAGTACAACCTTTTCCAGCGCATCATTTGAGAGGAGGCGCTGTTGGCCAGCTGATGGTTCCAAATCCGCCATCCTTTCATACCGTGCCGATGCCGGCAGTAAATATACCCCTAAAGATTGTGGTCGTTGGTGATATACATGCCAAGTGGGGAATTGTTCATAAGATAATGGGATATGAGTTTCCGCATGGCGGTGGGCTCATGCTATCAGTTGGTGACACGTATACATATCCAAAAATTCCGTCTAGCAATCGAATTCTATTCTCGCCAGGTAATCATGAAAACTTTCCTCTCCTTCGTAAGATGCACTCGCAATGGGGACATAATGGCCAACGCTATCATCCGATCTTTGCAGGAGACGTTGCTCTTGCAGGAGGCCTTGCGATTGCCGGCATGCCTGGGATCTTTCACGAGGACTTCTTTGATCCTCGAAGCAATACGCCTAGCAAGTTCTTCACCAGGGCTATGATTAGAGCGATGAAGCAGATAGATCGCGGAATAGATATTCTTCTCATGCACGATGCTCCAAGTGGAATAGGTTTTACGAAAAAAGGTTCTGAAGTTGGATCTAGATCGCTTACCGGTGTTCTAAAGCATCTGAACCCGCAGCTCGCTTTTTTTGGTCATTACCATAAGGGGTGGCAGGGGCATGTGAATGGCACGGAGGTTTTTGGGATGGAGTATCCCGGCCGCTCATACATGGTCATTGAGAGAAATCCAAAGAGAGGGAAGGCTCTTCGCGTCATTCAAAAGAGGGCTCACCCATATCCAGCGAAAAAAAATGGCGGGCGAGTCTCATTGTATGGTTGGCAACGTGATGAACCGGAGCGTTGGTCCAGGGTGGTTTTTGAAAAAGGGTAGGGAGCGGTCCTTTCTTAGATAGTCCTAAAAGTTATTTTAAAAAAAAGAGTTCAAATCATAATCCTATAAGAATGTTTCATCTACAGCTTGACCTCGCCGCTCTTGGCAAATATTGTCGCCGATCAATATTATCATCCGAAGATATAAAAGGGATATCCTATGAATGAACGGCATATAGCAACGGTTGCAAAGGAACTGAACATTCCCGCAAAGGGAGTAATCGCTACTGCAAATCTCTTGAACGAGGGTAGCACGGTTCCATTTATATCGCGTTATCGAAAGGAGATGACCGGTTCCCTGGATGAGGTGGTGATAACTTCAATCCGCGACAGACTTTCACAGCTCGCTGATTTGGATGTCAGGCGTGCGGCGATTCTCAAGTCGTTGGATGAAAGGGATCTTCTAACGGATGAATTGAAAGCTGCCATCGAGGGTGCGGAAGTCCTTTCAAAGCTTGAGGATATATATCTACCCTATCGGCCGAAGAGAAGAACACGCGCTACGATAGCCCGCGAGAGGGGGTTGGAACCTTTGGCAACCTCCATCATGGAGCAGATGGACGCTTTCGACCCTGAGGGAGAGGCGAAGGCGTACATCGATTCCGAGAAGGGTGTTGAGTCCGTGGAGGACGCACTGCAGGGTGCGCGCGATATCGTCGCTGAATGGATAAACGAGGACGCTGATGCGAGGGCCTTGATGCGTAATATCTTTACGAAGAAGGCCGTCGTAGATTCTAAGGTGTTGAAGGGTAAGGATGATGAAGGCGCAAAGTTTCGCGACTACTTCGAGATCGCCGAACCTATTGCGAAGATGTCGGGCCATCGACTGCTCGCCATCCTTCGAGGTGAGAGGGAAAAAGTTCTGCGAGTCACGATCAGACCTGATGCCGATGAGGCGATAGAAATCCTGACCAGAAAATTCGCGCATAGTTCAAACCCATCCTCCGAACAAGTTCGAATGGCCACAGAGGATTGCTATCGTCGCATGCTGGCATTTTCGATGGAGACGGAGCTTCGTATCGAGGCAAAGGAGCGTGCGGACGAGGAGGCGATCGGGGTTTTCTCCGAAAATCTTCGTGAGTTGCTCATGGCTGCACCGCTGGGTGAAAAGGTGACGCTAGCTATCGATCCCGGATTTCGCACCGGGTGTAAGATAGTGGTGTTAAGCGCTCAGGGTGGCCTTCTGCACAACACGGCTATCTTTCCAACGCAGTCAGATAGGCAGAGGACAGAGGCCGCAGAGACGATCAGGGATCTATGCAAGCGTCACAATGTTGAGGCGATAGCGATAGGCAACGGTACCGCCAGCCGAGAGACTGAGAGTTTCGTGAGAACGCTCGAACTTCCAAAAAATATTTCTGTCGTCATGGTGAATGAGAGTGGAGCATCAATATATTCCGCATCAGAGATTGCGCGCGAAGAATTTCCGAAAGAGGATGTAACCGTTAGAGGGTCCATCTCTATAGGAAGACGATTGATGGATCCGCTGGCCGAACTTGTAAAGATCGATCCGAAATCGATAGGCGTTGGGCAGTATCAGCACGATGTAGATCAATCTAAGTTGAAGAGAAGCCTCGACGATGTCGTCGTAAGCTGCGTCAACGGCGTCGGCGTAGAGGTTAATACAGCTAGCTTTGCGCTCCTCGCCTATGTGTCAGGGCTCGGTGAATCTCTTGCTAAGAATATCGCAAATTATCGTGAGGAGAGAGGGCCCTTCACAAGTCGAGCTGGGATCAAGAAGGTTCCGAGGCTCGGGCCTAAGGCGTACGAGCAGGCGGCAGGTTTTCTTCGCATAAGAAATGCAAAGAACCCTCTCGATGCGAGTGCGGTGCATCCCGAGAGCTACGGAATCATCGAGGGGATGGCAGGCGATCTCAAGTGTACCGTGGCCGATCTGATGAAAAAGGCGGACCTGCGCGAGAAAATAGATATTAAGAAATATGTTACGGATTCTGTGGGGCTGCCAACCTTGAAGGATATAATGGATGAGCTCGCAAAGCCAGGGCGCGATCCGCGTGCAAGTTACGAACAATTTTCATTCGCAGAAGGCGTGCATAAGCCTGAGGATCTAAAACCAGGGATGAGGTTGCCTGGTATCGTCACGAATGTTACCAACTTTGGAGCGTTCGTGGATGTAGGTGTCCATCAGGATGGGTTGGTACATGTCAGCCAACTTGCTGACAGATTCATAAAAAATCCTATGGATGTGGTGAAGGTGAATCAGAAGGTGAGTGTAAGGGTGGTAGATGTCGATCTGAAGAGAAGTCGCATTGCGCTATCCATGCGTTCGGAGGAGAGGAATGGCGCTCCGAAAAAAAATGGAAGGGTCAGTTCCTGACCTTGTGTGTTTAATCTAAGCCGGTTTTTCTGCTATCCAAATAGTGTGGCGCGATGATCCATGGCGACCCTTTGATCGCACACGAACCTCCTCCACATCAAAACCTGACTTGCCGAGACGTTTTGCGAAAACCTCATCCGGCCTGACAGACCATACAGCCAGCACGCCCCTGGGGCGAAGTGCCTTAAAAGATGCATTGAGTCCATTTTTGGAGTAGAGCCAGTCGTTTCCCTTAACAGTCATGCCCTCGGGACCGTTATCCACATCCAATAGAATTGCATCGTAAGCACTGCTCTCCTTCTTAAGGATTTCAGCGACGTCGAGTTCGCGAACGGTGACGCGTTTATCATCGAGCGAATTGCCTGACAATTTTGCAAGGTGCTTTCGGTTCCATGCCACTACCGCAGGTACTAATTCGGCAACCACCACATCTGCTTTGGAATTGAGTTGTTTGAGAGCGGCGGCCAATGTGAAACCCATGCCGAGCCCCCCTATCAACATAGATGGTTTGGAGCGGTCGGCTATTTTTCTGCATGCCAGTTTGGCGAGCACATCCTCCGACTCATGTGCCAGGCTGTTCATCAGATCATACCCATCCACGCGTATCGCGAATTCATCACCACGCTTGTGCAGGCTCAGCTCTCCACCACCCTTCGGCAGTTGCGTACAGTCGATAGTCTTCCAGGGAATCATATGAGCTCCATTATGATAACGGAAGTTGGATCTAGTTCAATAACCCTTCGATAACAATATATTTATTAGATTTCCACGGTTTGTTTAGATGATGTGCAGTACCCTCTTATAGATACGAAGAGAGCCAGAAATATTCATATTGTGATATTACTGAAATTCGGGGTGAGATGACTGTGTGTAAGTGCCGTACCGTTCGTCCTTGCTCTTCCACCTGTCCATAGGATATGATTGCCAAAACAAAGACAACAGGGGGTTGTAAATGACGCATCATCATAAGAAGAGACATCATCACAAAACGAAGGGTGACCGAAAAATAAAACGTCATCATAAGGTGATATTAACGATCGGTTTTCTTTTAGCAATTCTGAGCATGATTGCCTTCGTGGCCCTACAATCTTAACGGGATATTGGCATTGAGAGTATTTTATTCAGTTAGATGGTCGGCGTTAATACCATTCAAATTTTAGAAAAGGTGTCGGACACTTTTTTGCGGAACCCCGAGGTGAGAAAGGGAGATGACTTGAGTTCTGAGCTCATTACAACGCAGGATGCGCTCGATGGAATGGCGCAGCGACTCGCCGGTGCTTCTTGCATTGCATTCGATCTGGAGTGCGCAAGCAATCTCCATCGGTATGTCGGGCGCGTCTGCTTGATGCAGCTTGCCACACACGATGAGGTTTTTCTAGTCGACACCCTCTTAAATCTGAATCTAAAACCGATCCAACGCATTCTTGAGAATTCAGCTGTTGAAATAGTTATACACGATACTGGTTTCGATCTGCGTTCCCTCGATTGCTATTATGGGTGGCGTCCCAATCATATTTTCGACACTCTCATTGCTGCGCGCCTGTGCGGTCATCAGAAATTCGGCCTTGCCTCTCTGCTTGAACATTTCTTTGAAGTTACGAGTTTGAAAAAATTTCAGCGCGCGGATTGGACGAAGCGGCCACTCTCAGAGGAGATGCTTAGCTATGCCGCTTTGGATGTGTCGCACCTTGTTGCACTTCGTGATCTTTTCGCCGAACAGCTTGAGAAGAATGAGCGCATGGAGTGGGCGAGCGCTATTTTTGAACGTAGTGAGGAGACACGCTTTGAGCCGGATGAGCGACCGCTTTTTGAGCGGGTGAAGAGGGCACGTATTAGCTGCGATGGCCGAGAGCTGGCGATCGTTCAGGAATTGGCGATTTTGCGGGATGAAATTGCTCGTGAGTTTGACCTGCCTCACTTTCGAATCTTCAGGGATGAGGTGCTTATCGCGCTGGCCACAGATCCGCCCGTAAATGCACAAGCCTTGGCCTCCCGACCGGGTCTACATCCACAGTGTCAAAAGCGGTATGCCCCACGTCTGATCGAGGCGATAGATCGTGGTAAAAGAATGCCAGAGTTGTGCTACCCACCCTCGAAAAAACATCCGCGCTTAAGTGCCAGCTGTAAAAAGTTGCTCGTGTCGCTCAGGGAGTGGCGGGAGAGGGAGGCGTCAAGGCTCGGAGTTGAAGAGAATGTGATTCTCTCGACGCGCTCGCTGAAGCGTCTGGCAGGCGGGGAGGGGATCGATACGGTCCTGCAGGAAGAATCGATCAACGCTTGGCAGGGTGAGCGGATTGCCCGTGAGCTTCGCGATCTTATCTCCGAATTCAAAAACAGATCGGTTGATTAGTGATTAACTCCAAAAAAGGTGTCGGACACTTTTTTGGGGGGGGTAGGGGGTAATTATATTTTGGGCTTGAAAGGAAATAGTTATCCGACTATGCTTTCTTGGACGGTGGCAACCACAAGCACTTGATGCTAAGGAGGTCAGTTATGAAATCATATGATGCGGCCCTTAGCCGCGTACAGTCGAGAACAGCTGAAACGGGGATCGCTCATTACGTTAAATCGCTGTGCTATGATGCAGAGGATCTGCCGCATGAAATGTGTGATTATTATGTAATCTCCTGTCCTCTGGATAAGGAGTACGACGATTGGTTTGGCTCAAATGAACTTGACGCGCAGAGATGTGCCACTGCATGGAATGAATATTCTGAAGTGAAGGGTTCGCCCAGCAGTTATGAGGCAAAAGTGAGTTATTCAAGGTGGGTCTTGGCAGATATCTGGAAAGTTTTTAAAAAATAGGGTTTGATACTATTCTTCACTAGATTTCATATTTGTATAGTCATTTGCCTCGTGACTGTATTGGTTCTGAAAATATCACCCAAATTCATAGCGTTACAATTTTATTGATCTTTTTTTTAGAATCATGCTAGATACCGCAGCTCTTAAGGCGTTGCTCTTTTACATCTACTTTCTAATATCTACTCTCCAATTTCCAAATTTGGCGTTATTTTATAAGTGAATAGTGAAAATTGGAAATTAGAGGGAAAATTTGGCTGACGCCAAATTTTCGGGCCCTTAGCTCAGTTGGTTAGAGCCTCCGGCTCATAACCGGGTGGTCCCCCGTTCGAGTCGGGGAGGGCCCACAATGATTACGGGAACTTAGCAAATCGCTTTGTTCCCGTTTTCTGTTTGGGGCCATTTTGGGGCCATTTTTATTCGTTGGATGCCTTCTTGTTTTTGAAATCCACATTAACGACTTTGCCTGTGCTGCTGAATTCCACTATGTTGGTTTTCCCTACAAGATAACCTTTGCCGTAATGGGCATATCTCATCGTGGTCTTCACATCAGAGTGACCAAGAATAATCTGAAGCTCGAAGATGCTACCACCATTCATCATGAAGTGACTGGCAAAGGTGTGACGGAGATCATGAAAACGAATCTTCCTAACACCTGCCTCCTTGCTGTCTCGTTGAAAGTAGTGAGTGACGTTACTACGATCCTTAGGATTACCAGAGATAGTGGAGAATACTAGATCACTCTTAGAGCTTTTTTTCATCTTCGACAATTCAGCGTAGAGTGCGTTGTTGATCGGAACGTGTCTTACTTTAAATCCCTTAGTGGTATCCTTAATACATTTTTGATGGCTATCATATGATCTTCTGACAGTTATCAATCCAGTATTAAGATCCACATCACGCCAGGATAAGGCGAGAACTTCACCAGCTCTCATCCCTGTATTAAGAGCAAGCACATACAATGGTTTTAGATCATTACCTGTACTTACATACTTACCCTCTACATATTCAAGAAACTGTCTAGCCTCCTGTTTTTCCCAATAATCAGTATTGGGAGCTTGCTGCTTAAAGAGACCAATAATCGACACTGGGTTGTAAAGGATTCTTCGACGCTTGATGTTGTAGTTGAATATCGTTCTGAGAAGCTCAAGATTCTTATTAACAGTACTTTTAGAATTCTTCTTAAGCATTCTTAAAATCAAGTTTTCTACCACTCCTGGAGTAATATCCATCAAAGCTATACTACCAAGAAAGGGCAAAAGGTTATCCCTCAACATCTGTTTATCTGTTGCCACAGGCTTAGGCTGTTTCTTGATCTCAGCATGTTTTACAAGCCATTCTTCAGCTGCTTCTCTGAATTTAAAGGTCATTCCGTC
>JABGOS010000093.1 GCA_018645265.1 Deltaproteobacteria bacterium
ATCATCCATAGTCACCATACCTACGACCTCAGCATCCTTCTTAACAATAGCCATATGTACATGCGTCTTTTGAAATTTCTTCAACAGATTTTCCACAGGAGTATTGGGGCCTACGAATATAGCCTCATTCAGCTCCTCCTTGATCTCTACAAATGCCCCTGCTTGCTGCCTTCTGTATATCGGCAGAAGATCCCTTATATGAAGAACACCTATGATATTAGATTTTTCGTCTTCATAGAACGGCACCCTGGAAAACTGCGTATACTTTATCTCTTCAACTATGCGATCAAAGGGAAGGTTCACATCGAGAGAAAAGATCCTCTCTACCGATGTCATAATATCGAGCACCACCTTATCCGTAAATTCAAAGACGTTATGAATGAGATCACGTTCTTCCTCATCGATCGCACCATCCTTCTCACCCATATCTATCAGCTTTCGGTACTCCTCCTCCCTGATCATAGCTTCTGAAGCACTCGACTTGCCGCCGAAAATTCTCACCACACCATCAGCGAACCATGTGAGAACAATTCTTAGAGGACTTACTATGTGGTAGAAGACCCTAAGCGGCCATACCATCACGCGGGAGAGCACCCCCGCATGCCTCAGTGACAAATTCTTGGGAATAATCTCACCAAAGATAAGCACAAGCGGTGTGACCGTAGCAACAGCAACGAGCGTCTCCGATTCTACGGAAGCGCGCATAAGCTTGTTGATGATTGCCGCCCCGACCACGGAAATGGAAATATTAACAAACTCATTCCCAAGGAGGATCGTCACGATTGTCTGCCTTGGTTTTTTCAGGGCCTCAACGAGCCTCTTTGATGATAAACTCTTTGAATCACGAAGCTTGTGTACATGAACCCTGGATAGAGAAAACAGCGCGGTCTCCGAACCCGAAAAGAATGCGGAACAGATAAGAAGAAATATAAGAAGAGCAAAAAGTGATATCATCCACGCCTCATCGCTTTTTCGCCAAAATGGTCGAAGCCTGATGAATCTATAATAAGACTCTCCCCATTTCCACCTAAAACCTTGCGCATCGCGCCATCACCCTCAACGACGCCTATTTTTGTTATAGGTACATTTGACGAAATGGATTCAGTGCTCCGCAAAAACCCACCTTCACCTTTAGAATCTACCGTAAAAAGAAGTTCGTACTCCTCACCACCACCCAATGCGCAGCGTAGCGGATCAACACCCAAATTCGATGACACTTGAGTTAAGTTCGGAAATAGAGGAATGGACGTAGATTCAATAGTAAAACCAACTCCGCTCTCATCGGCTATATGTCCCATATCCGCTACGAGACCATCGCTGATATCGATCATCGATGAAATGAAGCCGGTTTCCATAAAAGTTATACCCATTGCAATGCGATGATCCGGTTCAAGTTGACGTTCAATAAAGGGTTGATGGATATCATCCTCCATACCATTCATGAGACAATGCAGCCCCAGGCTAGCGCCACCAAGCCTACCTGTAACATAAATCGCGTCGCCTGGCCTGGCCCCACTCCTCATAAGTGCCCTACCCCTTGGCACCTCACCTATAACTGTAATTGATAGATACAAGAGATCCTTGCTCGCAGTCGTGTCTCCGCCCACAAGAGATACCCCGGCACGTCCCGCAACCTGGCGCATCCCTTCATAGAAGGAACTCAAGTCACCTATATCCATGCCGGGAGGAATACCTATATCCACTAGATAAAAGAGCGGGCAACCTCCCATCGCGGCAATATCACTCAAGTTAACGGTAAGTGCTTTTCTCCCAAGGGTTTCAAAATTCCCCCATCCCCTTTTAAAATGAACATCCTCTATCAGGGAATCCGTGCTTATAAGCAGATCGTTTCGATCATCCTTTGCTATTACAGCGCAGTCGTCCCCAACTCCTTTGATCAGATCCTTGGCAAGACCCTTTTCGCCGCGAGTGAGTAGAGATATCAACTCAAATTCACCTGGAAATTTTGATTCGGAACTCATCTTATCTGTCGGATCTCCCCATCCTTGACGGTGAGAACGTAGAGCTGACGCCTAGCATCTCCATTTTTATCGAAGGATATTCTGCCAGCAACACCGGGGAAGTTAACGATACGAAGGAGCGCATCCCGAATGGTATCCCTGTTCTGTGCACCATTCTGTTGGATCGCTGCTATTATCAAGCGCATGGAATCATAGCCGCTAGCTTCCAGTAGAGTTGGGTCTATACCGTAGGCACCCTTGAATTTCGAAACAAAACTAGCTACAGAGCTATTGGTAGCATTCTTAAAAAAAGCATCTACGAATATCGCATCATCCACGAACTCCCCACCCCGTTCTACGAGCTTGGCATCATTCCAACGCGAAATTCCTAAGAGCTGCTTATTTTTTATACCCATAAGGGCCAGTGTCGGAACTATATATCCAACCGTATTAAATGAATCTGGGATAAAGAGCGCATCAAAATTCGGACTCTCAAACATTATACCTGCCGTCTGCTCTGTAGCCCCCCTACCTCTACCTCTAAGCGCACCTCCGAACTCCATCTGATTTGGTGCATACGATGTGCTTCCGACGACCTTACCCCCCCAACCTTCCACCGCCTCCGTAAACAGATCCTTGTACTCAGCTCCCTTTTTGTTATCAGGATATAGGATGAAGAAACGCCTCAGGCTTCTTCTATCGCTGAAAACATAATCCACTAACGTGGATATTTCTGATTCGGGGGTTACATAGTTTCTGAAAATATAATTACCAATCAGTGGAAGGGTGGCTCGCTGTGAAAGGGAGATCAGAGGCACACCAACCTGTTGAGCCCTTCTTGCCGCATCATCTGCAGCCTTCGATAGAAGGGGACCTATGATCGCCGCGACACCCTCGCTGACCAGCTGATCGACCAAACTTGCTGCAGAAACACCTCCAGCTGAATCCTTGACAATCATGCTCATACCGGCTGGGCCAGTGCATGGAGCGTAGATACCCAACGCACATTCAACTCCATGTAGAACTGATTTCCCATAGACGGCATATCTACCGGATAGCGGGAGTATAACGCCAACTGTAACTCCAGCTCCAACGCCTATTTCACCACCCAATTCCGCCATCAAAACTCTCGCCGCACCGTAGTATTCATGCTTGGGATAGCTTCCAAGATAAGCCTTCAGCTGCTTTGTGGCCTCAGCCGTATTGCCGGCCCTGAGAAGTAGATATGCATATTTGTAATTTGCATAACCGCCGGAGCGCTTCCCTTTTATCTCCTTAAGCGGTAGTATTTGCACATCAGCTAATGCAAGCGTCTCGTCGGCGACCCAAGTTCTTACATCATTTAATGCAACATCCTCCTTAATGATTTCACCAGCCGGTACGCTCATGGCCTTGAAGCCAGCACCGGCCGAATAATCATCGAGAACATAAAGATCCCAAATCACGTATTCTTTTAAATCCTTTTTAGCAGCTTTCGAGGCAATCACACCCAGCGAATCCACCCTCAATCTCAAGATTGCGCTGGCTGCCTTTCTGTTTACAGACTTGATCTGCATCAAAGCAGCATCATTTCTGCCAAGCCTGTACATCGCCAGGGCAGCTTTGAACCTAGCCATCGGAGCGATGTTCGGCGATTGGATCTGACTAAAAGACTGTCTGTAGAAATTTATTGCAGAATCATAATCTTCTTTTGAAAAAGCGATCTCCCCACGATAGAACCTCGCCTTATCTGTAAGTTCCGTATATGGAAATTGGGTAATGAACTGAGAAAGGACCGGATCGGCTTCGCTGAAACGCCCGCCCATGTAGAGATCATAACCTCTATTGAAGAACGCCTTAGCTTCTGGAGTCTCTTGATTTGGGTAGGTAGGCGCTTTTCTAGCAACAGTTCCGGCAGCACACCCAGCCACAAAAATTATCAGGAAAGATAGTACGAATAGTTTTTTCAAATCCCCCCCCAACTCTAGATCCCAGTCTGCGTACCAGAATCTAAAACCTACTATTAAGCTATCCCTTGCACACAGTGACCATGGTAGGGCGAAGCAATCTGTCAGCCAACCAATAACCCTTCCTATGAACTTCGATCACTTCATTAGGGCCGTGTTCTTCGCTCTCCACCATTCCTATCGCCTCGTGCATACTGGGATCGAAGACCTGACCTATAGCTGGAACCTCTTTCAAATTGTATTTACCGAGCGTAGCTAAAAGGGACTTCCTTACGAGCTCGACACCTTCCGCAAACTTCTTAACATCGCTGCCTGCATCAGGCGGTACGTGATCAAGAACACGGTCTAGATCATCCAACGATGGAAGAAGATCTGCCAGGAGCCTATCATTTCCGAATCTAACCAGCCCATCCTTCTCCTTCGCCATCCTCTTCTTAAAATTTTCAAATTCCGCCATAACCTTGAGAAGTTTATCGTAGTGCTGTTTCGCATCCTCCTCTGCAGCGCGCATTTGTTTTTCAAATTCACTGGACTGAGTTTCCGCACCCTTGGATTTGTCAGTTTTCTGCACCTTCACATGTTCCTTGGCAGCACCCTTTTTCTTTAGAGCATCCCTCAACTCATCAACCTTTGTCTTTCCCTTTGTCATACTCAAAACCCCATATTATATTTTATAATTGAAAACTACGCTTCCAGGACATCCCCCAACACCTTTGCGGTAAAGTCCACTATCGGTACAACACGCGAGTAATCCATTCTCATCGGACCGATGACACCTAGCGTCCCAACGATTTTTCCGTCCTTCTTGTACGGCGCACCTACGAGGCTTATGGAATCCAGCTCCACTCTATCGCCTGAGTTCATGCCGATGAAGATTTTTACACCTTCGCCATCCTGGCATCGTTCGAGAATATGCAGAATCTTCTTCTTCTCCTCCAACTCTTTGACCACCTTTCTGAACTCAATCGATTCAGAAAATTCTGGAAGATCCAGGAGCTGAAACTGCCCATCGACTACGAGATCAGCCTTTGGAACATGATCCAAGACCTCTTTCGAAAAGATCATCGCCTTTTTAACGAGACGATCGTATTCCACATATTCGGCCTCAAGCTCCCTACCCACCTTATCCAAGGCATCGTCTAGCGTCAGCCCCATGAATGCGCTGTTACAATAGTTCGATATACGTTCAAGATCGGCGTAGGATAGATTTTCATTAACCTCCAACAATCTATTCTGCACCATACCATCGCGAGATACAAAGATGCCGAGTATTCGATTGCTCGACAACGGAACGAATTGAATCTGTTTAAAGATCACTCGTTCGGCGCTTGGCGTCACAACGAGGCCAGCATAATGCGATACCGTCGCAAGCATTCTCGACGTCCTTCCGAGAATGGCACCGATCTCCTTTTCATCGCCGGCACATCTTTCCCGTATGACTTCCATCTCATGACCGCTCAATTCGCGATTCTTAAGGAGCGAGTCGACGTAATATCTCATTCCAGCTGAAGTGGGAACCCTACCTGCTGAGGTGTGAGGCTGCTTCAAAAGACCCATCTCGGTGAGATCGGCCATCACATTCCTTATCGTCGCAGGAGAGAGATGACCGGAATACTTCTTGGAAATCGTGCGCGAACCGACCGGTCCCGCACTCGATATATAGTCGGAAATCAGGATATCGAGGACATCGCCGTATCTATCGTTCAATCTATGTTGTATTTCTTTAATCATATCAAGTTATTAGCACTTTAATATCGAGAGTGCTAAGAATAGCTACCAAGTTGGGATGTTATTGTCAATATCAGCAATATTCTCAAGCCCTTGCCATAAATTTCAACTTTAAAACGTCGTATCGAAGAAACGCTCATCCCGTTCAGGATGCATGATTAGAAATTCGCTGAGCCCCCACATCTGTTGCCACTGTTCACCACATGCGGCCTTGACCGAAGCACCTGTGAACATCGTGTGGCCATCATAATCTATATACCCTCTGCAATGTGAGTTTCCGGAATACTTGTCGAGTGCTTCCCAATAATTCTTTGTCTCGATGGGAGGTGAAAGCCCTGCCTTATCCATCACCACCCAACGACCATCATCCAGCTGGAAGAATAACGCCCTATGATTGTGATCGATAAAAGAATCTCTAAGTCGATTCGACGAAATTCCAAGCATCATAAAGTAATCGCGATACGTTCTACTGAACCCTTTACAATCACCGCCAGCATTTCCATTTTCGAAAATATTAAAGAGTCCAACATTAGGGCCTCTGTTCAGATTAAATTCACCGTAATCTCGAATAGCGGTATAGATGATAAAAAATTGCTCCGCAATACCACTCGCACCTCGTCCAAGTTTCAAGAGGTGTTCCCCCTTCTCCTTACCGGATAGTCCATCGTCAGTTATTATATCACCGACTGCATCCCTTAGCTCCTTCACCCTATCCCTACAACTTTCGTCATCACAATTCATGGACAGTGGGTGATCGCCGTCAAAGGCTTCAAGGATTCTAAATGTTGTATCGTTTGAAATATTTCCATCATCAACCATCACTGAATTTGGAAGATGTTCTAATGGCAGACCAGGCACTCTATCCTCCAGGCGACCACCGCCATTCCCATTTCCCATCGAAAAGGATAGGTTGAGATACGCTTGAGGATCGAATGAACCTAGAGTAGATGCAAACTGAGCAAAGACTTCAAAGAGACCCAACCTAAGCCCGACTATCGCTCCTATCCTATTTTTTTTCTCGTAGGTAACGAACTTATTCTTATCGTCATCGTTGAAAATGTGATCGTATCTCACACCCGCCAACCATCGTTCGCCAAAAGCCATAGCGGAAAGTTTCAGCGCATGGAGACGTCCCAACGGTACCGCATCCCCAGCATAGAGATCGCGTCTTATCGGATATGTGTATTCAGCATTGAATCCTACGTTCTTATTCTTCAAGCTCAAACCAGTATAGACATCCTCATTCTCACCCACCTCGCCTACGCCGTTGAAGAAGAACATATACCTGATACCAAAGTTCCAATCGGGAGCCCACTCGGACAGATCCGAAAAGTTGAAGATCGCTTCGACTTTATTGTCCCAGGAAAATATACTGGCATTTCCTTCTCCAAAATAACTTGCCCCACCCTCATGCTTCCTGTCTGGACATGCTATCATCCCAAAACCGGTGCCGCCGCTTCGAACCCTGAGATTCAAGAGGCTATCCTCAAAGAGCAATGCTTGAAGTGCAACCCTTCCCTTAGGCACGACAAACCATGTCGGACCATCCTTTCCCTCTTCATAACCGTATGGCCTGTGATAAAACATATCAACAGGACCGACAGGCTGATAGCTTGCAATGACTCCAGCAGAGATCAGCAGCGATACATCCAGATCATCATGAAGATGAAAGATGTCGTGATATCCACCACCCACTCCGAAGGCGTGCGAGCCACTCAGGGAATGTTCTTTTCCATCGTGTGAAATACCCCGCCAGATTGCTCGAACGAACCCCATCGGATGTTCGTACGCAAAGCGCATTCCATACCCGCCAAAGCGCGAATGGATAGCTGATTGGGTGTAATCGAAATCTAACTTCAGCTCTCCAACTGCAGGATCGCGATAATAGACACCAGCCTCAGCACGGTTATATTCCGGCGAATAGGTGTATCCTGTGGCGCCCGTAATCCCTTTGGCTTCATCAACCATATGCGCACATACCTCCACATAATTAAGTGTCGGACACTTTTTCCATCAATTCACAAAAAAGTGTCGGACACCTATTGGGGATTTATCGACATTTGGGAAATTATGTTGCGCTGTTATTGTTGTATAATAGACGTGTAATATCAAATAGATACAACCACTATCCGCGAATACAGGAAAGATATCACAAAAAAAGTGTCGGACACCTTTGCCATCAACTCGTCAAAAAGTGTCGGACACTTTTTACAGTTTTACCGTATCCATGTATTTTGGGATTTCCACATGCCAGCCGAGCTCATCGACGATTTTGCTCTTTAACGCCTCCGCAGCTTTCGACTCACCATGAACAAGGAACGTGGTCTTTGGAGGCTTTTCAAAACCTTTAAGCCATCTCATCGTATCATTGTAATCCGCATGCGCCGAGAGGGAATCCATAAACTCGACATCCGCGTTCACCGCTATCGGCATACCGTGAATTTTTATCGCCTTCGCTCCATCCAAGATAGCGCGACCGCGCGTACCGGCAGCCTGGAATCCAGTGATGACGAGCGTACACTTTGGATCTGGCAAGTATGCCTTAAGATGGTGAAGAATTCTTCCACCGCTCATCATTCCTGAAGAGGATACAATTATGGATGGTTCCTTCAGAGCATTTAATGCTTTCGACTCCCCAGGATCATTAACGAAAACCAACCTGCTCGGCTTAAATGCATCCGCACCCTCAGCCTTAACCTTTTCATTGAAAAAAAGGTGTTCATCCGCATATTTCAAATATATGTCCGTAGCATCGATGGCGAGAGGACTGTTCAAGTAAATAGGAACATCCGGAAGTCGCCCCTCCTCCTCCAGGCGTTTTAAGATGAAAAGAATCTCCTGCGTCCTTCCAACTGCAAACGCTGGGATGACTACCTTCCCACCTCTCTCAATCGTCCTATGGATTATACCCTCAAACCTCGAAAAGACGTCCTCCTCGGCATGAAGTCTGTCACCATACGTAGACTCGATCACCAGATACGTCACCGACTTCACGCCCCCTGGATCGACGGAGATTAACGCATCGTATGTACCAAGGTCCCCCACGAACATAACGTTGTACTTATGGTACCGTTCCTTTACCGAAACATTGATAACGCGTGAACCAAGGATATGCCCCGCAGGACGCAGCATCATCCTGACTTCCTCTGAAAGCTTAAACCACTTCCTATCCTCAATTGGGTTTAGAGACTTAAGTGAATCCACCGCATCGGCATACGTGTATAGAGGCACTGGATTAGCGTGTTTTGAATAGCCCTTCTTCGCAGCAAACTTTGCATCCTCCTCCTGGATATAACCGGCATCAGGAA
>JABGOS010000149.1 GCA_018645265.1 Deltaproteobacteria bacterium
ATATCATAGTTCGCCTCCGAGATGATCCTGTTCATACTCAGATTCTCGACTGGAGTTAGGTGTTTGCGAAAGGATCTATGACTAGCGACATTCCACGTATCGCCGTGCATAAGCTCTTTGACGAGCTCCTTTACTTCATCCTTCTTCCATTGTGGAATGAAGTTTCTCATCTATGCAGTCCCCTTGCTCGCAACTTTAACATCTTTCACGCCATCCCTCGCAGCTGCCCTTGCAGCAGCGCCTTCACTAACCTCAGAATGAAGAACTATCAAAGCTAACATCCTCGCCGCCAATCTATCCTTTCCTGCCAGATTGAGTTCTACAATCTTCGCCTTAGCTGCTCTCGCCCTGATCGCTGAATCCTCGATCAAACTGGCTACAGCTACATCCCACTGAATGCCCGTATCCTCAGCCTGTGAAACTCCATCCTCGGTAACGATATCCAGCGACATACCCGCCCTTACTTCCAACGCCTCATCGAGAGCGAGATAGAGTTCACGTCTGATATCACCATCCGGCAACGCGAGCACCGGACTAGATTCACCCTCGAAGAGCTGTTCGGTTATCGTCTCCGTTCCAAAATGCTGTTCCCAAGCATAGAACATCTGAAGCTCCGTACGAAGGACGAGCGCGGCATTATCCTGAACATCGATAATATTGCGAAGTCCGTCCATGTCGAATATCGGAGTATGTCTTATCGCTAATCTTAAAGATTCCTTCAAATACATCTGCCATTCCTGCCCTGAAATCGTATCACCTTGACTGATACTCTGAGTGCCTAGGAGATATGCATTGAACGCATCCAGGATCGATGTATCGCCAAGTGATTCTGGTCCCATGCTGATCTGAGAGAGAATTGAAGAGGTGAAACGACTTTCAAGTTCTCCAGCCTCCAGATCACCCGGTGATTGACGCTGTGCGCTCTCACCACCAGGCCCCACTACACTGAATATAAGTTCTGGTGCCGTGCGACCGAGAATCTGCATCCAGCTGTCAATCGACATACCCTGTGGAAGCGCTACAGCAGAGGGCCTGGCTTCACTCCAACCTGCAAAGACAAGTCTCTCTGCACCGGTATTCGAATCAATAACCCTCAAATATGTACGCCTGACCGGAACATCACCGAATCTACCATCCACAACTACGCGATTTTCATTGGCTGCTCTGATTACATCCGACCTTGAAAGTTGTGTTGCAGAAATCCCAACCGTATCGACTCTAGCAGCTTCGGAAACATCATGAACTTTATCCTTAGTGGAAACAGCAGCCCTTGCATCGAATGCACCAGGGAAAACAGTTATCGCCGCATCTGGAAGATCTTCAGCTTTCCCTTTTACACCTGAAGCTGCTGCTATAGAGCTACCGCTTCTTAGATCAGCTGCATCCCTGACAACAGATGCCATCACAGCGCTCAGCTCGATTATCTGAGCAGTCCTTCCATCACTCTGTTCTGCAACACTACCAACACCTTCAGCAGTTATGAGTTCCGACTTTCCTGTGATATCGGATGCTGCATCATCAGCATCACCGAATAATTTCCACTGAGAACCGCGCGATACTGCTTGAGCTACGGTTATATATTTTTCAACCTGTGCCTCGACATCCGCAGCAGCGGCCAGGGCCATCATATCTGCTTGTTTATCACCCTGTGCTTTTTTCGCGCCTGAGAGTGCGGCTGACTTTGAATCCTTAACATCGGAGTGGGCTACTGAACCTTGACCATCGTATCTTCCAGTTGCAACGGGCTGACCTGACTTCGAACCGCTTCTACGTGAAGACTTTACACCCGCAGCGTTCCCAGCAACTTGCGCTTCACTTCTCCCCTGAGCACCGGATGAAAACTCCTCGGCGACCGCTGGTGTCGCCAAAAACATCGATGGAAGTTCGCCAACCTCAGCGCCAATTCCAAAATTTAATTGAGGACTCGTTGTACCATCTTGAGCAAGGGATTCCCTCGCTGCAACGATCGCTGGAAATGAAAATGCATTGCCACTTGCACCCTGAACACCAAACGAACAGGGAACCATATGCACGCTATCATCATTTGAAGAAGCAAATTGAATTCTTGGCGCCGCAGCTAGAAAAGGAGATACGACACTCGGCCTCACCATCGGTGCGGCTACAGAGGCGGCGACCATCGTGCCCGCCGTTCTCATCATCATGCCAGTTGCCGCTAAAGGCCCGGGCATTCCTATCCCTAGGTGGGACAGGCTTGCAAGTTGTCCGATTTGAAGCGCTGGAATTTGTGACACAGCTGTAACTGCCATATCCCTGTGGGCGCCATACCCTCAAAAAGTACTGCAAAAAGGCGCCACCCTCCTCATGACTTTATTATCGGTTTAGAACTCCGGATGTTGCGTGGCTTCTTCATTTTTTTTATTTTTTTTCCTATATTTAGAATAATTCAATAATTACAATATATTACATGGTATAAGGGGTGGAAAATTACCCGTGGTTCGTTCATTTCATTCATTATAGCAGCATAAAACCCATCCCTACCCTCTGATCTCCAAAATATAATTTCAAAAAAAAATGACCCCCTACGCAACATTTCCAAAAAATTGCCGATAACAATATTGAAGCCGCCGGGGGGCGGTTTAACATCTCAAGAAGTTTCAATCACTTAAGGCTTCAAAAGGAGTTCACATGTTCAGCGGTGGAGAGGTTAAACCTCCCGTCTCTAGGGACTGTTGGGAACCAAAAACTGATATCGATGTATTGAATGCTGTCCCCGTCTGCGTGGATGAGAAGCTCGGTGAGCGCTACGGTAATCTGCAGGGATACATGGATATAAGCAATATATACATGACGTTCAAACAGATGTTTGATCTGTCGCAAAATAGTTTCAGCGTAACAGGTAAGGCAGGTGTCTGTCGTTCATCCTATGCACCGAAGAAGAAGGTCAGAATATGCGGCACCACAAAGGAAGTTGATATCAACGTACCTCAGTACTTCACCTATCTCACAAAATATAATGACTATGCTGGTCTAGCCTTATTCAATATGCTCAATCCGATTCTACAATCCCAGTATTCGCGGGAGCCGCTTGTTCTCACCGCAGGTGAGATGAAGGCACTCGGTGAACTTTTAGAAGTCAATGATACGGATTTTAAATGTATCTCAAAACAGACATGTCCCGGACTGAAGGATGAAGGGACAGCTTTTAAAGATGAGAAATTTCAGACCGTAGGAGAATATGCATTCAACATAGATTTTCCCAGGCTGACCACATTTATTGCAAAGGTGGATGCAGCGGATGCGGCTACATTAGGCGGGAAGGAAAAGAAGAAGGTGATACTCGCACACCTCCGAGCGGCCTTAAAAAAGACTCATGAATGGTTAACGAAAGAGGCGCAAGGTTGGCAGAGCGACATCAACGCTTCGAGCATCAAGGAGCAGGGCAAGATAAATTTAAGGGCACTCCTGGTTTCAATCTTTGCAAAGAGTCGCATCACATTTACCGACAATGAAGTTGCCATATTGAAGGATAAGCTCGGTCTCATAGAATGGGACATGATCCCTTTTTCAATGATGCTTCAAAATGGAAAGAAGGAAGTGACTGGCCCAAATGGAGAAAGACAGTACACCTTCATGCTCGACTATTCGAGAATGCAGTCTATCTTGAACGCCATTGAAACCGCTGATCTCACTGGAATTTCATCCGAAAAGATAGCAGAGTTAAAGGCGTATTTAACTGACGTTAGAGATCAAACACCTGCTGGTATTTCCAAAGCCGGTTTCGAAAAGAACGATGCGAACATGGACAGGATGGAAGCCCAAGGAAACAAGACTCTCTATTTGATGCTCGCAGGTCAGCTTCTCTTCATAGGCGTTATCATGAGGGAAGATGTAAAGAAGGGCTGGAACTGGTTAACGGGAAAAGGACTCAAGGGTGAAGATTATAGGAAACACATACAGGGAATCCTCAAGGCCAACCCTCAATTTAAGATAATAGGACGTATGGAGGAGGCGAAAGAGGCCTGGGGAAGGACAGACAATCCGGACTTCAGGGGAATTATAATAGATGCAGGCACCGGTGAGGGTAAGGATGCAACTGCGGATGCCATGCTCGTACTCAAGGAGCAGGGCGATGCCTCAGTACCGAAGGATGTAGTCGATGCACCGGTTGTAAGAATCGGTGCGGCTGACTTCCAGTCGAACACAAAGTACAGAGGTACAGTCGCCGATAAAGTATCCTTGCTGAAGAGACTCGCAAAAAAGGGACCGGTCGTCGTCTATATAAGTGAAATCGATCTCATCTTTGCAAGTGGTACTACATCAGATGGGGAATCGGAAAACGTCTCAAAACTCCTACTCAGCACGCTGGAAGATCCTGCGGTGAAGAAGAATCTCGTCATAATTGGTACGACAAGCCGAGGTGGTATGTATACACCGAGAGCGGGTGATAGGCTTGACGGCAAAACAACGATGTTGGATGCAAACAGCGATTTGGAACGCCGCTTCAACTGGTTAAAACTACACACATATAGTCTGCAAGAAGTAATAGATATTACCACTGCGGACAACTCTCCATTCAGAAGTAAATATGCAGATTTTTATAAGGTAGATATTCCGAAGGATGTCATGGAGGCGGTCGTAAAGGTTGCCGAACATCACTATAGGGGCGAACACTCAACGCTCGCACGCTTCCCAGCAGTTGAGCAGGTGATAAACGCCACTTGCCGTAAAGCGAGGAATTCAGGAAGCCCGACAGTAACTATGGATCACGTAAGGGAAGGTATCTCAGAGCTTCTAAAGGTCTCCATAGATCCGGTGGCATTGGCCGATGTTGTGGCCAAGGACGCTGCCCAACTTGAAAAGCCCGTATGGGATGGCTCCAGGGATGGCATGTTGAAAATTCAGAGCGGAGAGGCGACATCGACACCCGTAGTTGATGATGCAACACAGGCGATGCTCGATGAGCTTCCTCCCGAGGATAAGAAATTCGTTGAGGAACTGATGAGAGGTAGCAAACCTATATACGATGCTGTGTTTTCAAGGTTCGCTCCGAATGAGGTCGCTCAACTTATCAAGGTGTCCAGAATTCATTTTGAGTCGTGCGATGGGAAGGTCAAACAATATCATGTCCAGCAATCCCAAGGTATGTCGGTTGCGGATGTTCCAGTTTCCTTCATCACTGAAATTGCTGATGTATACACCGGCCAGGAGTTGGTGGATATGTCGAAGAGCACCGATGCAATTTTAACTGAGCTCCATGCACAGGCTAAACCGCTTATGGCATCTGACGCTGTAACTACTGCAGACACCGATGCATCTTTAAAAACCGCAATCGAAGAGATGATAAAAAAAGCATTCCCAGATTTCACAAAACTCTCACCAGCAGAGAAGGCACAGTTTATGGTCGACCTTCTAAAGACGCACAGCAGTGAAAGTCTAAGGCGAGCGTATTTTCCGGATGGAACAATAACCGAGCAGGGAATCACAAAATTTGCCGATGCTTTCTTCAAGGTTGATCTAGGTCAAATTGAAACGATGCTGATAGAGAAGGATCCGACATTCCTCACACTTCGTCCGCAGCGCCGAATGGTCATAGTAAAACAGACTGCAAAGGTATTAACAGGTAGCATCACAATGAAGGCAGAATTTAGCTTCGGAGGAGAAAAAGCCTACGAAGCCCTGGATAAAGCGAGAAGACGCTCAGCCAAGAAAGCTGGCGGAGTTAAAGTCGGCGTCATGTTCGCTGCCGGCCCGAAAAAGCCTGCGGAAGCCAAAGGAACAGCCACACCGAAGGGTGAAGCGGCCAAACGCGGCGAAAGCGAAGGTAAGGGTGAAGGCAAGCCAGGCGAAGGTGCCAAACCGAAATAAACCCTAAAAAGGTGTCGGACACCTTTTTATATCAATGTTTTCATATAGTTATACGGGCACTTTTTTCGTATAACGAAGCAACATTCCGAAAAAATTGCCGATAATAATAATGAGAGGGGCCGGGCAGCCAGACTTTCAAGGAGAGTTCGTATGCTAAGTGCTGGCGAAACAAGTGCCCTTCCAAAATCCCATAAAATTGGACCTTATACGGTAGATACGAATAACTTCGTCACCGATGGCGAATATAAAGGCTGGCAGGTTGGCCAGTGTCATCATGGCAGCGCAGATGGTGTAGGTGCTGTCGACACGATGCGCGTCCCGGATCTAAAATTATCATCCGATGAGATGAAGCGTCTAGTAAAAGACAGACAGTACAAACCAAATTTTCATATATACCTGGACGGAAATATTTTTGATGAAAGCGGAATAGGAACCGTCTGTCTCTACTATCAAAATCCATCTGAAAACAGAAGCGCACAAGAAGATATTGATTGCTCCACCATTTTCGATGAAAGCTGGGGCGAATCTACAATGAGATGGTTAAAGGGAGTTGCACGCGACTATATTCCACTTGCAAACCCTGAACCTACGAAATGCGATAAGTTAAAAGCCTTTTACGGCGATTACAATCCTCTCAAGAAACCGACATTCTGGGAAAACGTAGGTCATGCTTCACTCTTCGGCCTCATGTTCGTCGTCATGCACGATGTATGGCAGGGGATGAAAGGCAAGCAAACGATTCTTGGTAAGGTCAAAGAAAAACTCTTCAATGGCAAGGGCCCGAAGGATCCACCTGACGGAACTGGTGGTGCTGGTGGCGGTGGTAAAGTTGAGGAAGCACCGGAAGCTGCAGCAGGAGCAGAGGCTGCCGCAGCAACTGAGGCACCCGCCAAGGCACCGGAAGCTGCAAAGATGACAGCTCTAAATCCAGCGATGGCATATATAAAAGGCGAACAGCTCTACTTCACCAAACCTGCAGTTCAGGCCGATCTCGTCAAGGCGCGCGTAATTTCCGCACCCGATGGCATCTATGTTCCTGATGGACAGTTCATCGTAGAGGTTTCTGGCAATAAATTCTTCATGCCGATTCCGCCTAATATGGCGGTCATGCCTAGCGTCAACATCGGCGCAGTCATAAAGGTCAACCCGGTTCAACTGAGACCTATCAGAGTCTTGGCCTACTAGGATATTAAGAGAGCAAAGAGGAAGTACCGTCGCAAAAGGGGCGACGCAAGGGAGGGCAGGGATAATGAGGAGAAGAGCTAAATGGCGTCTGCGATTATCCCAACATGCGATCCAAGTAGGCAGTCATGCCTTTATACTGAAAGCTATTTCACGGCAGATACGCCGGAAAGTGATAGCTCCTCAGATGCTATATGCATAGATCCACGCGACAAAGCGCTTGAAACCATAAAACATACATTCGAAGAGCTCACGGAAACAGTAGCAAACTCCCCATTTACACGCTCTACCATCTCATACTTCAGAGATGTCGCGTCTGCGGCTAGCGCCTTCGATGCAAAACCGACGGAGTCACGCGCTATAACGAATTGGGCCGACGCCAGCATAGAGGATATTCAGAGTTATGCCTTCGCACACCATCAGATGACGCTAAAGTCAGAGATGGACAAAATAGACAGACAGTTTGCCAAGGAAACAGATACACTTACCCGCGTAACAGAGCCTGGCACCGCTTACCCACTTGCAACGCACTCACAGTATCTTCCAAAGGCAGTTCTGGAACAGATCGCACCGATCGCAAGAATGAATCCCAACATGATAAATGAAGTAGCATTCACCTGGGCATGGGACGGCGATCAACCTCAGATATATCTCTTCAGACCGACAGCTCCCAATGGAGCGGAATCCGGCGTCGTTTTCAATGATGAAACCGGAGAGGTTTTTATCTTTCAGTCGGAGGGAGATAGAAATCTTTACAACCTGCCCGGAAATTCAATCGGCAATGGAGATCCTTTAGACATATTGCTCGGTCAAGGTAGTAGAATAGCCGGCAACACGATCTCCTTTCTCGAGGGCGACGATCCGACAAAGATCGTATTCACCGATCAGAACGATTCAAAGAAATCTGGAAATCCCTTGTTGGGTGAAGGGTCGCTTGCAGCTGGCGGAATGTTTCTCCTTGGTTCACTAAGGCCAGGTGGTGTGGGCGGTGGTGGACCAGGTGGAATTAAACCAAAGCTTCCAGTTCAAGGAATGCTCATTCAAGGTGGAATTGGTACCGGCATATTCCTCGGAATTCATTACGGCGTCCTGGCACTCGGAGTTCCGGAAGAAATAGCACACTATGTGGATGTCCCGGTTATGATGGGTGCGTTCAACCTTGTCGATCAGGGAAGCGCCATGCTCGCGAACAGAGGGATCTTAAGCAATCGCGTATTTCCAGGAGGTATAAACTGGGGAAGCGTCGCGCATGCCACTCCATTTGTAATATGGGGAAGCGTCGGTTCATCATATCTCATGGATTCCTTGGGATTTGAACATGGAACGGCAGGCAATCTGATAGGAACGATTGGACTTACAACAACTGGATACGTTGGGATCAGCCAGACGACAGGCCTCCTTTCACAAGCTGCAGCTCCCACAGCGGAATTCGCTGCAGCGCACCCCCATGTCATTGAGGTCGCAAAACACTTTCCAAAAACGACAGCAGCATTCTCAAATCTAGGCGCTGCATATGCAACGACCCGGGGAATCGGACTCGTACCGGCAACGGTGAATATCGGAAGCAAGACGCTTACACTTGGAACTGTCGGTGCTGGTGGAAGCACCGGTGTCTACATTGCAGGCGGCGGCTTTGCAGGCGGCGGTGGAGTACTCGCAGGTGGCCTGCAGGCGGTTGGAGCTGCAGGTGTCGTAGCCCTTGGTAGTTGGGTTGGCGGTGGAATCGTAGATATATGGGCTTGGGCATCCGGCCGCAGCAAGGATCCTGATTATCAGCTTATAGATTTCACATGGAATTACATAAATACCGAGGCAACCTGTGGATTAGTCAATTCAATATTCGGCCCACTGATGAAGG
>JABGOS010000133.1 GCA_018645265.1 Deltaproteobacteria bacterium
ATGCAAAATAATTTACGTTATCGGTGGATGATTGGGGTTTTGCGATGGATTTTCGTTCAGGGTCTCTAAAATTTTTGATAGTGTCATTTATTTCCTTGGCTGTGGAAGGTGCCTCGAGGCCTGTCCAACTGATGCCATGGATTATGGGTTAAAAATCAAATAAACGCTATGCTGGAAGATTGAAAGAGCCTATCAGTTTCATTCAAGTCATTTCCAAGACGAAAAGGAGGATCAAACGATCCCCCTTTATATGTTTCCAGCGCTGGGCTCAAACCCTGACCAGATCGGCCAATATGATCGGTTCGGAGGGGTCCTTGTTCATTATTCGCCGATATGTTAGAAAGCCTATTAAGGTTTAACCCTATGAACACACGTGACGAACAAAATATTCTGATGTTCTCCGCCTGCAGTGTATCTTTTTTCGCATTATTGGCTCTGGTATGGGGTGTGCTCGCCAAATCTCAGATGATAATTTTTGATGGCATCTACTCCTCCATTTGTCTGCTAATGGATGCTCTCTATTATTATACTGCCAAGACCATAACTAAGGGAAGCAGTGATAAATTTCCATATGGACGAATGCATATGGAACCGCTTGTGATAATGATTCAATCAGCTGTGCTAATTTTAATATGTGCAAAAGCTTTCATCGTTTCAGTTTCGTCATTATTTTCCGGTGTTGGAGAGATAAACAACCTATCTGGAATGGGATATGCCGCAATAGGAGTGGTCGGGTGCCTTTTTAGCTGGTGGTATATAGCGCGGACAGGAAAAATGAAGGTCCCAGAATCAGAATTGGTCAAAACCAACGCAGCGCACTGGAAGATGGATACGCTGCTGAGTCTTGCAGTAATGATAGGATTCTTTATCGCTTATCTCATAGAGCGCGCTGGATATGTACAATATTCACCTTATGTTGATCCCCTTATGGTCATGCTGGCGGTCTTATTCTTTGTCAGACAACCGATAGTCTCCTTTATCGAGGGAATAAAGGGTATGCTGATTATGGCGCCAGTTAGGAAGATATCGGACATCTCTAAAAAAGCGATGAAGGAGATAGCGGAACTTGAAGGTTTCGATGATGTAATCGTGCGAGTGGGTAAGTCGGGACGTGAACTTGTCTATGAGGTGAGTTTTATCGCACAACGATCGGAAAAGACATATTCTGTAGATGATATGGACAGAATACATAGGGGGGTCGAGAATCGGCTGCACGAATTATTCGACAATCCGCTGTGGCTACACGTATCTTTTGTACACGATAGAAAGCTTGGTTAAAATATTACTGCTTACCTTATGAAGGAGGCGTTGTGAATAATAGCAAGATGAAGAATATTGTAACCATAATTGCAATAGCTGTTGGCTGCGGGGTCGTTGCGTTTTGGCTGATGGCGCCCTTTAGTTTTTCACCCAGGAATCAAGCTCCCGTTACCTCTGAGGAATACTTCCTTATGAAGGTGGAAACAGAACTGGATAATATGAGAATGCTCTTGGCCCTGAACACGAACATGGGTTTTATCGAAGCGCAGGATCCTGCAGAGCGCATTCGTGATTTGTGCTATGACGAAGATGAGGATGGTTATAAGAGATGGAGTTTGATAGTTGATGACATGAATGCTTGGTATAAGAGCATTGTAATCGATGGTACTGCAAATCTTGATGAAGTTATGAGTGAGCTCTACACAAAATATCCCTTTTTGAAATTAGAAGGTGTTCAAAATGCCAACACAAATGAGTAAACCTCAAGGGCGTGTTATTTCTATAGATGTTTTTAGGGGGTTCTTCCTCTTCATCATGGTGCTTGTGCACTTCGTTATTGCTTACAGTAGCGAGGAGGCTACCAATTCCTTTCTCTACTTCTTCTTCGATGACGCGCTCGCAGACTGGGGCGCCGCCTCCTTCCTTCTTATGATGGGGATAAGCCAGGTTCTATCTGCAAAGAGGGTTGGTGACGTTGATAATCTCCTGTTGTTTAAACGCGCATTGCTTAGGGGAACATACATATTTATGGTTGGACTTCTGATGCTCGCATGCGCATGGGGGTTTGAGGAGCTTTGGGTCTGGGACATTCTAACGCTGATGGGTGTTGCAACAATCGTGCTCTTCTTCTGCCGCTTTCTTCCGTCCTGGTTGCTTTTGGGAGTTGTCATTGCTGTAGCATTGGTAACCCCGCATCTTCGAGGATTTTTTGATTTGGCTGCCAACTGGGGTGGTGGCTTTGAGGGGATGCCTTTCATATCATATCATGTGCCGGGAATGTTCGTAACTCCACTTTCTGAATATGCATCCTCATGGCAATTTACCGAGGTGATGCGGGGTTTTTTCCTTGCGGGGTTTTTCCCCGTCATGCCATGGATTATCTTTCCGATCATAGGTTTAGTCTTGGGCCGAAGATTGGTTCACGGCAAGCTGCGTCGCGATTTGCCCCTATTGTGGATTGTAGGTCTGTTATTCATCTGTTCTGCGTTCATAATAGCACATCTGGGCAAAGCAAAACTGCCATCATCAGTTGTTAGCGATCTGATATCACCGATGTGTTTTTATCCAGATTCATTTTCCATGATTAATTTTCAGGTGGGGATGTCTATCTTCGTTTTTGGCATTCTATATTTTCTTTTCGATGTGAGAAAGAAGGATAAGGCAAATATCGGTCCTATAAGCAGGCTGTTTACTAGAACGAGCAATTTCTCACTCACCTTTTATTTTCTTCACTACATGATGATCGGATGGCCCCTTAAGATTATTCCTTTGTTCTCCGGAAATGATAAGTTTGATCCTTTTTTTGGGGCGCTTGCATCGCTTCTGCTCGGTATTGCGGCAGTGGCTGTATTGGAGGTCATATTGTATTATTGGGAAAGAAAGCATTCTGTATACAGCCTTGAGTGGGTACTGACCAAGCTTACTAAGCTTGTTTTTCCGGGTTATGAACGCAGCGTCCGCAAGGTGTAGCGGTGCTGATAGGTTTTGATTGCTTGCAAGTTGACGTATGTTGATACAATACATAAGCACATTTGAAATCATCTTCCAGCGGAGGGGTTATGTCTGATGCAATTCAAAAAGCGAATGAATACGTTCAAAATGCTGTTCTTGCCGAAGCTGTTTTCAATGAGATAGACCAGGAGAGTACAGATAGAATTGTTGAGGCGGTGTATAGGGCGGCCTTGTCTAATAGGGTGCGTCTTGCGCGTATGGCCGTTGAGGAGACATGTCTCGGTGTTTTTGAAGATAAGGTAATTAAGAATGTAGTTGCTAGTCAGCTGGTTTATGAAAATATCAAAAACGAAAAGACGGTCGGAATTATTTCACATGATGAACTAAGGGGTGTTACTGAGTTTGCGCAGCCACTTGGCCCTATTCTCGCCGTTGTTCCAATTACAAATCCAACATCTACAGTAATCTTTAAATGTCTGATTGCCCTAAAGACTCGAAATCCAATTATTATTAGTCCTCACAGACGCGCGGCCAAATCATCTGGAGAGGCAGCTAAGATCTGCTATGAAGCAGCGCTTAGTGCCGGTGCTCCGGACGACTGCATTCAATGGATTACTGAGTGTTCAAGGGACCTGACGCATGGACTGATGAGTCATCCTAAGCTGGGGCTCCTTTTGGCAACTGGTGGTCCGGGTCTCGTAAATGCTGCCTATAGCTCGGGCACACCTGCAATTGGTGTTGGTGCTGGCAATGTTCCGGTTTTCATCGAAAAGAGCGCAGAGATTCCATTTGCTGTTAGAAATATTATCACCTCAAAATCGTTCGACAATGGTACTGTTTGCGCCAGCGAACAGGCTGTTGTTGTTGAAGAGGAAATTGCAGATCTAGCTAAGGCAGAATTTGAAAAACAGGGCTGCTATTTCATGAATTCTGACGAGATGAAAGCGGTGGAAAAGATTATCGTCAAACCTGACACCGATATGATGAATCCGGATATTGTTGGGCAATCTGCAACATTTATCGCAGAAATGGCTAAGATTAAGATTCCCAGTGAGACCAAAATTCTAATGGCCCCACAGGAAAAGGTTGGAAGTGATTACCCCTTTTCAGGAGAAATATTAGCACCGATCCTAGCTTTTTATGGGGGTTCTGATTTTCAACATGCGCTCAAGCTCTGTATCGATTTAAACTACCGAGGCGGGATCGGCCATACGGCGAGCATCTATTCAAACGATGAATCTGCAATTAGCCATTTTGCTGAACTGATGAACGCTGGACGCGTTGTTGTTAATACACCTTCTTCACAAGGCGGTGTTGGTGGTATTTATAATACGCTTAACACATCATTTACATTAGGTTGTGGTTCTGGCGGGAAAAATATCACAACTGAAAATATTACTGCTAAACATTTGATCAATATCAAAAAACTTTGTCGTCGTCGTGATAATGCAAAAATGAAATCTGTGCCAGCAGAAATTTATTACGATGAAAAGATTGATGTTGATGAAATTATCAAGGCATACAATAAAAATTCTTAAGGAGGTATTTTATGTTAGAATGTATATATAACGAAGTATCCAACCAATTAGACTGCAAATTTATTGGAAGGATGGACGGTCCACACAGTAAAACAGCAGAAACTGAATTGAATAATAAACTTGCCGATTTGCTCGAAAAGCATCCAGACCTCAATGTTGCATTTAATCTCTCTGAGGTTGAATACATTGCATCTGTTTTTATTAGAATGTGCCTTGCAACTGCCAAGCAAGTCAAAGAAAATGCTTTTTCAATAATCAGCACGAATCCATTGATCAAAAAAACATTCAAGATCGCCGGCCTTGAAGAGATACTCAATGTAAGTTGAGTATCTTTTTCATAGTAATAATGTTTTTGGTATCTTGCCGTTCGTAGTGCATTTCATCGACAGCATTTCGTGCCAACATAATACCAAGTCCACCTATAGGTCGTTTTTCTAAAGAGGAAGAAATGTCATAATTCTGATGTTCCAGGGGGTTGAAGGGTTTGCCGTCATCCTCCACCTTCAATATGATTACACTCTCCTTCAAGTCCGCTTCGATTAAAACGGTATGAAGGTCCCCAGGTTCATAGGCATACGTTACCGCGTTCGTGAATATTTCCTCCAAAGCCAAATTAATATCATTCACAACCTGCTTGCTTAATTTATTTTGTTCGCCGTATTTTAACACAAAATGAGATAATTTATCTATTTCAGAAAGATCATTTACCAACACTAAAGAGCGATTTGCGAATTCTCTTGCAGTGCTATACGTTGGTGACAATCTCAAGCAGAGCATTGTAATGTCATCAAACTGTTTTTCTGATTCAGAAAATGCCTCTACGTTTTTTAGAACCGTTTTGACTATAGTCTTTGAAGATTTTGCAGAACTTCCCTTCAGTATATGTATAAGACGTTCCTCATCGAACATCTCTTCGCTGTTGTTAATGGCCTCTGTTACACCATCTGTATAAAGGAAAATAGCGTCTTCCTTATTTAATATCAGTTTATTATCTTTATGTTGTGCTTCTTCAGAAGCTCCTAAAACAGTTCCTCCTAAACATTCCAAGGCATTGATACCGCTTTTGGATAGAACGATCGGTGGATTATGACCTGCGTTTACGTATACAACCTCTCCCGTTTCAATATCTAAAATACCTAAAAAGGCTGTTACGAAAGAACAGGCTTTATTGTTGTAGCAGATGTCACGATTAACCTTCTCCATGACTGTTTTTGGTGATGACCCTTCCATCACTAGAAGTTTAATCAATGTCTTGGTAACTGCCATTAGTAAGGCTGCTGGAACACCTTTGCCGGAGACATCCCCTATAGCAAAGCATAAATGTTTGTCATCACGCATAAAGAAGTCAAAGAAATCGCCACCGACCTCCTTGGCTGGATCCAGGCGAGCATAAATATCAAACTCGCGGCGATTGCTAAGTGGCGGTTCAACGCGTGGCAATAAAGACATTTGAATCGTACGTGCTACTTTTAACTCACTAACAATTTTTTCCTTGGCAGCAGTTGTTTCAGTTAAGTCTCGAATGTATTGTATGAGCGAATCGCGCATCTTTAAAAACGACTTGGATAAACGTCCAACTTCATCATTTGAATTGATTGTGGGCATTTCAAAATTAAGATTACCCTTTGCAATTTCCTGTGCTTGTTTATCCAGGACTCTCAAGGAGCGTGTAATTCTGTTGGAGATGAAATATATCACAAAGAATAATAAAATGACTACAATAGGTACCATAAGAATAACTGCTTTATCCAGGCGAATCATATCGGAGAGTATCTCATCTCTTGGAAACTCGATTCCAATAGACCACTCACTTGAAAGCAGTGGCGTGTAAATGATCCAGCCATCCTTTCCGTCGATTAACCTTTGGTGCCTAGCCTTTCCGGAGTCCCCCTTCGTCATATTGATAGCGATCTCGTGAAGCCGCTTATTCTCCTCTTTCCTAGCGATATCGAAAATAGATTTGCCAAGATACGATTCGTCTTTGGGATGTGTAATAAAATTGCCATCTTTTGAAATCAGAAATCCGTAACCAGACTTTCTAACCTTAATGGATGATAACAGCTGCTGTGCCCAGGTAAGTGAGATATCTGTTGCAACCACTCCTTGGAATATTCTTTCCTTTCCATCGCGTTTATAAAAAGGCATCGCGTATGTGGCCATAATGATGTTCTTACCTGTGACTTTTTCATAATAGGGCTCGCCCCATATTCCTGAACCACTCTCCTTTGCATCTTTATACCACTTGCGGTCGAGGTAAGATTCCTTATGATCCGTTAAATCCTTATACGCTGAGGCCTTATTTGACATGTGGTAATATGGTGCAAACCCCTTCATATCCGAATCGAGCGCTTTTGGATCAAATGCAATAGCGACGCCGAAAATTCTGGGATTGGACTCGATTACTGCCTTGAGAATTGCCACGGCATCTTCATTTGTATATTGTGAATATTCTAGAAAAAAAGAAATAGTTTCCGGGACTCGTTCTACAGCTTGTAATTCGCTCTCAATTATTTTAGCGGTCAATTCACTTAGGTATTCAACCTCGGTATCGATGTGTTCATAAATATAGTTGCGTGATTCGTAATAGTCGAAGCCAAATATTACTGCAAAAATGAGAGAACAGCTCAGGAGAATAAAAAAGATCAGCTTGAATGTTATGCCGCGATTGCCAAACATTAGGCTAAAATAACCCCTTTCATTTCTTCAGTAAAGTAAAGACTACCTTGGTCCGATAATGCTCGCCTGAGTTAACCTGTTGTAAATCCATAATTATTGATCGGAAATTACATTTTATAAAGTAATTGTTAGTAGATTCGCATTCCTATACACTACCTCAACCGTGAAAGAGGGTCGGGTGTGCCGGCCTTTAGTGCTTCTTGCAGGTTTGGGATGTTCATTAGATAGACCATGAAAGATTTGCCCTTTATTGTAATATTTTATCTAATTATGAAGGAGAGCGGAGATATGAAAACACTTTCAGCGTTCATGTTGGTATTCATGATTGTTCTTTTATCTGCATGTGGCGGTTCATCAGATTCGTCTGGAGAGAGTGCCGAGGAAATCATCGAAGATGATGACTGGCGATGCATAACTAACAGCGGGGAGATATTCGCGGGCATAGCGGTTGATGAAGGAACGGGGACGCTTACCGTGCTCAACAACACCTCTGCCGAGCTCGCCATCCCATCACTCAGTATATTTGATTCCTCTGCTGGAGAATTTACATCAGTCGATGTAACCGATGCTACAGCGGTTGCCGCAAACGATTCTATGACAGGGACCTTCTCCTTTCCATCCGGTGTGGCGCCGGAGGATACGGAGCTGATTATGTTGTACTTCGGTGATGATCAGGCGGCCGTATTTGTGACATCGACGACTTATGACAGCTATTCGCCGGCGATCATCTATCCAAACGCAATAGCACCTGAAACATCGATCTCAATAAAGCCTTTTCCGTACTATGTCGATCCGATATCGGGCGAGTGGGACTTTACGATGGATATGAGTACCTCGTATCTAACTGGAACAAATTGCCCTAGCGCATCGGCCTCCATGACGACCAGCGGAGATGCGAACCTATTTGTATCCAACAGTGGATATTCAGCCGTGTGGTATCCTGATGGCAATGCTATTCCGCTCAACAGGTCAGCGATCGATGATACCTTTGAAAGCGCCTCATACTCCTTTCCTGTAGAGACTGAAGATGAATCCATCATTTTCGGAACGAACAGCTGGGAGCTTACCCCAACTTCAGCTTCAGAGATCGGAGGCACTTTGGAATGGGATAATAATCAGGGCTGTACAGCATCCTATCCCATCACGATGACACATCAGGTTTACTCCGCTCTCACCGCTATAGCGCTCTGCGAAGGGCAGTGGTCGATCGACTATGACACCATTAACTGCGGTGGGAATACAATATCACCTGCAGAGCTTAGCAATATCCCATGGCCGACGGGTGAGCTGGATGTCACCTACGATCCCAGTGGAGATCCGATGTTTCTTGAATATGATACGCTGTTTGGCTATCAAAATTTATTGAACAACAGCGGAACCAACACGTACGGATCAAGCCTGCCGAGTATGGGGCTAGGTAGCGTTACAATGACGATCCCAATTCCCCCCTATTCTGCGTCGATAGGTATCGTCGGTGGTTTTCAGATGACGGCGATCGATGCAAATACCATATACGGAACGGTCGTAATTAACGGATTTGGCATCGTGCCATGTGCTG
>JABGOS010000153.1 GCA_018645265.1 Deltaproteobacteria bacterium
TCAATAGATTGTATCCGAAGGAAGGTTATGAGGGGCCATTGATCATGGGCCAGCGTCCGAAGGCTTTCTATGAAATGCTGAAATGGGATCAGCTCGTTAACATTCCTATCTTTACGGGCGTGGCACTGTCGCTTGGTATACCTATTCAGGAGTTGGCGCCTGCTTTTCTACTTAATGTAGCTGCTTCGGTTGGTACTACAAGGGTAACAAGTACGTTACAAGGTACAAAAAATGAATTTCTTAAGATTTGGGCAAGCAGGACCGGACTCTTTGCAACAGCCAACGGACTGACACCACTAGCATCTTACTTGAAGAATGCTGATATCCTTTCGATTTGGGAGGGATTCGGATTCCAGCTTGGTTATATGAGTGTCATCCTGGCAATCGTATTTGGTCTCACCAGAAATGTTCAGAAGGTTCCCGAACTTCCTCCACCAGATGAGACAGTTGATGTCTAGTAGACATCATTTGGTACCTTAAAATACATCATATTCAATATTTAGAGCCATGCTGAAGCTATTTAGTGGTTTTTTTGATCAGGCTTGCTAAAAAGTGTCCGACACTTTTTATCTAATTAGATGTGCATCATAAATCGATCGAAGATGTATTGTGTGAGAAATAGCATGAAGATAGCCGTTATCGGGTCAGTCGCGAAGGATCATATCTATATCAAGAGTCAGGGTGTGGAATATCACCAAGCCGGTGGGGGAGTCTATTATGCCTCGATGGCGCTGGCGAGCTTAGGTATTGAAGTTTTGGCTATGCCGCTCTTAGCTGAAGATGATATCTCGCTGTTGGATTCGTTCGATCGCTCAGGTATAGAGATGCATCCGTTATGGACTGAGAAGAGCAGTATGTTCAAGCTGATTTATCCAACGGAGCAATTGGATGTGCGCGAAAAAGTGCTGCTTTCGAGTGCAGAGGATCATCATCTCAGCGATGAATCTTTAAAGGAGTTAGCGACCTGCGATGGCATTCATGTATCACCTCTGTCATCGCGTGAATTTCCAGCAGATACCTTTGAGAGGTTAAGAAAGTATTTCGATGGAATGATCAGCCTAGATGCCCAAGGCTTTGCTAATGGAGATAGTGTCGATGTCGCATCATACATAAAGGACAGAGTCGACATATTGAAGCTTGATGACGATGAGGCGAAGTTGCTTGCCGACAGAAGTACAGAGGGCGAGGCAATTGAGGTTGTTAAGAAATGGAATATTCCGGAGGTGTTGATCACAAAATCCAGCAGGGGATCAACCATCTACTGTGGTGACGAGAAGTGTGAAATACCGGCCTATCCGCCCCATCTATTTGTGGATGCGACCGGTTGTGGTGATACGTATGTCGCTGGGTATCTCACAAAGAGAGTTGAGGATGAAGATCCAGCTGAAGCAGCACATTATGCAGCGAGACTTGCAACGAAAGTCATCGAGGTAAAGGGTGCTCTCTAGTTCTTCGATGGGAACTTACCACTCACCATTTCATGATAGAGTCTTTTAACCTGAACTTCAGTTTCTTCCAAAGGTCCATCATTTTCAATAATGACATCGGCCGAATCGATCTTTCTCTGAAGGGGATATTGGGAATCGATCCGTTTTAGCGCTTCTTCGCGCGATAATTTAAATTTATTCCGACATCGTTCAATTTCGTTTTCCTTGCTGCAAGTGATGACAATTATTGCATCAAAATCACTCTCCCAGCCTACCTCGAACAGTAGGGGGATTTCGACCATTACGAACGGCTGATTTTGTTTCACAAGAGATGCTATCCTGTGTGATATTTCATTGCGAACGTACGGATGGATAAGTGACTCTAGAAACTTTCTTTCACGTGGATCATCGAAAATAGTCTTCGCCAGTTTACTTCTATCAATAACGTTATCCTCTAGGAGAATTGATTTGCCGAAGTGTTTGAAGATCTGTTCCCAAATGGGTGAATGTGGAGCGAGTGCTTCGTGGGCGATCTTGTCAGCATCGATTGTAGGGATTCCCAGTTCTTCGAACATCCATGATACGGTGGACTTCCCTGTGCCGATATTTCCGGTGAGACAAAGTACCTTAGTGTTTCTCTTCATCAATCTACTCCTCAAGGGGAGCGTCTTCATCATACGGAGCTTGCTCAGTAGCTTGCTTGAATTCGAGAATCGTATTGATAGCTGCCCTGGTTCCGATCTCTCCCATTTTAACCAGTTCCTCAGTAAGCATCTTGGCGCGTTCCTCATTTGAGGCCATTATGCTCCATACGAGCTTCTTCGCTTCTTCCCACTCCGGTGAGAGCTTTGCGTGAATTTGTTTGATGGCGGGTTCCTCGATCTCCTGTTTTTTCATCAACCAGTCTACAGATTCGACAAAATCCTCCATCTCCCAATCATCAGGAAGTATATCCCGTGTCTTCATAAGCTTGTCGTAGATGGCAGTGCGGCCTGGGTCCATCTGTAACGCTTTTTTGAATTTTTTCAGGGCGCGCTTCGGTTTTCCCTTTGCGAGAAGTTTATCGCCCTTAGCTTCGAGCGCAGCCGCTTTTCCTGGATTCGGTTTCTTCATCATCATCTCGTTTGGTTGAGTCCTTCTTTTGATTAACCGATGGTGGATTTTCCAATATTTCCTTGGCTAGTGCAAGGAGCTTCTCCCTCTCGTTCAAGGCGGGATCGTCCAGAACTGTCTCGACGAGGGATTTTAATATGATCCCCATTATAGGACCTTCCGATATTCCAAGTGCCATGAGGTCGTGGCCACTTATGGCAAGATCCTTCGGACCAAAGGGAGGTTTCTTGGCGAGCTCATCACGAATACGTTTTCGAAGTCTCAATACACCCTTGATTCCAGAGGGATGTTTGCCACCCCTGTTGTCGGAGAGTCTCATATCCATCAGCTTATAAATGAGATCCTTTCCTATCTTCGCTACGAAGCGTCTGATAGCGCGATCGGTGAAGTAGGCCTTAGTCTCGAACATGTGGTGTTCGATCAATTCTACGACGTTCTTTGTATTGATTCCACAGCTAGAGAGCTTCATCTTATTCATCCACTTTCTTGCGAGTCTTGCAGATACGATCTGATGACCGAAGAATACGGTTCGATCGCCCTCGGGATGAGTCCTTGCTGTTTTTGCTTTTCCAGTATCATGAAGGAGGGCAGCAAATAGGAGCTCAGGGTCGCCACAGTGTTCCACATGCGAATCGGAACGGGCTGCATCCAACACCCTCATTGTGTGTTTGTAGACATCGTCGCCTGGCTGCTTGTCCTGTTCGATATTTTTTATAGCGGATAGTTCGGGAAGGATGTGATTTAGTAAACCGGATTCATTCATGAGATCAAATCCAACTGATGGCTTCTCAGCTGTCATCATCTTTAGAATTTCCATTCCGATTCTTTCACCGGATACAGTCTTTATAAGCGGCGCAGCATCGCACATGGCTTTCCATGTCTGTTGTTCAATGGATAGGTTGAAGCGGGACGCAAATTGTATACCACGGATCAGTCTTAGGGGATCTTCTTCAAAAGCTCGCGGAAAAACCATTCTCAGAATTCGATCCTTTAAATCTTTCTGACCATCGAATAGGTCTATGAGTTCGCCGTTCGCAAAGGATATCGCCATGGCGTTGATTGTGAAATCGCGCCTGCCGAGATCATCCTCAATAGGAAGGTCGGGATCGAAGTTAACTTCAAAATCTCTATGACCACTGCCGGTGGAGATCTCCTTTCTGGGAAGGGCTATGTCAATTTCACAATTACGATATTTGTTAGGTGAGAATTTTATCACACCGAAGGCTTTGCCCACGGCAGCAACTTTGCCGAATGGGGTGAGAACTTTAGTGATCTGCTGAACGGAGAGTTTTCTACAGAGGAGATCATGATCTTTCAAATTTCTACCCAGCAGTTGATCCCTTACAGGCCCTCCTACCTCGTAGATATCCGCGCCGGCGTTCTTGAGGGCGTTGACGTATTTGGAAATATCAGCAGCCATACAAATTTAACTCCGTATCGGTCCTTTCATCGGAGAATGTTTAGGTGTGCGAAGTGTTGTTATTGTTGCTCTTGTTCAAGGAGGGTTGTAACTTTTGCATCCGCCAAAAGTTTCGACATCCAATCTCGGAAAAATTCCATAGTGCCGGCGGGTGAATCTATAGCTTCTGATTCCCCCTTCTTTATGAAGCGGACTACGTAGATTTTATCATCCTTCTTAACCGGTTTGGATAGAACTGGTTTGTCTTTCGAGAGTTTGAAAACTTCTATGATTTCTTCAAGGTTCAGCTTGCCTGAAGCCAGCTTTTTTCTTGAGGAGAGCTTTATATTCTCGTGCTTCTTTTCTTTCAGTTTATGCTTCTTAAGGGTGCTTGCCCATTTACCCGTAGGAGTCTTTATTATCTCTTCGGCTATCTCAACCTTGTCAGGCTCAATCTCAACTACACCAAATGTCCAAGTTTCTTCCTTTGCGCCTTTTTTGCTGGGTGCCGCATTGCCAACGCTGCTAAAGAGCTGCTTCAAAGAGTCCAACTCAATATCAGTTCTTACGAACGCTTCGTAATCCAAAGAGTAGCGATTCTTGAAATGGGGTAGGTAGCGTTCTTTATAAAAGACGGGATCAAAGCTGCCGCCGAACATCATAGCTTGAACCCTCTTTATTGTGTCGGCGAGTTCCATGTCGGACACTGTTATTCCAAGCTTCTCAGCCTCATCAAGCATCATTTCACGGGATACGAGTTGACGCAGCGTATTGCTCTTCGCCATGTTCTTTAGGAACTCTGGAACTTCAGAGTCGGTAAAATTCTGGCGAAGGCGTTCAAAATTGGAGTCCAGGTAGTAGTTATACTCAGCGGCAGTGATTGGCCTTTCATTGACTGTGGCCACGGCCTGATCTGAGCCCTGATCCCCGCCTTTCCTCATCGCGCTATAGCCAAAGAAAAAGGCAAACGAGATGATGATTGCGATTATAGGCACCTTTATGGCCCAGGACTTTGCATGTCTTCTTAGGAGATCCAGCATGGCGCGGGACCCTAGCGGATGAAGATGTATAAATCAACAATTTTATTGATCTTTCCGGGGGTGTCTGTTAGATCGGAGCAACTTTTTTCCAGGGGGTTACATTATATGATTTTAGACCCAATACTAGGGTTCTTCTCGAACGACCTAGCAATAGATCTTGGTACTGCTAATACCCTCGTTTATGTGAAGGGTAAGGGGATCGTCTCCGCGGAGCCTTCCGTGGTGGCTGTTCAGCGGGATACCCGCGGCATTAAAAGAGTGCTTGCGGTTGGCAAAGAGGCCAAAGAGATGCTCGGCCGTACGGCTGGCACGGTTGAGGCTATCCGTCCGATGAAAGATGGTGTTATAGCGGATTTTGAAATTACAGAGGCAATGCTTCGATATTTCATACGGAAGGCCCATAATCGTAAAACCCTTATAAGACCTCGCATAATCGTCTGTATTCCCTTCGGCGTTACAGAGGTTGAAAAGAGGGCGGTCAGGGAATCAGCGGAATCCGCAGGTGCTAGGGAGGTTTATCTTATCGAGGAGCCGATGGCTGCCGCGATAGGTGCCGGGCTTCCTATTACAGAGCCTTCGGGAAATATGATAGTAGATATAGGCGGTGGCACGACGGAGGTTGCGGTTATATCTCTTGCTGGAATCGTCTTTTCTAAATCCATCAGGATCGCCGGTGATAAGATGGACGAATCGATCATCCAATATCTCAAACGTAAGTATAATATGCTGATCGGTGAGAGAACTTCTGAGGCCGTTAAAATCGCAATAGGTACCGCTTATCCTGATGGCGAGCTGCGTACGATGGAGATTAAGGGCAGGGATCTCGTCGCTGGCGTACCGAAGACTTTGGAGATAAATTCTGAAGAGATTCGCGAGGCGATCATCGAGCCGGTAAATGCGATTGTTGAAGCTGTTAAAATTACGCTTGAAAGAACTCCACCTGAGCTTTCAGCCGATATAGTTGATAGGGGTATAGTCCTCACAGGTGGAGGCGCCTTGTTGCGCAACCTCGATATACTGTTGCGCGAGGAAACGGGCCTTCCGGTCGTAGTTGCTGATGATCCGCTTAGCTGCGTAGTTCTTGGATCAGGGCGTGCGTTGGATAGGCTGGATGTTTTTAGGGGCATTACAGTTACCTAATATGTCATTGTTTCAAAAAAAGACTCGCCTTATTCCGCTGTTGATACCGCTTCTTTTGATTATTGCCTTTTTGTCACTCACCACAGGCGGAGCTAGGCGTGCGCCGTGGTATGAAGAGATCCTACGAAATATAATCACTCCTCCTCAGAGAATGTTTAGCTCCATAGGCGATGCCGTCAGTGGTGTATGGAGCAGTTATTTCGCTTTGATAGGAGCGGAGGAGGAGAATGTTATTCTTAGGGAGCATGTTGCCAAACTGCAAAGTGATCTGATCCGTACGGATGAAGTCCAAAAAGAAAACGGCCGGCTCCGAGATCTATTGTCATACAAAGAGACGTTCCCATATCAAGCTATTGTCGCTAAAGTTATAGCTAACGATCCAAAGGCGGAGTTTAAGAGCATCACGATCAATCGCGGTGTTGAAGATGGTGTGAAACCCTTAATGCCCGTTATCGGTCCCCGTGGTCTGGTAGGTAAAATAGGTACTGTCGACTCTGGGAGTGCCAGGGTCCTTCTTATAATCGATCCCAATAGCACGACAGATGTTTTAGTACAGCGGTCGAGAGCGCGTGGTCTCGTCGTTGGAACCGCTATGCGTACAGAGTTAAGGCCCAGTTACTATCTAACGCGCATGGAATATCTGAGAAGAATAAGCGATATAAAGGACGGGGATGTTGTTGTTACCTCGGGTTTTGATAGAATATTTCCAGCTGGAATTCCCATTGGGACGGTCAATGACTTAGAGAAGTCACGATACGGTGTTTTTTTAGACGCCAATGTCGTGCCGTTTGAAAATATGGATGAACTTCAGGAAGTCATGGTGCTCTTAAGTGGTGCAAAGAAAACTGCATCCAAACCCTCTGAGGAATAAATTTCAATATGTCTTTTTTTCTTCTCATGGCTCTATATGGAATATTGGCTATCGTTTTAGAGTCGACCTGGCTGTCTAATCTTCCAACCAGCATGCTCCGTTTTGACTTCATCATCGTAGCTGTTGCAGCTCTCTCCTTTTATAGGGAGGCTTGGAGAGCCATTCCAGTTATCGTTTTTTTTGGTGTTATCACTGATGTTGCATCGGGTGGCCCTTTTGGGATGTCGATCCTTTCTTATTTAATAATTTATGGATGTGTTAGGATGGTTCTGGCGAAGATATCCTTTCAAGCGGGTGCGGCTCTCATCTTTTGGATAGCAATGATAAGCGTTCTGGATAAACTCGTATCAGCTGTTTTTATGATGGCAGTTACCGGGCGCATTGTATTTGCTGAGGTGATTATTCAAGCTGCACCTGCTCAGGCAATTTTAGATGCTGCCATAGCCATATTCTTAATTCCCTTTATCAAGTGGTACTGGGATTTATCGTGGGAAAAGATCACGAGGCCTAAGGGTTTGGTGATGAAGTAGTCAGTGATCTGTAATTTAAAATTTACCCATGATGACTGGATAGAATGAAACTAACTCAAGAATACACATTGGATATTGAAGGTAGGTTCAAGTATGGGATGGTCCTTGTTCTGATCTTGATCCTTATTGTTATTGCGAGATTGTATTTCCTCCAGGTTATTAAGGGTAGCTTCTATCATTTCTTTTCAACTGAAAACAGTATCAAGGCTACGAGCATTCCTGCTCCACGAGGAGTGATCTTCGACAGGCGAGGACAGGTTTTGGTTGATAACCGGCCTTCGTTCAACATCGTTGTGATCCCACAATACGTTGTAGATCCGGAAAAATCTCTTGGGTCGGTAAGTACATTGCTCGGTATTCCTAGAGCTGAATTGGATGAAATTTGGAAGAAGAGATTTAAACAACCTAAATATCAGCCACTGATAGTGAAGGCGGATGTGTCACTAGATGATGTGGCGCTAATAAAATCTAGAAAAAATCCATGGTATGATGAAATGGATCGGTACGACCTGAGGGGTGTTGACGTCATAGTTAAATATCAAAGAACATATCCTGAATCCAGTATAGCTACGCACGTATTGGGATATGTCCGTGAAATTGATCCGAAGAGGCTTAAGAAATATGATAAGCTCTATCCAGGTAAGTATAATCCTGGAGATATGGTAGGTGTTAGAGGGTTGGAGGAGAGGTGGGATCCTACTCTTCGTGGTGAGGATGGGTATGAGGAGCGAATCGTAAATGCAGTAGGTCGAGAGGTCGATTATGAGGTGATAGCCTCCGAGCTGAAGAGACATCCGGCTGTGCCCGGAAGCAGCCTGCAGTTGACTATCGATCGTGACCTTCAGGAGCTCGCCAGGGAGATGTTTGGCGAACGCAAGGGTGCGGCCGTTGTCATCGATGTTCGTACCGGTGCCGTACTCGCTATGTACAGTTCACCCTCGTATGATTTGAATAAGCTCGCAGGTCCTAATGGTGATGATTACTGGAAGCAGATATCCGGTCATCCTGATAAGTATCTTTTGAATAGGGCTACGCAGGGAGGATATCCGCCCGGTTCTACTTACAAAATAGTTACTGCCATGGCGGCTCTCTCTGAGGGGGTGGTTACACCGGAAGAGAGGATTACGTGCGGTGGAGCATATGTG
>JABGOS010000154.1 GCA_018645265.1 Deltaproteobacteria bacterium
ATATGGTGGCTGTAGCTCAGTTGGTTAGAGCGCTAGGTTGTGGTCCTGGAAGTCGAGGGTTCGAGTCCCTTCAGCCACCCCAACGGATAACTGGTAGAACCCTGTTAGAGAATCCCTCTGACGGGGTTTTGCTGTTTATGGGGACGGGAAAAGTGCCTTACGATTAAATCTTCCGTTTGTGGGTATAAGAACTTTCAGATGGTTTTATCCGACCAATGAACCTGAATGCGGAGTTAAAGCCTTGTTATTTCGCATTCCAAAATACGCATTTAAATCTGTGGTCCAACACTTTTCGTTAATTATTTATCAATTCGTCAATTGATATCCAGCCAACTCTAAAATCATCATACCAACCGTCAGAAGACCAATTGTCAGACGGATTGAATTTGAGAGCCATCCTAGCATATTTTTTTGCTGCGTTGTAGTTTTCATCTTCATAATGGCTAATAGCGATATCGTAATATGCAGTTCCAATAAGCGCACCAATCGATTTATTGCCTGGAGCGAGGTTGTTGGCCTTTTCTATATCCGCTAAGACAGCCTTCTCACCACCACCGGAATCAACTATTATATTGGTTTTTGTAATGGCACGTCGAGCATAAGCGTATGCAAGAAACTCTTTATTCTCAGGCTTATTCAGATCATAGTATTTTTCAAGGTTTTCAATGGCGGAACTGAGGTCTTGTAATTCTCTGATGATTAGCCCCCGGTGTGTTCTTTCAGAATTGGCGCGCTGCACGTAGGCCTTGGCATCCTTTGGATTCTCCTTGATCTTCTCTGTATATTCCATGATCTTATTTAGCGCTCCATGAGCAGAATAAACGCGTGCAAGGAACTCTTTATTCTCCGGCTTATTCAGATCGTAATGTTTTTCAAGGATTTCAATGGCTGAGCTAAGGTCTTGCATACCTTTGGCATCTTGCCCCAGGACGCATCTCCAGCCAGCGCGGAAAAAATAGGCGTCAGCATCCTTTGGGTTTTTCTTGATCTTCTCTGTATCTTCTTTGATAATGTTAAGTATTTTAAGCCGGTCCTCCTCATCAGGATATTCCACTCCGCTGCTACCATACAATGACTGTATCGTGTCGCCACCCTCATCATCCCCACTTCCAGAGTAAGGAGAGGTCAGGGTGGCAGTTTCAGGTATAGTAGAACCATCACCATAAACTACATCAACTTCTGGGAAACTCAAAAACGAATCGTACGTACTCTTATCGGTATTAACTATGTCCGGCACGCTGACATTGCGCTTCGCGATTAAAAGATCCTTCTCGGGCAAATGCTCACCCTGTTTTTTCAGATAGGCGTGGATGAGAAGTTTTGGGTGATAAACAGGAGCGACTATCTTTTCAGTTTTTTCATTGGATACCAGTATCCAGAGTTTCCCTTTCTTCCGATTGTAGAGTACCGGCTGGATGTGATTGCTGAACATCTGCACCCCCAGCACATAACCCTCTGGCAGAGGGATGCTGGAATCGCGGATCGCCGCAACAGTCAAGAGAGTCTGAGAGGCGCAGTTACCACCCTCCCCCTTGAAAATTCTGGCCAACCTGGGTTCGCCTTTCACATATTTCTTCAACTGACCCTTGTCTTCGTATAGTTTCTTTATCAACTTTTTGACTGTGCCTGCCTTTCTGAATTCATCTACTTCTTCCTTCCAGTCACTGAGCAAAGAACTACTCTCACCCTCGACTTGGAGGAAGAAGGATCCATAATTTTTAAAGGTCTCCTTTGACTTGAGTATTTCCCTGGCCATCTTCAATAGTTTCGGGTCGTTCTTCGACAGGGGCGTGAATGCTACAGGGAAAATACCCAAGTGACTCGCTGGTTCCCCGTATGGGCCCTCCGCGCACACCAGTCTTTCTTCTCTCATGCACTCCGATGTATTGTATCCATTCAGCTTGACCGATACCTCCCCCTCACTACAGCTATCTTTTGTGACCGTTCCGCCAACGAAAGTAGACTGGCCATCTGCATCCTCAACTTCAATGTGGACTCTATCGTCAGGCTCAACGAGCTTTGGTTCAACAAGCAATGACATCTTTGCTACCCCTTGTTATGTGTATAATGTTCCTGCCCAAACTCTTAATTACCTTAATATTATCGGCAACTCCTATACCCAAAGTTGCTAGGAGATAACTTGTTGATATAATTCTAAAATTATCCGCTAAAGCACCCCAACGGATAACTAGTAGAACCCTGTTAGGGTAAGCCTCTGACGGGGTTTTGCTGTTTATATAGAGAGAAAATATCCTAAGGACGCGATTTCCCTCGCCTGTCATTCCCGCGAAAGCGGGAATCCAGCCCCTATCCCTTTGACATATTCATTAACAGGAAATGACTGTCTGACGAGAACTCTCTCCCGTTTGTCATCCTGGGCATAACGAAGGATCCCGTGAAGGCATCAGGACCCCCACCCCCAAGCGGACAATCCTTCGACTCACTGCGTTCGCTCAGGACAGGCTCCGAACCGGTTCGATGGATTCTGGAAAGCTATCGGGTGACGGGAGGACGGGGGTGACGATTAATTTGGGGGAACTGAGCACTACCAGTTTTTAAGAAGTAGTTGCCCTTTCAGGATTGCCTGTGTAAATGTGTGGACATGACAGATATCATTCAAATCAAACCCATTGGAATTATAAAGACATCGTATGAAGACCCATCCGGCATGCCAATTCAGGGACGCTTCAAAGATGACGTCACCGGTCGCATCGAACTTTTTCCTGAATACTGGGATGGACTCAAGGACCTTGACGGATTTTCTCATGCGATCCTGATCTATCATTTCAACAGGGCCAAAGAGGCAAATCTTCTTGGGCGTCCATTCCTTGAGGACGTGGATCACGGTATCTTCGCTATACGAAGCCCCAAGCGACCCAACCACATCGGCATTTCAGTCGTGCGGATCGAAGGGATAGAAAAAGGGGCCGTTGTATTTTCAGAGGTGGACATTTTAAATGGCACTCCACTTCTCGACATCAAACCTTACGTATCTCACTTTGATGCCCGCGAGGATGTAAAGAACGGCTGGATCGAGAAACACTTCGAGGACGGCAGCTATCCGAAAAGGGTGATCGTGTAAGATGCGGTCCACAGTAGTTTCACCACTCCCCATGAATCCACGGTGCACCTTCTTCTTCGTAGAGCTTCTTGCAGGGAGGTTCCTTCTTGGGAGTGGCTTCAACCTTCTCCGGTGGTTTTTCTTCTTCCTTCTGTTCTCTGACTTTCCAGATGACCATGCAGATAATTACGATCGGCAACAGGATCATCAGAACCAAGATTCCTTCGATGGGATTTCTGCTGCTCTCCAAGAAGTCGAGTATCTCATCGAACCAGTTGAACTCATCGTCCATAAGCATCACCTCCTTTATGTATATGGGTATAGTATAGGTCGGGTCCTTCCTTAGGATTTCGGAGTACCTTGGAAACGACCTATACCCCTGTCATCGACAGAGAGGGAGAGCCTTCGGGGAAAGCTGATGAGAGCGAGGTTGAAATGGGAAAGGGGGAAACAACTCGATCAATATCATGGTCTTGCCTTATGAAAAACAGAATAAACACACGGAATCACAAATAGCGTTAGCAACATCGAAACTGACAACCCACCAACAACCGTTATAGCCAAAGGTCTAAGCATCTCCAACCCTTCGCTCCATCCGAAGATAAGCGGTGACAACCCGATAATCGTAGTAATGCTTGTCATTAAAATAGGGCGAACCCTTAGAGACGCGCTTTCAATAACCGCGTCGTAAACAGCATATTGTTTTTCTTTCCGAAGATTGTTTATATAAGAGCCGATTAACGCCAGCGGCAAGGTAACCATGATAATAACCGGATCGATTAATGAGTCATACTGAACCGCCATAACCACAAACAAAGAGTCTTTTCATAAATCAACTTTTTATATTCATAGGACCCTCTGAAAAATGGATTTCTACTGCAAAAAATGATATTTGGGCTACGACGTCGTCAGATTTCACAAAAAGCCTCAATGTAGCTTTAGCTACACCTGCGGGCTTTTTGCTCATCTTCCTCGTCTCGCTCCAAATCTCATTTTTTCGTAACGAAACCATTCTTCAGAGGGTCCCATACATAGATATGAACAACCATTTTCTTTAATTGTAGCGGCGTAGCGCCTGTGGCGTTTTGTATGTTGTTATTTTTTGAGATGTTCTGCCTTCAGCGGTTTTTTCGATAAGCCTCTTTGCGGTGTGCGGCGGCGACCATTGAAACTACCTTTGTCTCTTCGTCTATAATATAAAAAAATCTCCAGTCTCCTACACGATATCGCCATGTCGGTGGATGCCAGTCGCGAAGCCTCTTGATGTTAGGGCCAAAGTGAGGCTCGTTTTTGAGTTGGGGATAAACATATTCAATAAGTTTTTCTTCCAGAGTGGCTTTGCGATGGCGTGCCAATAGTTTTAGATCGGTTGCGAAACGCTCTACCTCAAATATTTTGTATTTACGCGACAAAACGCCCCTTGCCTTTCTTTGCATCCTGAGTGCCCTGCTTGATACGGCGGATCAAGCCTTCATCTTCAGCGATTTCCCTCATTTCCTCATCATCGGTAAAGGCGGTTCGTTTGGTGTATTGAATCACAGCGTGTTCGATGAACTTACTTAAAGATCGACGCTCCTCTTCAGCATGACGGCTAAAGGTTTCATAAATATCATCTTCAATGCGGACTGTAACGGTTTTAGCCATATTCTCCTCCTTGTGCGAGTTTTTATTATTCTATATTATTCATAATTATTCGTCAAGAATTTTTATGTGGCCAGCAGATAGATTCGCAAATTGTCACCTTCAGCCAAAGGCTGATCCGCCTCTGGCGGAAAAGCACCCCAACGGACAACTGGTAGAACCCTGTTCTTGTAAGCCAAGGACGGGGTTTTGCTGTTTATGGGGACAGGAAAGTTGCCTGGGAATTAAATCTTCTGTCTGTGGGTATAGGAAATTTTAGCCCAGTTCCGAAATGGTGATCAGAATCTCCATATGACAGGGAATGACGATCTGACGGGGCTTTTCTCCCGATGTCATTGCGAGGAATCTGCCAGCCAGAGGCTGGTCTGCCTTTGGCGGAAAAGACGACGCGGCAATCCCCCAAAAACCCCACCCCAAGCGGACAAGAGAGAATCGGTTCGATGGATACTGGAGGCCTGTTCGGTAACATGGGGACGAGGAAGCTCTTTGCTTCAGGCATTTGCATTCATACCTATCGATCTTCTGAGGGATTGAAAATATGGAATAACTCAATACTGCGTCGTAGAGGTCAAGCCGCTCGTACTGATGTGGTCGATGTTGAAGAGTGTATCCGGATTCTCCTCGGCAGTTTCCATCAGGATCACAAGATAATTATAACCCGAAAAGTCGGTGGGCCAGCTGCCCTCATCGCCGGATATGGTCTCATAGGTGTCACCATCGGAAGACCATGAACCGGTCAACGTGCTACCATCGAACAACAGCTTCATATAGAGCGTATCGATGCTACTGCAATCAACTTCTCCAATATATTCAGGATCAGAACCACTCGATGTATTGGCACATAAGGGAATATTTCCCTCTCCATTATCCGTGCTCAAGCCCATGGAGATATACGTTCCATCCTTTCCCGGATCCTCCAGTGTTGCAGGATCCTCCTGCATCAGCATAAAACCCAACGAATCAAGGTCCTCACCAGAACCACGAGTCAAAAGGTCGGTATATTTCACTATGATGCTGAAACCATCAGCGTTTGGCACGGCCGCTTTGTAAATAAATGCTCCGCTATCTGCTTCCTTACCATTGCTTGAATATATCAGCGTGCTTTCACTCGTTTCAAATGCAAGAAGGCCGGTCGATGTATCCAGAAGTGCTGCCCACGTAGGCCATGGTGGTAATTCACCTTCCTCCTCAACAGCCCACACCGTCCAGCATGCCGAACTATCGGCGTTGAAATCATCGCCGACCGAACAAGCGTTGGTGAATGTATATGTCGCAGCCTCCGCAAGGGCGACTTCTGCTGCGCTTGTAACATTTGTTGTTACAGTAAGTACGCAATCAAGGAGTTGATACTCATATGCATCGGTCACGGTGACCGTATAAGTATAGTCTGCAGACGCGGGCACAACAGACATTGTAGGTTGAGAAAGACTTTCGTCAGGAAGTGTACATGTGAACGTTATATTGCCACTTGTTGTTACCGATGTGTCATCCATTGCCTCTGAAAAGGCTATATCAAACGAGTTTGGATAGACTCCGGTTGTATCTGCTGTAGCAACAGTTGCGCTATTTCCATCCGTTACCGAACTTACGGTTGGTAACGTTTCATCGGAGCTATTGCTGCTTCCGCCGCAGTTAGCAATTAGCAATGATATCGCTATCGAAATGACTATTTTTTTCATATATTCCCCTTGTTTCGCTCATTATACCCGAATGTAATAGCGTTAACAGCTTTTTTCTGTAAATTTCTTTTTCGTCCTCATAGGTCGTCAACCTCTGATAGATTCTAAAATTATCCGCTAAAGCACCCCAAAGGACAACTAGTAGAACCCTGTTAGGGTAAGCCTCTGACGGGGTTTTGCTGTTTATACCCTCCGGGTATCCGCATCCCTAAAGAAACCGCCCGACATAAAGTCGGTCGCTTTCATAAGGGCTGCGTATGGTGACAGGAAATGTGCCTGGATATTAAAATCTCTATCCGTGGACGTGCATGTCAATGGATAATTATTAGGAATGGTGTCGGTTGTGATCATCGAATACTTCTAGGGCTGAAATCGTATTATACCTTATGGCTATTTCACCATTAGAAGTGACGTAGAGAGCGCCGTTGGTATCTTCGTTTGGAGCGTATGTCGTAAGTCCAAGCCACTGGTTAAAACGAGAGCCCATATTATCTGCTTCTTCTCCTCCTTTTCCCGTGCTGCATGAGAAAAGAAATACCTGCGCCTCGTCCGAGAACCGATTCTGGTATAGGCGCCATTCATTGTCATCCAGGTCTATCCTAGCATCTTCTTCGCGAGATCCGCTGCGAAGCGATGTGCCGCTTGGTCTTCCATGCCCGTAAATGACCATTTGATCGATGGAGTGAGCTGGCATGCTATCTAGCTGTCTATAGATATCGTTTTCGTCGTTCGCTTCTACGATGATTACATTATAACCTTGTTCCAGCAGAAGATCGAGATCGTAACGGGTGCGTTCGAAAGCCCCGTTCCAGTCATCCTTGGCAACGACCACTAAAGCTGTTTTAGCGCCGGGCTTTGGATGAAGTTGATTTTCGAGCGATGCGACTGAGTAGCGGCTGAAATGGTTGATCCCTCTTTTTTCTTTTACTTGAAGACAGAGCTTAGCAATTTTTGATACATCTACATTTTGTTGGTCCTCTATTCTATAAAAGTCATTTCCTAGAAGGCCCAGGTAATTTATGAAGCCGACTGCACCGAGTCGCTTCAGATAGAGCTTTCTATACGCATTGTTTGGGGTGTTGAGGAAGAACGTGTTGGCGCCCCTTTTTAACCTTTCAGCATTGATGTTCTCAGTCATTATTTCTTGATATTGCGATATTGATAGATCTGTAGAAACGCCGGCTATATCCAGAGCATCCATCTTTTTCTTCATGTGTAAAATTACCTTATCTTTATTTTGCTCTGACCTTTCATCATACACTGGTACCTTATTGTAAGCATTGCAGATCATCTTTTTTATTTCCGAATCCCTAAAACCCTGCAGTCTAAGTCTCGATATAACATCGATGTATTCATCTCGAAAGTCTGGGGAGACGTATTGGGAATAGAAGGTTGGGTCATCGAGTACGGTTTCGGCTACGCTGTCCTCCGCTTTTTCAAACCAGTTGTCGCTGTTATCGAAAGTTCGCTTTTCGATGCCGACCTTGACGTACTTTTTCCAGTTTGTACTCAGTAAGTATTGTATAGTATATTTGGGATATTGCTTTCCCATTTCCTCAAGGGCTTCGTCGAGTCTTCCCAGTGCCCATGCTCCGTCCTTTCCAGCGCCGTTCTCTTTACAAATAGTCTTTATCAGGTCTATCGTTTCATCCATCGTCCAACCCTGATCCAGAATATTTTTTGCAGTTTCGGGAAGGTTCTTCATTTTTGTACAGAGATTCTTATCGTCGCTGTATGTTGTGGCCTTGATAAGCCGAACTCTGTCAGACTGACTGGATATGCCTCTTTCTCTGAGCTGTAAGTCAGCTTCGATGATGCCTTCAAATCTTGTACTAGGATCGTATGGGGAGCCTTCAAAGTCGCAGGCGGTTTTCGAGTATGTATAAAGAACCTGTGCATCTCTGATTCCAGCACTCCACATTTTCGGCAAGTATTTACAAGTCGATCCGGAATACTTGCTCTCCAATGCTGTTATCATCATGTAGTGTAAATCGTTCCAGTTAGTACAGTTAGCCGCGAGCAAATCATCGAGAAATATATTCGCTTTTTCCTCTCCGATCTTTTCGCTCAATGCTTTGTAATTAGATGTTGTTTTGACAAGTGCTCTAAGACTTTCACGTCTGCATCGTTTTTCTTCCCTTAGCTTTTCGCTTGCCTCTGCCGCATCACCGAAGAGTTTTTCTGTTCCATGATGTGCGGGTTTATGGACCGTGCTGAGCGCGGCATCGCGATCGACTGTCAAATCCGCAGATGGCTTTTTAGCCTC
>JABGOS010000132.1 GCA_018645265.1 Deltaproteobacteria bacterium
ACGCCTTTATCTACAGGAAACTACACGGGAAGTGTCCGGGTTTCACGACAGGCTTAAATTGTCGCCCACGCTCGTCAGAGCCGGGAAACTGATTGAGACCATGTTCGTATTGCTCTGTACCCTCAAGTAGCCGCCGAGTGTTGCCAGATTGGGCAACGACAACTCCGTTAGTTCCAGTGCCGCAACGGTAAGATCTCCGGTTACCCCTATGTACTCGTTTATGAATTCAGCGTCAGCGGCGCCTGAGATAACATAGGAGCCGTTGAACACACCCTCTTCTGCTACATCTGAAACTGTCTCCGGTTGGTCGGCATCGGTCTCCTCTCCACCTTCCTGACAGTCAGCTCCTAACGAATAAATTTCATAGTCATTCCCTTGTAGGCCTGGTTTATAATACTGGTAATCACAGCTAAACGGATCCTGAGGAATTCTTCCACCCTTCAAATAGCCCTTGGATGGATATCTTTTAGGAATTCTACCAACGCTCGGCTTATTCACCAACGCATCCAAACCCTGTTCCGTTGAAGGGTAATATCCGTTGTCTCTGCGAAAGTTATCGAGTGCCTCTTCAAAAACCTTCATCTGAGCTTTTGCAGTCTTCTGTTTAGCCTCATCAAGGCTATCCATAACATTAACCGTAACAACTGTTGCGATCAAACCTAGGATCGTTATAACGACCATGATTTCAATCAGCGTCATACCTTTTTCATTCTTAAATAACCTTTTCATTTCACTCCCCCCTTATTGATGACAAACGATTAACCCAACTGATTTAATTTCATAATAGGCAGCAAGATCGACATAACGATAAACGATACGACCCCTGCCATAACGATGATCATTATAGGCTCAAGCAGCGTAGTCAAGGTTGAAAGGGTATTGTCTACCTCATTGTCGTAAGTATCCGCAATCCTTTCAAGCATGCGCTCCAGCTCACCTGTCTTTTCACCGATAGCTATCATATGCGTAACAAGAGGTGGAAACTCACCACTCTTCTTAAGAGGTTCTGCCACGCTCTGACCTTCTCTAACGCTATCTCGCGTCTTATCTATAACTTCACGCAGGCGCAAATTTGTAATGATATTCTTGACGATATCCATAGCCGTCATCAAGGGGACACCACTTGACAAGAGCGTGGCGAGCGTCCTCGTAAATCTCGAGACAATGACCATCCTGTTGAGCTTTCCAAAGAGTGGAGCGGTCAACATCTTTTTATCCTTCCAAGCCCTGCCTTTGGGAGTTTTGAGAATTCGCTTCACACCATATATCACCAGTGGAATCAATACGACGAATATGTACCAATAACCTGACAGTGTATCACTGACAGCTATGAGAATTTTTGTAGGCAACGGCAACACCGCACCAGTATCCTCAAATATGGCGGTAACCTTTGGAACAACGATAATGATCAACATGACCATTAGAGCCACACCCACGATCGACATAATAGCCGGATAAATCATCGCACCAATAACCTTACTACGAAGTTTGGATTGGCCCTCTGTAAATTCAGCGAGTCTCAGCAAAACGACATCTAGCGCACCACTGTTCTCGCCTGCATTAATCATATTCACATAAAGATCTCCAAAGACCTTCGGGAACAACTTGAGTGAATCGGACAACTTGCCTCCCTCGATCACCTTTTCCCTGACCCTTGAAATCATGTTTCTAAGTTTCGGATTCTCGATTTGATCAACCAAGGCTGCAAGAGCGTCAACGAGTGGAATATTCGCATTTATTAGAGTTGCTAACTGGCGTGTCATCACCGCAACATCTTGAACTTTAACCCTCTGGAAATACTTCGATAGATCTAACTGCATTCCCAGGCCAACTTTTTGTTTAACTTCACCTTCTACACCAAGGGAAGTCGGGAAAACGTTCAAACGACGAAGTTTTGCGCGCGCAGAACGTTCGTTCTCAGCATCGACCGTACCGGCCGACCGCTTTCCCTTTGCATCTATTCCGACATATTCAAATAATGGCATCTGAAACAGCGCCTCGTGCTACGTGCTACGTGCCTCAAGAATGAATGTTCGAGCCACGAATCACAAGTAACGAGTCACTAATTAGCCTGTCTCTTCCTGCGTAACTCTCATAACCTCAGCTATCGTTGTAACACCTTGAAGGACTTTATAAGCTGCATCCTCACGCAGGGTCTTCATACCTTCCGTAAGAGCGACTTTTTTTATAGTTGAAGCATCTGAACCCTTCATCAGTTCAGCCCTAACCGCATCCGTAACGACCATTATCTCGTGAATAGCAGCTCTTCCAGAGTAGCCTGTTTCCATGCAGACAGGACATCCAATCGGCTTATAAATCTGTCTACCCTTTAGATCATCTTCAGTAAGTCCAATTTCCTCTAATTCCTCCTCGGTAGGGGTATATTTTCTAGCACAGTCACGACATACCGTTCGGAGCAATCGCTGCGCTGCAATTCCCAAGACAGATGAGGCCACCAAGAATGGTTCCACTCCCATCTCGACCAACCGAGTAATTGAACTTGGCGCATCATTCGTATGCAGCGTGGAAAGAACCAAGTGACCTGTAAGAGATGCTTGAATGGCGATCTCAACGGTCTCCTTATCACGAATCTCACCTACGAGGATGATATCTGGATCCTGTCGCAAAAAAGCGCGAAGGCCGGATGCAAAAGTAAGGTCAATCTTGGGATTGACCTGCATCTGATTCACGCCATGCAGCTGGTACTCAACTGGGTCCTCGACGGTAATGATTTTAACTTCATCTGTATTCAAGCGCGCCAAGGCAGAATACAACGTTGTCGTCTTGCCCGAACCGGTAGGACCGGTAACAAGCAGAATACCATTGTGAAACGAAAGTAGTTTTCTAAACGCATCCAAATTTGATCTAGAGAATCCAAGGGAATCTATATCTAGCAATACAGAACTTGCATCGAGCAACCTCATAACGACGCTCTCGCCATGAGCTGTAGGAATGGTAGAAACGCGAATATCAATATCCTTACCTGCTATCTTGATGCGAATCCTACCATCCTGTGGTACTCGTTTCTCAGCGATGTTCAGCTGACTCATAATTTTCACACGTGAAATGATTGCGCCCTGTGCCCTCTTAGGGGGATTCATAATATCATAGAGAATACCATTGATTCGAAAACGAACCTTAATTTCTCTCTCAAAGGGTTCAACATGAATATCACTCGCCTTCTGCTTTACCGCTCGGAAGAGAAGTGAATTCACAAGTCTGATAATAGGTGCCTCATCATCGGCATCGAGAAGATCGACAGGCTCACTGAAGTCATCCGCAATTTCAGCACCTTCATCTAGTTCATTAATTTGATCTTCACCTGAACCGGTAGCCCTATTATAGACAGCGTTGATGGAATTTACGATTTCATAGGAACTGGCAATGACCGGTTTAATGTCACACCCGAAGAGCATTCTGAGATCATCCAGCGCATAGAAATTTGTAGGATCTGCAATAGCAACCCGAACGACATTTCCCTCCTTCTTCAGAGGAAGGATTTCATTTTGTTTTGCATAGTTGATAGGAAGGGCAGTCACCAACTCAATCGATATATCCTCAACATCAATCTTATTTTCATAGGGAAAACCTAGCTGGACTGAAAGGGCCTTCAAGATATCCTCGGTACGCAGGAACTTCAGCTGTACCAAAGCATCTCCTAGCTTGATTCCACGTTCCCTCTGTACCGCAAGCGCTTGCTCAAGCTGCTCTTCGGTCAAAGAGCTCGTCTCAAGAAGAATTGCACCTAAGCTGCGTTCCTCCATACCTTTACTGATCCCCCATTATATCTATCAATAACCCATATCAGGCGTATTCTGCTGATTTACCCTTGGAGTGCCCGGTGATACCGCAGCTCCACCACCTGACGATGGAGGTGGGGGTAGTGACGGGTAGACTGGCTGCGATTTCGAAGAAGCTAAGGGAGGTGTCCCAGAAACACTTCTATTCCCCACCGGCGGAACCGTTATGACAGGTTGATTCGTGCTCGATGAAACCGGCATCCCAGTGCCCCCAGTCGACAAAGACACCCCCTGCTTATTTATCAACGGAGCCTCACCCTCATCTGATCCTTCAAGCAGGTCAGCTCGATGCGCTGCCAATGTTTCGCGAATATTTCTCTGCTGCCTCCTTGAAAAGTTCTTACTCATAAACTGATTTCTTTGATTAATTTTCGTCTTCGTAATCTCTGCAAAATCCGCAGGTTCTCGTATTACATATGGAGTTATGAATACCAACAGGTTGGATTTATTATAACCCTTAGTCTTCTTGGAAAATAGCCATCCCAAAATCGGAATATCCCCAAGAATAGGTATCTTCTGCTTCGAGGTACTTTCAGTATCCTCCATCAGACCACCCAGGACAACAGTCTGACCATTCATAGCAACAACTGTAGTATTAATTTCTCTCTTAGTACTATCCCTCACCTCAGATCCTGTGCTGGATGTGGGTAGAAAGTTTGATAGCTTATGATGAATCTCCATACGTACAGCATCACCTTCAGTTATCTGAGGGGTGATCTCAAGAGTCAAACCTGCTTCCAATGGTGTCGGTTCCGTGGTCTGAAAACCAGTAGTTCCTGACTGACTCACCTTGTTCACATATATCGTTTTACTGACGTCGATCGATGCCTTCTGGTTATCAAGAGTTAGAATGTTAGGCGTCGACACTATATTTCCCACTGTCTTGGACTGAAGGAAGTTTAAAAAAGCTGCAAAGGCGGGAATCGTGAGTTCCTGTGTACCACCGCCCTCACTCGGCATTTCAAGCGTAATAGTGTCTCGCGATAGAAGACCACCCAGCAAACCCGGTGTACCAAAAAGTCCAGCACCTCCAGGGGTAAAAAATGTAGCAGGATTGAAACTGTCCCCAAAACCTGATGATCCAAATCCAAGTACCGATCCCGCACCATATCCGCCATACCCAGTTGCTCCGTACGTGGCATCCTTAGTCACGGATAGCTCCATAACGATTGCCTCGAGAAAGACCTGTCTTCTAGGAACATCAAGTTTTGATATCAGCTCATCGACCAGCCTGCTATAATCCTTCGCCGATGCCGTTATGATGAGGGCGTTTGTCACATCGTCTGCACCTATCTTCACATCTTCACCAATGGAAGCAACGGAGCTACCCTTCTTCGCAGCTGCCCCCTTCTTTCCCTTAGTAGACTTAGCCGCAGCACCGGATGTAACTGAAGATAAAGTTTCAGCAAGCTCAACAGCATTTGCATACTTGAGATAGTGTACGTGGATATTCCCTGTATCTGCCATGTCGAGTGGCACATCCAGCTTCGCAATAACCTCACGAACCCTGCCAATCGCCCTCTTACTCGCATAGACTATAAGTGAGTTTGTCCTGTCATCCGCAATGATCTTTGAAAGCTCCTTAATCTCCGTCAATTGAGAGGAAGCCTTACTGCTCCTTCTGGATCTACTCGTTGTGGTCTTCGCTTGCTGTATTTCAAAGAGGTTTAAAACCTTCGCCGCAACATCAGCTGCGTCAGCGTAGTTGACCGGAATAATTTCCAAAACCTGTTGTGGACCCTCCTGGTCGAGCTCTTTGATGATTTTCATCAGACGATCAATATTCGTTCCAGAATCTGTAATAACAAGAGTATTAGTCGCTGGATATGCAAACATATTACCCGACTTCGATATCAGGTCCTTTATGGCGTTCGACATATCGAGCGCACTTATGTTCTCCAGCGAAATGAGTCGCGTAACGTAACTATCGGTATGCGGAGTAGAATCGACATATATTGGGATAGGCGATGAGATAGCCTCCTTAAGGGGAACCACCTTGATAATACCGCCTGGGCCTGTAACAGTAGTGTAGTTTGCAACTTCAAGGGCAGAGAGAAATGCTTGGTATGCCTCCTCCTTCGTCATCTTTCTTTCGGACAGGATGGTAACCTTTCCACGAATTTTATCATCGATAATAAAATTCTTTCCGGTAGCCTTGCTTATCTGCCTGATTACATCCTTAATATCCTGTTCCTGAACATTGAGATAGACAAGCTCTTCGCCCGGCTTCCCCCCCACTGGGGGGCCCTCTGGCGTAGGCCGTCCACCCTCCTCAATAGGAACGGTCCTGGTATCAATCTTCTCCGGCAGTTTGACACTGCCCTTTGTAGGAGCCCTTCTGGACTGAGAAAAGGCCACCGAAGTTGACGCCACAATGAACAAAAATATTATAAATACGATTTTTATTTTAACGTATCTCATATTCTAAAGTAGTTGGCTGCCCCTGTCTTATTAGATCCAATGTAATGCTACTCTTATCCTTGAGCTGATTGAATATCTCAAATCCCTTCTTAACATCCAGCTCAAGCCCGTTAATCTTCTGTAAGACATCACCCCTCTTCATGCCCAGCTTTGAAAATATAGATCCCTTCTTCACCGAAAGAATCTTCATACCGGAGACTTTGTTACCAGAAAAATTCGGCACAGCCCTAATTTCAGTGTACAATCGATCAAGATTTTGTAGGGCATTATCGACCTCTCTCTTATCAACAGTAAACTTTCCCCCATCACCCTTGATCAACGATTCCTTTTTATCACCACTTTTGGTTTCAACCGCCGCAACCGTCGTCGCCTCCACTGGTGGCCCAAAGATGTTAGCTCCAGAATCTGGCCCTACCTCCGCATATTCCAACCTTCCGTTATTAACAAACTCAATGCGATCCGGCTGAATCAGAACAAGTTTCGTATTGGGAGCAAAACTTTCATCGCCACCTACGGAATACACCTTTGCTCCACCACTTGATCTACTCTTCTTTTTTCCTCTTCCTCTTCCTCTCTCTGGAGGTGGTGATGAAGAGCCACCTGCAATAGTCGCTGAAGAGCGTTTATCCCGTCCTTCACCCACAACAAGCACCCCAAGGACATTAATACTCAGAGAGGTCAGAACAGCTTCGCCTGTTAAGGAGGCTTCCTCCTCAACCACACCCTCATCTGCCTGACTACCTTCTTTTGCCCTCTCGGTTGGATCAAAGATGTTACGTGCAATGATGGGGTCATAGGCGGCTAAATCCTTCTTCTCCCTGCTGATCGGCGAGACCTCAGCCGTAGCGAGTACCCCTATAGACCTCTTCACTTCGAGTGCCTTACCAAGGTAAACACTTGATATCTTTGCTAAAAAGAAAGAACAAAAGAGTACCCCTAAAATATCTACCACCCAGGAGTACTGCTTGAAAATACCCCCCATTTATAATCCCCTTTAAATACGCATTATACACGTCAAAAAATAAGAGAAAATAGAAAAAGCCTTAAAAATAACAATACTTTCGCTATTTTGTGAATATACCAAAAAAACTAACTGCGGCATATAAAAAACCCACCGCAAAATAATGTGTTATTTTCTAATAATATCAACAATATCCATACATCCAATGGCATTGTCGCTCTAGAAAAAAACACTGATATATTTGATATTATAAGAACCTCAATTGGTAGCAACATCCCCATCCTCTCTGCCGATAATCAATGAAAGGGGGAGATGCCAATGCCGGATAGTTCAGTCCAAAACCCATTCTCTAATCCAGGTGAAATAGGTAATATCTTCCAGCTGATGCTGGATGCCTTCAGAGCGTATGACAGCAGTGGAGACCAACGCCTCCATACGACGAAAGAGCTTTCGCTGGATGACTATACAGCCTCATTGCTGGATAACTATAAGACTGACAGCAACATCACAAAATTTGAGCTGAAGAAGGCTTTTCGCCAATGGGGCAACATAGCGCGTTTTCTTACATTTGCGCCAAAGGTCGATGAACTGTGGGATGTCACAGAACATAACGGTGTAAAACATCTCCTTAGAAAAAGTGATGACGGCTTCAACATAATGAATGCAGCAGCTCCCATTCTTAAGAAGTTGCCTGCAGAATCTGCAATGAAAGTTGCGCAGCGGCTCTATGATTTTGCACATGATTTCCGTTATTTCTGCACAATCCACAAGAAAACCGGTCTTCTTGAAAAATACCATCCCATATTAATCGCAATGGCATCGGAGAAATGGCTTGGAAGCGGCAAACCTGCAGATATCAAAGAGGGAATCAAAGCTTTGGAAGTCATGCACAAGTGGCTCCGGAGAGTTAAGGACCCTGAGAAGTTCTTGAAACGCATTGAGGCAATTGGAGTTGCTGGCGGTGCAAAGGGCATCCTGCTCAGCGAAAAGATGTATCAAGTCAGAGCAAAACTAGAAAAGGAACCTGTGGCTGAAGGGAAAAAAATAATTGCCGTAATGGATAAAAGGACGGGGACCGTACGATACATGACTATCGCAAAGGCGGACGAAGCAAAACTCCACCTTCCCGATCATGAGCTAAAGATCGGCGCAACTATGATTACAAAGAAAGGCGGAGAGAAGAGAAAGGTCGCCTACATGAGTAAAAATGTAGCGACCATATGTCCCTGGTTTATTGCACTCGGCAAGCAGCATATTTCAGATAAATTTACTGAAGCGAAAAAGAAACTGGATGCTTTGAAAGTCATGTCACAGCGTTATCCTGATAAACTTTTAACTGAGGTCATCGATCCTCAGATGTTAAAAACCTTCTTACTGATAGAACATATTGGAGGAAAACCTATCCTGGATGCTGCAGGTGCAAAGGATTGG
>JABGOS010000152.1 GCA_018645265.1 Deltaproteobacteria bacterium
GTGTGGTAGATGGAAAGTCTGCGGGTGTGGCGAAGGTTGTGGTGATGAGCGAGGGTAATCTCAAGGCCTTCGAAAGAATTTTTTTGAAGGCGCAGGATGTTCTTCAAGTGGAGCTTGAACTGTTTGTGAAGTCGATCGATGAGGATGATGGAAAGAGATCTGAAATACTTCAGAAACAAGCATCCGAAATCACAGCAACGTTAAATAAATTTCATCAAAAATTTTACAGCATCCTGGCGTACAGAGAGGGCATCAATATGATGATGGTCCACTTGAAGCGCAAGGGGAAGATTTAGGAGGCATCTATGTCTGCAGATCATGTAACTATAAATGGAAAGCAATATCAGGCTGGTAATCAAATCGGATGCAGCGATGTCGATCATAAGCCGACCGAGGCCGAGATCAAGGCTCTCATAGAGAAAGGCTCATTCGATGCTAATCTTCAGACGGATATCTTCTATTATGTTCCTGGTAAAAAACAGCTTTGTCATGCTGGCGTACAGACTACTGAACGACTCTTCAAGGATCTTCCTGAAAAAGTGGAGGAGATAAAGGAGATAAATGGTGAGGAGGATTTTGAAATTATTTCATTCGATAGGGAGAGGGGTCAAAGGGGCCTTTCGGGAGTTACCGTGGATTGCAGGAACGAGAAGATTAGGGAGGGGATTGATAAACTGCTGAAGAGGTTCTTTATAGAGGATGGGGGAACTATATCGATTGAGCAGATGGGTGCATTGGCAAAATCACTTTTGCCTCTCTCCCTTGAGCATGGTCAACTTATCATGCTGAAATCAAGGGTCGATCCAGAGAAAGAGATAAAGATCACTATCGATATCAAGGTTCGTCCCGTTCCGATGAGATCTACGGTGCAGTATGTGGGTGGTACAGAGCTAAGCATCTACGATAAGAAGATGTTGGCAGATGCTATTCACCATGTTGTGGTTAAGCAGCCGCATGATGTCATTGCGTTGATGTTAAAGCTCAAGGATCTACCGCAGGTGTTAACAGGCAATGAGGAGATGCGGGGGGCGTCATTCACACCGGTCTTTAAGGATATAAACATTCAGGAGGGGCGTGTAACTATATTGGTGGATATCATAAAAAAAATTCCCGAAATAGAGGTTGAGTATGATGAAGGCTATCTCAGATATCTTTCAACACGTCCTGAAAGTGAGATGGCGGAGGCGAAGAGATATCTACAATCTCTGAAATCGCAGGTCCAATCCCCAAATCTTCAGGGATGTTTACACCAGATTGAGGTTGTAAGGCAGGGAGCTAAGGATGGGTGGAAGCGTATGGAGAGGAGTTATGAACTGCACTTTGAAAGGGTGCCGCTTGAGGGAAGGCTCCTCTTTAAGGTTAGCCGGGTTCCTACTCCAACGAAACTGGTCCTGGAAGGTGACTATCCTCCTGAGCATAAGGATCAAATTATGGCGTACTTCGCTGGTGCAACGGAGGCTGGCAAGGTTGATCTGAAGAGGGTGGAAGAGGGCGTTGCTAAGGTGAGGGAATTTTATCAGGGAAAGGGATACAAACTAAAGAAACTCGGTTCACAGATCACACACGATGGAGTGATGCATGTGGTGGTCAATCTCAGACGGTGGGATTCGGTCTACGCTGTAAATGTCCTGGGTGAGGATGTGAAGGGGGAGGATAAGAAAAAACATCAGGGATTGATCTCTGAAATTATGGCACCGCTTTCCGGACAGTTTATTAAACAGGAGGATATGGATGCGGTTAAGAGAAAGCTAGCCAGGGGTCTGTCGCGAATGGATATACGGGAGGTTATAGCAACTGATAAGGAGACCGATAAGACGAGGGTGATATTCATTGCATCGAAGGGAAAGGCCGCACGCTCTATCGCAGGAGGTTTTGCAGGTAGTTCAGTTGGTTTGTTTCTGAATGCAAGTTTTGCAGTAAGTGATAATGGCAAGGGTACGTCATGGAGTGTGGCATATACCAATCAGTCCCGATGGAGCTTCTTTGAGAATTGGGATACTAAGGATGTCTTCTATCAGTCTCTCAATCTTGGTTTTGGAACTTACATAGGTCCTAATTCGAGAATATCGGTGGGGGTCTATGGTTTTATAAAGAATTATAGTGGCCAGGAGCAGAAAGCAGTTGGTACCGATGTAACCTTTCACACCTATCATCTTAACGATAAACTCACGCTCTCGATGGGTGGCGCTATTGAAGTTATAGATAACCCAGCTGGTGTCGATGGTTACACAGGTTTTCCTGTAAAATTCAGACCTCATGGGAAGGTATGCTATAAGGACGGAGATCTTCAGGTATGCGCGAGCAGTTCGCTAACAACAGGTTCGAGCAACTACAGTAGAAATGAAATATATATCCAGTACAGTATACCTCTAGGCGGTTCTACGGAGCATGCTCCTTATATAGTTCTTAAGGGAAGTGGTGGCGTGATGGTAGGCGACACCCCTGAGCTTGAGCAGTTCTATCAATCATCTACGAGGATGCCGTTCGCCTTCTCCTTTACCAACGGCGAGATCCATTTTGGAAGATATTACGTGGGTGCATCGGCGGCACTGGGTTTTAATGTTACGGATTGGTTTGCGATAAAACCGATAGTGGTCTCGGCTATGCTCGTTGGGAATTATGCTAAGGTTACCACCGGATCATGTGTAATTTTGGGACCATTGGAATTCTGCGCCGGCTACAGGAAGGGTTTTCTGGATGCCGACGATGGATTGGATCTTTCGCTCTCACCCTCCGATGCCATGGAGGTGCCGGAGGAAGTTAGGACACTTTTTGAAAAACTGTTCCTGCGCAGAGAGCTGGGTGTGGATTTCTAAATTGATATAAACTTCTTCTCCTTTCAACCGTGAGTCGGGATTGCGTCTAACCTCGCCCGACTCGCGGTTTCTTTTATGGTCCAAACTTCGGAGGTGAATCAGTTTTAAACTTCAATTACTTCCAGTAGCAATCATTCCTTGCGTGTGCTAAAATCAACCCTGGAGGTGAGTTATGAAGAGGACTGTTTTAGCTGCGATAATTGTTATCTTTATCATCAGCTTTGTTTCAATAGTGGGTGCTCAGGAGCAAGAGGCTGGCCAGCCGCTATATTTCAACAGGGATGATGTTAAGGAACATAAGTCTGATCTTGCTCCACATACCGATCCCTATTGGCAGCAGGAGAAAGCAAGGTATAGAAGGGAGGGCCGTCCGCTGGAAGAGGTTTATGATAACCCTAACGAAACGATATATGAAAGTACCACTAGCATCAAAAGGTTGGATGGTGGCGGTTCATCCGAAAGCGATAAAAAGCCACCCACTCGCTGGGGTAATTAAGAAAAAGTGTCCGACACCTTTTTAGCATATACTATTGCAGCAATTAATCGCACGCAGATTGCAGTGGAATATATCCAAAGGCCCACCTTGCTATCATAGCTCATCCCCCAGAATAGGATAGGAATCAGTGAAAAGAGTAGTATGACATCTGCAAGGACCAACTTAAAACCAACCTTCCGCCATATATGGATGTAGGCTAGGAATGATAAAAGAGATGTTACGCATAGAGCGAATACAATAAAAAGCGCCATAGCGAAGTAGTAGTATTTAGAGAGTTCGCTCAGCGCATCTTCGAATATTGGAATGCCCATGCTGACAAGATTCCATATTGCCAGAATTGAAATAGTCGAAAAGGCAGTTTTGATAAACCTTGGAGATGGTGTTTTGGATATCATCTGTGCGCTGATGATCGTGTAGAGGGGGATCAATAGGAAAACCAAACCAGCGATCAGCATATTGATAGAACCAAGATCGATTCTTTTGAAGATCTCCAGGAAAAAAAGTGAATAGCCGGTCTCTACCTGGTTGCATGCCTTGATCCATGGTAGGAAAAAAGCTGCAAGTGCCAGTATTCCGATCATGGAGATGCGCTTGTATAGCCTTGTGTCCATAAATATCCTCAATTATAAAAAAACGCCCGACGCTTATTCTAAAAAAAATCTGATAAGTGTCTGACGCTTTTTTGTGAATCAATTATCTTATTCTATGCCGCGTATATCAGCAGGACTCCAAAGATTCCAGCGACGCAGGCTGCGATTCTGTGCACATTGTCAGATTTATTGTAAATCCAATCGATGAATTGATGGATCTTTGAAAGGCTTAGCACGAAGCATAGAACTCCGCTCGTCAGGATTATAGCTCCGATAACTCCAGCGATCCACGGAAGCGTTACATGAGAAGTGGATAGAAGCAGGAATCCTCCAACAACGATTCTGCCTACACCCGCGATATATACGCGTTTACCGACCTTTACAAGCTCCATGACCTTCTTGATCAGCGAGGGTTTTAGAAAAAATACGATACCTACCCCTAGAAAAAGTATTCCAATCAGTTTTACGATATAAGGCATAACACCTCCCAATAATAAGTCATGTTGAAGTTAAAATTTCGATAAACAGCGGCAGTGGCAACTAGGTCTACGACAATCGAGAATTACCTTCGTATAATTATCGTAGTTGTATTCCTTTAGGATGCCATCATCTTCGATCATAGGTCCAAACTGCTTTGAAAACATCGCGCAATCCTTCCTGCGTCCCCTGGATCGATGGCTTGCACAGAAGGTCATGCAGTCGCTCATACTTTCAGTCTGTTCCGCAGAGGTGAGTTGCGACCTGACCATGCCCTGTGTCTCTTTGTATTTGTGTGCCAGTGCATCAAATGAGATTAGGACTGCTGCGGTTAATGTTAAAATGATAAGCGTTCTTTTCATCTATCCCCCTTTGTCCAATTGCGAATTCCCATAGAATCATATTTCCTTTTCGAAGACAATGGGGCTTTCAGGGTGCCATTGGTGGTGGGTGTAACAGTTTGATATTACTTGTGAATTAAATAGTGACGGTCCAAGCCTTATCGCTTGGACCGCCGAGTTTGGAGGTGTACCTTCATATAAGAAGGGACATGATGAGAGATCTATCTTATTTTTTTGTCACTAAGGGTTTCTCCTCAGTGCAAATATCCAATCCAAAGAATTTTAAATAACTTTGAACTGCTCTTTTTGCATGTGGAGCTGGCATCACGCTGATATCTGTACCACCCTTCCATCCTTGCTTGAACTCGATTTTGAGTTCCTGTTTTAGAACCTTGCATCGAGTAGTCGAGCTTTTCGTATCGGGTGCACATACGATTTTATCCTCAGGCAGCTTCTTGAGAGTGTCGCGAAGTTGGCTTTTGAGAATGGTAAGATTTTTTGCGGTGATTCCAGATGGACCAGTTTTAATGCCGGATTTTTCCAAATAGGCCGATGCTGCCTCTACTTCCGTCTCATTGAAACCGGCCATGCGATCGGATTTTTCAATCTTCTCCAGTTTTGTGAGAAGAACATTGGCAGCTTCCCGTCCCATTGTGATAGCACTTATCGAACTCATATTACCTCCTTGAATGAATACCCCTGTTCCTTTGTGCTCCTATTATCGGTTCGAAAATGCCCATGTTGCGGGAGCAGTAAAAAAATTTTCTCTTAAAAGGTAGAATAGCTATAAGTGCTTGATATATTGAGATAATATTAAAAGCTTCAATGGTGGCGAGTAGGTGGGGATATTATTAGTTATAGGGATTGTAGATATACTCCTCTGAATAAAAGGCATTTTCATACAGTTCAGTAAACGCTCTGATGGGATCTGTGAAGCTCTGTGCTATGCCACGATTTCCGAAAAAATAGAGGGGGGCGACTCCGCCGACCCTGAACTCGCGCGCCCAAGGTGCCCATGGAGGTGTGCCGCGATTCTCAGCCTTGTTTTGCTCCTCACAGAAACGCATGCCGGTATTTCTAAAAAATGTGCAAAAGAGTTCTGAATTGTATCGTTGTGCCCACAAACTTGGAAAGAGGGGGGCAAGCTGATAGGTAGTTGTGAGGCCAAGGAAATAGTTTTCATCCTCATCTGGAAACTCATCATAAGTTAGTATGGGATTCATTTGATGAGTTCCGTTTTTCACGCCTATGAAAGGGCGTCCGTCGATTATGAACGCATTATCTGCTGGAATGTGACTTGATTCCCCATGATCCTGAATCGCGATCCATTCCAACTTTCTCTCGGAGTTTTCGTTTCTGATTATAAGCATAACACTTGATGCATCGTTTTGATGTCCGCCAGGATCTGTAGGTGATTCGTATGCACATCCATCACCGGCGTCATGTGGATAGAAGAGGTAGTATGTTATGAACATATGGCTCTTCGATGCGATCGCTTCGTAGTAGACGTTTGATATCCCACGCTGAAGATATCTATCCGGTTTTTTTAGAAGGTCTGGATATTTGTTCAGCAAGTCCCTGTAGTTTTTTTCGTTGTCGAGTGGATCCCAATTGGCATCGAATGAAACGAGGGTTGGGATGTTGTATTTGCAAACACCGCCCTTCTCCTTCTCAAGTGGTGCGATGAATATTGGGGCGAACTCAGCGGCTACGTACTCCATATCGGCATCATCCACTATGTAGCTATTCTGTGCTTGCGCCGAACTGACTATGAGTGCGAAGAAAAATATGGTAAGAACGCATAATCTGAGATGGTAGAATTTCATAATAATTATTCCTTCATTATCATTATACCTATCATGGTATCGACTATGAATAAAAAAACTGAACGGAGAAATAAACACCTGATTTATGAGGATAATATGCTTAGAAATAAGTTGGATTCGATCCAGGCCTTAATCTAAATCTACAACTGTTTATTCTCCGGCGGATTAATACCCGCACTATTTGCATCTGTCTAGGGGGCGATCTCGGTGGTGACCTCGGTGGTGACCTCGGTGGTGACCTCGGTTGGTGCACTCTGTGCGTTGGAATCCTCTTCCTCCTCATCGGTGGATGGGGGTTCGTTCTCCTGTATCTTATTATCTATCAATTGCCTTAATTGATTTGCTAAGGAGGATCCTAGATCCACCAGTCTATCGTATATCGATTCCGCTTCATTCAATTGATTATTGTTAACATGTTGTTTCCCTAGTTCAAATATTGCCGAGGCATACAACTGTTTTAATTGATTTGCGTAGGTGGATCCTAGATTTGCGAGTTTATCATACATTGTTTTTGCATTGTTCCACTGCTCTGTTTGCACATATAGTTTTCCCAATTGATAAATAGCCTGCTCGTGATTTGATTTTTTGGAAATTGCGTTATTAAACTCTTCGATGGCGTCGGATATTTTATTGTCGTCTTTGAGAACCATGGCGAGTTTAAAGTATAGTTCTGCATCATCAGAGTTTATCTGTATTGCGCTACGATAATAATTCGCTGCATTTACATAATCCTGCATGTCGGCATGCAGCTCTGCCAGTTTTACGTATGATTTGATATGTTGACTGTTGGCTGCGATGGCATTTTTAAATGCTGTTATAGCATTGTCCTTTTGATTTATACTTAAGTAGAGGACTCCTATGTCATACCTTACCTCTGCATCGCTGGTATTCTGTTTTGCGAGTTCCTCCAACGCCTTGATCTGTTCCGCTATATTCCCAGTGTTGCCATAAGCTAGCGCCAATGCTGAATATGCTTTAGCTGGTGCGACACCTCTGGAGATCGCATTGTTTATCGCTGTTATTGCATCAAGCCACCTTCCTAAGTCATTGTATAGCAGTCCAAGTTTTAGCCATATGGCACCGTCACTATCATTGAATGATAGATATTTTGCGTAGACATCGGCTGCTTCCGCTTCTTTACCAGAAAACTGTTCATCATATATGTATCCCATATTCTTGAAGGCGGTTGCATTGATAGGGTCGGTGGGGCTCGGAGACGTGGCTTTGATGTAAGCTGTTAGTGCTTGGTTCCAGTTGCTCGTTGCAAAATAGCAGTTACCAAGACCCCTATATGCTAGTGTGCTGTTCGGGTCGATCTGCAGCGCAGCATTATACTCTTCAATGGCCTTGTCGAATTTGCCATCATTTTCAAAAAAGAATCCCTGCATTATATGCGATGCGGCGTCAGGTGACTCCTCCTTGGGAATTTCCTTAAAGACATCGTAGGGCGATTGTGCGTCGCTGTCCTTATCGTCGTCGACTGTATCAGCCTTTCCTGTTTCGTCACCTTGGGTTTCATCCTCATTCGAAGCTGTTTCTGAGCCCTCTTCGTCAGCATCCGAGTCAGCTGTTTCTGAGCCCTCTTCGTCACCCTCTTTTGCGGTGGCGGCGACATTTTTGTCGGCATCATCCTCGGGTTCTTTCTCCATCTCCTCAAGCTCTTCAAGTGCCTTGTCCTGCTTTCCGATGCCGGAGTAGAATGCTAGATCCCCTCCTACCGCATCTGGTTTTTTTATCTTCATTGACTCTTTAATACCAGCTTTGACCTTGATCTTCTCGTCCACCTCTTTCCGGATATCTTCAATTTCCTTCAATCCTTCATCAACCCTGTCGGCATTTTTATATGTTTCACCCAAGCCGTAGTAGGCTTCCATATTTTCCGGATCAGTTAGGATGGCTTTTTTGTAATAGTCGATAGCTTCATCGTAGTTTCCTTGAGCCTCATACGCCTTTCCAAGACCTGTGAGCGCTTTTGCATTATCTGGGTCGATCTGTGCAGCCTTTTCGTAT
>JABGOS010000059.1 GCA_018645265.1 Deltaproteobacteria bacterium
CAGCTTACCGATATATCCCAGATAAAGTCCGAAAGCGTTATGCTTAAGAGCCGCCTCACCGCCCTTGAATATCTGCTGAAAAAAATAGAGAGCGGAAATGAAAAAGAGGTCACGGCTATTATCGATCGCATTTTCTAAAAAAGTGTCCGACACTTTTTTATTGCAATCCTCCACCCGTATACCCCAGCACACAAAAATATTCTTTATTACGCAACTCGGACCTTTTTTTGCCGATAACAGTAATGAATGGGGCCGGGCAGCCAGACTTTCAAGGAGAGCAGCTAAATGGTGCCTAAAATTATTCTGGCATGCGATCCAAGCAGGCAATCATGTCTGTATACTGAAAACCATTCTTCAGTAGTTACACCTGAGTGTGATAGCTCTTCAGAAACTATTTTCACAGATTCATATAAAACAACCAACGCCTTCCATGGATTGATAAGGGAAGCTGGTACTGCAACATCACTACCGTGGTTTCCTTTTGACGGCATTGATTATGCAAATATCAAAGCTAAGAAGCAAACTACTGTCGGCACCTCTAAAGCATACCTCGAAAAGAACGGTGCCAATACGGAGCTGACCGAGGCCCAAGCCAAAAAGACTCTCATACTAATGCTTACGAGTCAGCTCTTCTTCATCGGCTGTATAATGAAGAGAGAATTAAAAGAGCTTTGGCACTCACTAATTAGAACCAAGCCCATACACGAAGAGAATCCACAATTCAAAACAGTAGAACATCTGAAAGCGGCACGGGAAGGTTGGAGGAAAATCGACAGTGCCAATGTCAGAAGAATAATAATTGATGCGAATATCGGCGAAGGTAAGGATGCAATTGCGAAAGCAATGCTTGAAGCCAAGGAACGCGGAGACTCCTCAGTTCCACGGGACATAGTAGATGCACCTATAATTGAAATCGATGCGACTATTTTCTCATCAACTGTAGAGCCCAGAGGTGTCGTCGCCAAAAAAATCAGCTCTCTAGTGAAATTAGCACGGAAAGGGCCGGTCATCGTCTATATAAGTGAAATTGATCGCATCTTTGCAGGTGACGGCACTCCAGGCAAAGCATCCGAAAGCGTTTCAAAACTCTTACTAAGCATCATGGAGAGACCCTACTTTAAGAGAAATCTTATTGTAATAGGTACTACAAGTAGAGGCGGCGTATTTACACCCAGGATTGAGAACAGGCTCGATGGTAAAAGCACCATAGTTGATGTGTATCCTGATTTGGAACGTTACTACCAATGGTTAAAACCTCAGAGAGACGTTCCAGAATACGGAGCAACAAAAAGAGTGCCCATGCGTAAACAATTAGATCTACGCCTTGTCGAAACTATGCTGATAGAGAAGGATCCGACATTTCTAACACTTCGTCCTCAGCGTCGAATGGTTATAGTTAAACAGACGGCAAAGGTAATAACAGGTAGCCCCAACCTAGAGGTAAGATTCGCCGCTGGAGGGGAGAAGGCCTTTGAAGCCCTTGATGAGGCAAGAAAACGCTCAGCCGAGAAAGTCGGTGGACCTAAGGTCGCCGTCATGTTTGCAGCTGGCCCGAAAAGGGCTGTCGAAGTTAAAGGAACAGCCACACCGAAGGGTGAGGCAGCCAAACGCGGCGAAAGAGAAGGCAAGGGTGAAGGTAAAAGAGGATCAAAACCAATATAGCATAAAAAAGTGTCCGCCACCTTTTTCGAAATTTCCACAAAAAGTGTCGGACACTTAACAATTAAAATGTTGTGGTTTAGTTCGCTAGTTCCTCGAGCAGGTTGGTTATCAAGCTGTAAAACCTCTCACACGTATCTATTTTAACGCGCTCATTTGGCGAATGGACATCCTCAAGTTCAGGGCCGAAAGAGATCATGTCCATCCCGCCCAATTTCTCGCCTATGATTCCACACTCGAGACCCGCATGAATCGCTGTAACTTTGGGTTCGACATTGTAGAGCTTTTTATAAACATCTTTCGTAAATGCGAGCAGCTCGGATTTCATATCCGGCTGCCAACCGGGATAGCCGCCTGGTTCCTCTATCTTTCCACCGACTGATTCAACATTTCTTCGAATCGAAGCCCTGACCTCCTCCAACTCCGCTTTGCTTGAACTTCTGGAACTGTGTAGAAACTCCACGGAGCTTTCTAAGAATTTAACGGTCGCCAGATTCGTAGATGTCTGAACAAGGTTTTCCAAGTCCTCGCTCATCTTGATCACACCATATGGGGAAGAATCGATATAACGTATGAGCTTTGAGGATGAATCTTCATCCATAAATTCGTTAGCCTTCGCATTCGAAAGTTCAACTGTCAGACCTGAGTCCGAAGAGGAGAATTCATCTTTCAATGACTGAGTGAGCTCGCTTACAGATTTATCAACTAAACCCTCATTGGATTTGGTTACTGCAAAGAGAACATTCGCCACTGAAGGTATCACGTTATGCCTCGTTCCTCCATCCATAGAGGAGACCAGGACCTTTCCATGCTGTGACAGATTTGAAAGTATCCCGCCGATCAACTTGATCGCATTGGCTCTGTTTTCATGGATGACGAGACCGGAATGTCCGCCCTTCAATCCCGAAATTTTTAATTCAAAAACGGAGAGGTCGTCAGAGAGAGATATTCTTTTGAACGGAATCTTCACATTGGAATCCGCCCCTCCAGCACAGCCTACGAAAAGAACCCCATCATCCTCCGAATCGAGATTGAGCATCGTACGACCTTCGACTAGTGAGGCGTCCAATCCCTGTGCACCATCAAGACCGGTCTCCTCGGAAACCGTAAATAGAAACTCGAGGGGACCGTGTTTGATATCCTTATCCTCCATTACCGCCATCGAAGCTGCGATCGCAACGCCATCATCGGCGCCTAGGCTCGTACCATCGGCTGTCAGCCATTCGCCTTCGATCATAGGTCTAATAGGATCCTTCGCAAAATCGTGATTCGACCCCGGCACCTTCTCACAGACCATATCCAAATGTCCCTGCAAAACTATCGTCTTCGTCGAATTGGAATTTTGCGCAGGCTTCTTTATAATGAGATTGCCAACCGAATCCGAGATGGCCTCGCAGCCTAAATCCTCACCATATTTCTTTAAGTACGCACATAGTGCAGACTCGTTTCCCGACTCGTGCGGGATCTTACAGATCTCGTTAAAATGGTGCCAAAAGCGTTTCGGTTCCGAGTCTAAAATAGATTTCGACATAACATCTCCCTGGTATATTTATTTGGTTCCGAGCAGATCAACGGAGATACATGCTATCAGCTCTATGAACTGAAGCATCTCATCGACATCAAGATATTCATTTGCAACGTGAAAGACGTCTGCTTCACCAGGGCCAAAACCTACAGCTTGAATGCCCGCTATATTAAACGGCTTGCAGAATGTTCCACCACCTATACCGAATGTCTGAGGTTCAAAACCCAGGATCTCCTTCGAGTTCGCTTGAATCGATTTTACCAGTGGGTTGTTCGGATCGACCTGATGTGGCGGATTGTCGTCCTCGATTTTAAATTCAAACTTTCCGTCGGCGATACCCTCGGCGCACATTTGAAATTCTGTAATGAGCCCCTCTGCAGATTGTCCCGGCACGTATCTTATGTCATACGTCGCCTCGGCCTGATTCGGCACGTTGTTGACAGCGCTGCCACCCTTTACGATTCCTAAGTTGCGCGACGGTTTTTTAAGAACATCGTGGGGCTCATACTTCATCTCCATCGTCTCGATCTTTGCGATAAACTGTGCGAGCTTCTCAATCGCATTAATGCCAAGTTCAGGTGTCGACCCATGAGCTTGCTTCCCCTGTGAAATAACCCGAATAACTACCCTTCCCTTCTCTGCTACATCTATCATCTTCATGTGTTCGGCGATATCGGGGATGATCGCAAAGTCCGGCTTCAGATAACCCTTCTCAGTTACAAACTTGATGCCAGGATCCGGCTCGTCATTCTCGTGAAACTCCTCACCTGCAAGCGCCGCCATAACGAGTTCGCCGTTTAGCTCGACACCAATATCCTTTAACATCTCCATCGCCATCGTACATGCGACCGCTTGACCCTTGTTATCCATAGTGCCGCGTCCAAAGACCTTGCCATCCCTCTCTGTCATGACCCATGGATCGGTATCCCATTGTGCAGGATCACCGGCTGGAACTACATCAACATGAGCACCGATACAGAGGGATTTACCCTCGTTACCGTACTTGGCGATCAGGTTTCCACGACCTTCAAGCAATTCATATACGTCGCTTTTCAATCCGGCCTTATCACAATATGCCTTTAAAATTTCGATAACCTTCGACTCATCGCCGTTGACAGTGAGATACGGATGATCGGCCATCTGGGCCTTGCCGCAGTTCACCGATTTTACAGCGACCATATCCTTGAGAAGCGCTAGCGCCTTCGTGCGGATCTCATCCTTGTGTTCCTTGAAGTATGCGCGAATCTTATCTTTCATCACAGTGCTCCTTTCGGTTTCTATTATATAGAGCTTGGCTGGATATCAGATTAAAGGGGGAAGTCAAATAGGCTCCCCCTCATGAACTTTTCGGTAGATACGTAAGCATGCGTACAGGCAGCCGTTATTGGTCACTTTTCTGAATATACTCGGTAAGATAGTCCTTCGCATCACTGACAGCTTCGACAATTTCCTTACCGTTTGCGAGATTAGCTGCGATCGCCGATGCAAAGCGGCAACCGGTACCCCTGGGGCTTCTGCCCGAAACACGCTTTTCAGTAAAGGAATGGTACTCCTTGCCATCAAACAGGACATCGACAGCATCCCCATCAAGATGGCCGCCCTTCACTACAACCGCCAAGTCACCCTTCAGGGGCCCCTTGAGACGCGAGGCCTCCCTGTGAATTACCTCAGCCGCAGTGCGCATCGTCTCGAGGCTCGCCACCTGCATTCCCGCTAGCGCGGAAGCCTCGGATAGGTTTGGAGTTATGACGCTTGCAAATGGAAGAAGCCTTTGACGATAGAAGGAGTATGCATCCGCCTCCAAAAGTGAGGCGCCTGACGATGAGTGCAACACAGGATCCACTACAACGTGCTGCAGCTTGGCACGTCTCAAAAACCAGGTAATTGCCTGGGTGTTCGCCATCGTGGCGATCATGCCAATTTTTGCAGCACCTACATCGTTATTTTTGCAGGCTGTGGAGATCTGCTGTGTCAGAATATCGGCCGGTGTAGGATGTATAGCCAGAAGCTCCTCATCATTCTGTGCAGTTACCGCAGTCACTGCAAATATACCGGATACTCCATGATCCATGAAGGTCGCAAGATCGGCCTGGATCCCAGCACCCCCGGATGGGTCGCTGCCACCAATAGCTAGGACTACTTTCTTCGACATTTTTCCCCCGTCTCGACAATGTACTACAAACCATAGACTATAGACCTATACAAAGGTCAATAGCCCAGGCCCAACTGCCTATTTGAGAAAATATTCCGAAAAATATTCAATCTCAGATACTATATCTTCAGCCTCCGAAAGCGCCGAAATCATCGCAACCGAACTTACGCCGGTTCTTAAAACATCCTCAATATTCGTTCGATCGATACCGCCGATAGCTATAACTGGCTTTTCCACAGCATCCACCAGAGTTTCCAACTTACGAATTCCCTGCACTGGATGGCCGGGCCCTTTCGTCTTCGTCTGAAAAATTGCACCAAACGCAACGTAATCCGCCCCGCCCCTTGACGCTGCTATTGCTTCATCTATGGAATGTGAGGAATACCCAACGATAAGCTCATCACCATATTTATCTTTGATATTTGAGACTGGCTCGTCGTATTCACCCACATGAACGCCATCGGCCCCAACTTCCTTAGCCACGTCAGCATGATCATTGATTACGAATACAAAATCATATTTATTTTTTAACTCAGAGATTGCCGCTGCGTTCTTCAACACCTCATCCTTAGGGGCACCTTTCATTCTAAGCTGAACTATTTTGCATCCACCCCTTAAAAATTTATCGGTGAGTTCGGCCAGCGTTACGTATGGATTCCACTTACTATCGGCAATAGCGTAGAGACCTTCGATAGGCGTTTGCATTTTCATTTGATCCCCAACTCCTCAATCTTCTTCCTTAAAGTGCTTCTGTTGATTCCCAATACCCGTGCAGCCTTAACCTGGTTGCCATCCGCCCACTTCAAACATTGCACAATCAGGGACCTCTCAACTTGATCGATTACGGTTTTGAAGACATCCCTGACCTCAACATTCCCCAACCTTTCAAAGAAATGACCGACCTTTCTGTCCACTATCTCGCCTAGCGCCAGCGACTCGAAGCTGGAGTGCACGAAGGCCTCATGATCACGAACCCCCTTCGGTGGAAAATGAACATCCTCGATTTTATCATCCGGTGAACAAAGCGCTGCGTAATATATGAGCCTTCGCATCTCGGACGCTTCATCATCCCAATTGCGTCTCGCAATCCAAGACTTACCGCTCTTTCCAAGCCTCTTGTCCGGGATATCGAGTTGCTGGCAACACTCCACCAACAGCTCCTCAGCCCTCTTAACGTTCTCCGCCCTTTTTCCCCATGGAAGCATACCCGCTGATAACCGGAGAATTCAGACGTTGCAAGCAGGAACGATGCTGGGTTAGATAACGCTCTGAGATTATTTAGGTCATCCGAACAAACGGATATCCCATGTCATGGAAGCTTAAGAAAAAACTGGAAAAAAGACTCGATGCCGAGATTGGAACCATCCACAAGGACTGGGGTGGCAAACTATCGATATGCCTTGTCTATCCAAATACCTATCGAGTGGGAATGGGGAATTTGGCTGTTCATACGATATACGACATTCTCAACGCGCAAGAAGATATCATATGCGAGCGCGCATTCCTGCCGGACGATGATGAGCTGGAAGAGTATGAGAGGAGCGGCGCAAACCTGTTATCCCTGGAGTCACAGAAACCCCTGGGTGAATTCGACGCCGTCGCGTTCACGATATCGTTTGAAAATGATTACCTCAACATCCTACCCATCCTCTCCCTTGCAAAGATTCCACATAGAAAGAATGAACGAAACGAACACCACCCCGTTCTCATCGCGGGGGGTGCGGCACCTACACTCAACTCGAGACCTCTCTCAAAAATATTCGACCGCATCATTCCAGGTGAATTCGAAGCCTGTAACGACGATCTCACTGAACTATTCGCACGGCGCGAAGCTCATAACGCACAATTCACCAAGGGGCACTTAAAAGATCTTAACGACTCCGACACGCAAACTACGATCTACAGCGAAGATGTGGAATTTGGGAATATGCACCTCATAGAGGTGCAGCGAGGATGCCCAAGGGGATGCAAATATTGTGCAACTCCATCCCTATATCGACCATTCAGATTCAGAAATGCGGAGAGTGTTCTCAGGATGGTCGATCACGGATTGAAGCGAAGAAAGAGATTCGGGCTAATAGGGGCCGACCTCCTCTCACATCCGGAATTCGTTGAAATTGCCACGGGCATCCATTCGAGGGAAGCCATCTTTTCCGCATCATCCGTTAGAATTGATGCTATCGATGAAATTCGCGCAAGGCTCCTTGCCACCTCGAAACACAGGTCGATCGCGCTTGGCGTTGAAGCGGGAAGCCAAAGATTGAGAGGGCTTCTTGGAAAGAGGACTACAGATGATCAAGCCCTCGATGCAGCTGCCCTTCTTGCAAAACACGGCATGACCAAGATCAGGCTCTACTTCATGATCGGACTTCCCGGTGAAACCGAGGAGGACCTCGATTCAATCATCAGCCTCTCCAGAAAATTCTTGATATCGATTCGGGATAACGCACCTAAGGGAAAGGGGCTTCATGGAGTTGACATCACGATCTCACCGTTCATTCCAAAACCGAATACCCCATTTGCAAATGAAGATTTCGCGGGGGAGAAATACATCAAGGAAGCGATAAAGGGTTTGAAACGACAGCTTAAGAATGAACGCGGCATAAATCTCACGCACGATTCGGTTTTACACGCTGCATCGGAAGCACTGCTGGCTAAAGGAAACGAAGATATTATCGATTTTCTTGAAGATTTTCACAATACTGGGAACCTCAAAAGGTCTCTCGCCAACTATCCGGCTTAGAATTGCCATTAAAAAACAATGAGATGTAGTCATTCTATCTTCATGTTGACGCCCCAATCACACTGATGTTAGAGATGCCGACCTTATGAGAAAAAAGATCTTAAGAATCAGTACAGTAGCCTTGATATTCGCCCTAATTTCCACCCTTTCATATGCTGGTGGAAACAGATATTCCCGCACCAGAAATAGGGTGGAAAAATTAGAAGCGGTGGTATCCGATATAGATCTTAGAGCGGAGCTGGTGAAACAATCACCTATCAACGATGTGTATGTGGTTCACTTCGTAATCGATGGTACAAATATCGGCGCCTTCAACAAGGCACTTGAAAATGGCAATCTCCCAAATATCCAGAATCACTTTTACCAAAATGGTGCAGTTTTCAAGCAGGGTCTTTCTATCTTTCCGTCCACATCGCAGACCGTATATCAGGCATATATGACCGGACTCTTCTCA
>JABGOS010000070.1 GCA_018645265.1 Deltaproteobacteria bacterium
AAGTAACAGGAAAAGAAAGACGAAGCACGGGTTTCGCAATAGGATGAAAACCGCAGCCGGAAAGAAGACAATTGCCCGAAGGCGTGCGAAAGGTCGCGCGAAGCTCTCTGTCAGCAGCGAGAAGTAGATGAATGATGAAAAACACTGTTTTTCAAAATCGTCTAGGATCATCAAGCCGGAAGACTTCCTAAAGGTTAAGACCGATGGCGTTTCAGCAAGGACGAGAGTGCTTGTCGTATCTTGTTTGCCTGGCCGCACAAGACGGTTAGGTATAGTCGTTTCACGCAAGGTTGGAAATGCCGTGCAGAGAAACAGGCTTAAACGCATAACGAGAGAGTTCTTTAGGATAAAGAGGAAAACGTTTCCTTCCGGTGACAACGTGGTCATTATGTCGCATGCTGCATCGAGACTCGACAACGCTCAAGTAAGAGCGGAGCTTAGCAAGACACTCTGTAAACTTGAAGGTTTGTTAAACGAAATACGGTGAAAAGTGTTTAAAAGATCTGCACTTGCATTTATTTCGATTTACAGAATGGTGTTTTCACCAATTCTTAGCGGTTTGGGCGCTAACTGTAGGTTTCATCCGACATGTTCCGATTATGCGAGAGAGGCGTTTCAGAAAAAGAGCTCGAAGCAGGCGGTGGCTCTCATTCTGAAACGCCTTATGCGTTGTGGTCCGTGGCACCCAGGCGGCGTGGATAAAGTTCCGAATTAGATAGGGGAGAGATAGATGAAGACAGAACACCGCACATTATTAGCTGTAGTAATTTCGGTAATATTTTTTATTCTTTGGTATACGGTTATCAATCCTCAGAAGACTCCTGAGGCCACCAGCAAGAACGACACTGTCGCAAAAACAGAAACATCCGATAAGGCTGACGAAACCATAAAAACCGAGAAGGAAGCCCCGGAAGCAAATAGAGAAGTTTTGGCTTCAACGAGCGCTGATCCGCAGTCGGACCTTCCTGTAAAGACCTGGTCGATACAGAACGACCTTATTAAAGCCAACTTTACAAGCGACGGCGGAAATCCTGTAAACTGGCTGACAAAAAAATATCATACAAAGACCGATCCGCAGAGCCCATTGATCGATCTCGTTAAGAGCGGCAATGGAGTTGTTCCTGCACTAGCTCTTTCATTTGAAGATGCGGACTTTCAATTCCCGGAGAACCCTAAATACGAGATGGTATCTGCGGACGAAAGCCACGTGAGCTATAGGTGGCGCTCAAAAGATGTTGAAGTTGTAAAAACAGTCAAGATCAACCCAAAGAGCTATCTCGCTGAAGTGTCGGCGAGCGTTAAGAACTTGAGCAATAAAACGCTTAAGGGAAAACCAACGCTCAAATGGGGCGGAAAGAATCTTCCAGCAAAGGGTGGTGGCCTGCTTGGTTTTATGAAGCAACCGCAGATAGATAGCGCCAGCCCGGTCTATTTTATGGATGGAGAGGCTCACCGCGAAAAAAGCGTGGCGAAGATGGGAACGCTGAACGAGAATGTCGGCTCCGTCTATTGGTCAGGACTTGAGAGTAGATATTTCTTTTCGGCGATAATCCCACGTACACAGGCTATGGGAATTGCCGCTGAGTATGGGGCAAAAGCCCTCCAGGGTGAAGAGCCGGGAACGGTTGGCGTGTGGGCAGGTGTCTCGATGCCGTCGGTTGTAATACCTATAGGGGATACGGAAATTACGAACTTCTCCGTTTATGTAGGGCCAAAAGAGATCAGTCAACTGAAGGCGGTTGGTGTAAATCTTGAAAAATCTATCGACTACGGTTGGTTTACAATTATATCGGTTCCAATCCTCTACCTGTTGCACTTCTTCTATAATATTATTCACAACTACGGTGTGGCGATTATTCTGATGACGATGTTCGTGAAGCTCCTTCTACATCCAATCAACGCGAAGTCGCTGAAATCAATGAAGGCAATGCAGCAGGTGCAGCCACAGCTTAAGGAACTCCAGAAGAAATATAAGGATGACAAACAGCGATTGAACCAGGAGACGATGGCCCTTTTTAAAGCCCACAAGGTAAATCCGATGGGTGGGTGTCTGCCGATGCTCGCGCAGTTTCCAATATACATCGCTCTATATAAAGTGCTTTGGAACTCAATCGAGCTTTTTCACGCTCCATTCTTTTGGTTCTACAAAGATCTTTCAGCGCCGGATCCATATTATATTACACCAGTGTTGTTAGGTCTTTTTATGGTGGCACAGCAGAAGCTTATGCCATCCACTAGCGCAGATCCCGCACAGAAGAAGATGATGATGATTATGCCAGTCATGTTCAGTGTCTTCATGCTCTTCTTGCCGGTGGGGCTCGTCGTCTACATCCTCGTGAACACTGTAATGAGCGTCACACAGCAATATCTTTACAACAAGGGGATAAGGATGAGGGATCTCATAAGAGGAAAGTGGCTGCCTTCTAGCGTATAGTGTGTTGTGAGAAAAAAAGATAAACGAAACCCCCGGTGATAGAAACATCTAATCATCGGGGGTTGTTTTTTATAATCCTAAAACAATCAATACGCCACAAAGTGCGATAGTAGCTCCCGCCAGTGCATGTGAATAACGCTCAATTCTTTTAATAGGAATAAAACTAATACCTAGAGATCCGAAAAAAACAGCGGCCATCATTGTGGCTATTGTTACGACAGCGAATACGGACGTTACGAAGATGAGACCAAAGTAGCTTTTCATTGCCGCGGGATACATCAAAATGGGAATGAGCGGTTCACATGGGCCGAAGACGAATACTGTAAAGAGAACCCACGGAGTAATGCTCACTTTTTCAGGGGAGTCATGTACATGCATATGTTTGCCATTGTGCGTATGTTCGTGTGCATGGTCCGGATCGTCTGAGCCAAAATGTGCGTGTGTGTGCGGTTTATTTCTTATTGCGCGACGAACACCCCATACGAAATACGCGAGGCCGAACGCTATAAAAAGATATGCCGCGATATCACCGCGAACGCTTTCGATGGAGGTTAACCTGCTTACCGCCACCCCAAGCGCAACGCCCACAAAACCTAGAACGACCGAGCTTCCAACATGACCCAAGCCGCAAAGAAATGTGATAAAGGCGGTCTTCGGTTTAGACCAGCCCCTGGCCCGAGACATGACGATGAACGGCAAATAATGGTCAGGTCCCAGTATCGTATGAATAAATCCGATTGAGGCGGCAAGGCCAGCTAAGGCCATTATAGTTGTTTCCTGCGGCATAATTCCTCCGTTGTTAGGGCGTCAGAGAATATTTATGCACCCCTGAAAGTCAATTGAATTCAAAATAAAGTGTTGTTTGTAAAAATGCGCCAAAAAGAAGTTAAATATATCGATAAATAGTAATAATAGGTATTATTTGCTGCATATAATGATAAATAATGCCTTTTTTGAAAGGAAAGGCCGTTATCATTAAAATAATGCGATGATGTTCGATATAGTTTGGGCTTATTAGGATGGTGCGGGAATCTTTTCGCAGACGGAGAGAACGATATCTTCAACCGAACGTTCCGGATATGCTACGAGATTGGTCACCAGACCCTCAATGTGCTTCGAGGGTATTTTTTTCTCATCGCAGGCTGTAATTAACTCTGCCCACCTGTCGCCTGTGACTTTATCCGATTCTACACCCTGTCTTTTGAGACTTCTTACGGTTTGGCCAAGAATTCGTCCTACAAGTTTCATGTCCCTGCCCTCTTTGTGAAGCTTGTCGATCAGGGCGATATAATCTGAGATGGCCAGGCTCTTAAGAGTATCTTTGGGAACGCCATGTTCTTCGAGCCTTTTTTCAACCTCATATGTTGGTTCGGGTAATGCGTCTTTGATTTTCAAAACGCGATCGTTTGCGATCCTAACTGGGGGATGGTCGGTATCGGGATACATGCGATCCGCTCCAGGGAGAATTCTTTCAAAATCTGAGAGGCCATTTCTGAGTGATTGCCGCGTTTCGCAAGGCACCCCGTCGAACGCTTCGAAAATACGATTACGAATTTCATTTATAGCCGTAACGGTATCTGCATCAGGTCCCCACACGACTATGCCGACATCCGAATCATCACAGTTTAATTTTAAAGAGAGCCTGAGGGTTTTTAAGTCGATGTGGTTGCGCGGATATTCGGGGTAGCTGTCCGTATGATAGATGTTCGGGATTTCATCGAGACAGGCTATCACGCGAACACGACCAGCGAGTTCAGATGCAAATGTCTTACCGGGCTGTGTTGGATGTCTTAGTATTCCAGAGAGTTTTTCAAACTTAATGCCGCGTATGCGATGTCCGTTTCTGATTGCGTCTCTAAGGGGGGGAGATGCTGAGTTCTTAAGTTCATCTGTCAGGTCGCAATCGAAGAATTTCAGATTATCCTTCGTGAGCTTTCTCTTTTTTAGCTCTTTTCGAATGTCGAGAAGGGCTTTCTGGCGAAGGGCTTCATTTCTCGTGAGTGCGGGGATGAGCTGATACCTTGGAACACCCTTAATTTCCACGCGTGATCCACCTTCTATCGATACATTTACATCCTGCCGTACCGCACCAAGCCCCCTTCTAACATGTCCGGTTGCGCGGAGTAATCTCCCGATATGGCGCACGCCCTCCCCGGCTTCTTCTGGCGTTTTGAAACAAGCATCTGTAACCACCTCTATGAGTGGCATACCTAGGCGGTCAGTTCTAAATTTTATAAGATGTTTATCGTCGGAGCGCTCACGACAACTATCCTCCTCTATGGAGAGTTGTGTCACTTCGATTTTTTTATTTCCAAAGGGAATACTGCCGTTAATTCCTACGATACCGGTTCTTTGAAATCCGGTTGGTATGGAACCGTCGAGATACTGTTTTCTAGCTATATGCATTTCGTCAACGATCGAACATCCCGTTAAGAGCGCAATTTCGATCGCGACGTCTAATGCTTGTTGGTTAATTGGAAATGGTGGGGTGTCGTCCATCTCATATGTGCAAACCGTTTTCTTGTTTAGAAGGTAGAGTATATCCTTCTTCGTTTTAAACTCCATCAGTGCGCAGCCATCGTAAACGCCCATCTCGGAGAGAGTCGGTCGCATATGACGCAAAACTTCCGCATGATGATCCGTTGAATAGAGTCCGGCGGGACATCTACAGAAGAGCTTCTTCTCTGTAAGGAGTTGTTGGTGGATCTCCATTCCGCATTTGAAGCCCAGCTTTTTCATTTCATCGGTCATGAGGGGGCTTAGATAGGCCAAAAGCGCTTGACAACGCAAGGAAAAACAATTGGTTATGCTGAACCAAAAAGAGGGCAACAATTTTTAAAATTCTACGAAAAAGATATTGGTATGGCGATTATTTTGTAGATATAAAAAATTTAGAAGCGAACATAGGGTGTATTGAATTTTTTGGAGGTAGAAATGGCAAGCGAGACTGTAACATTCAAGTTCGGTGGTTCCTGCAGGTCTGACAGGGAGGTCAGGGGGGCTGTGATTACTAACACAGACGCATACTGCAGGGCTAACAAGAAGGGCCATGAAGCGTCGGTGCTTGAGATAAGGCCTGGCGAACGTCATGGATCCAAGGATGTCTATAAGTGCACTGACGGTTGGTTTGAAGTGTGGGTCAAGTTTCGCTGTAAATAAACCAATTGAGATAAGCCTTCTTGGCTGAGCCGTATGGAGTTGACTTCCCATCCCCCGCATGTCAAACAGCCGGCCATGTCGGAAGATATACATCAGGGTTATAGAGATCCAGGGCTTGCCGTACTCAAGAAGTACGATATCGCAGTTTGGGATCGAGTGGAGATCGAAACCACAAAAGGACTCTTCACAGGACTTATCCTTCCCCGCTCCAAGACGGAAGACGCCGAACATATCGTTATAAAAATGCCAAGCGGTTACAATACCGGCGTTCATGTGGAATCAATAACAAAGATTAAACGAATCGGAAGGCGTGAGGGACACTACTCCATTCCTGAGAAGGAATTTCCGTACGATAAGCGAAAGAAAAACGTAACCCTTCTCGGCACGGGTGGTACTATAGCATCACGACTCGACTATACTACGGGCGCTGTAGTTCCTGCATTTTCACCGGGCGAGCTCTATGGGGCGGTGCCGGAGTTGGCTGATATCTGCAACCTTACCACAACAAAACTCTTCGGTGTGTTTTCGGAGAACATGGGTCCAGAGCAGTATGTAGTTCTTGCGAAAGAGATTGAAAGGCTTATTCGCGAGGAGGATATTGACGGGATAGTGATAGGTCATGGAACCGATACAATGCACCATACGGGGTCGGTGCTTTCATATATGATACAGAACACCCCTATTCCGATTGTGCTTGTCGGTTCGCAGCGCTCAAGCGACCGCCCGAGTTCAGATGCAGCAAGAAACTTGATCAATGCGGTCTACACAGCGGCACATTCCGATATAGCTGAGATTATGGTGTGTATGTTTGGCCCAACCTCCGATGATTATGGATTGTTACACGTTGGGACGAGAGTTAGAAAAATGCATTCGAGCTATCGCTCAACATTTAGAACCCTTTCAGACGTGCCGATCGCGATGGTCTGGCCGGACAGATATGTTCCGCTTCGTGAATATAAGAAGAGAAGGAAGGATAAAGATGTTATCGTAAACCCTGCGTATGACGATAGGGTTACGATACTTTACTACTATCCAGGAATGAAGCCGGATGTAATCGATTCCCTCATCGATAATGGCTATAGGGGTATTGTCATAGCTGGCACTGGCCTGGGTCATGTAAACTCCGCGTTGAATAAATCGCTCAAGCGGGCGGTCGATAAGGGTATTACAGTAGTGATGACGGTGCAGACGCTTTGGGGCTATGTCCATATGAACGTATATGATGTCGGGCGATACCTGTTAGAGCTTGGAGTTATTCCTTGTGAAAACATGTTGCCGGAAGCGGCATACATGAAGCTCTGTTGGGTTTTGGGACAAACCCAGGATCAGAAAGAAGCAAAAGAGATGATGCTTAAAACAATTGCACACGAGATTACCGAGCGGGAACCTCACAACGGCTACCTCGTATATCAGGGAGGTATTCCAGAAGTCGAAAAATTTCTCTCCACCTATAAGAAGTAAGTACGTCCAATTTCGAAGCTTTTAGCGTGTCCGCAGTACTTCAACTTTTATCAGCGCACTTCAATAATCGACATAAGAACCAACAACCATATGAACTGGGGGCTGTTGAGTCGTTGGCGGAAAAGACTTTACTAATTTTTCCTGAACATTCAAAATTCACGTCGTGAATGAAAAAATTAAAAAGTATTATGAGTTGTTTGAGAAGTGGAATGCGAAAATGAATCTCATGTCCATTTCGAGTGAAGCGGAGTTTGTTGATAAACACGTTAAGGATGTTGAAAAGCTTATTCCGTATTTGAAAGAGGTAAAGACGCTAGTAGATCTCGGTTCCGGTGCAGGGGTTCCTGGTATTTTGATTAAGATCATGAAGCCTAAGGTAGATGTTACCCTGGTAGAGGCGACTAGAAAGAAGGTGTCCTTTTGTGAGGAGGTTGTTAGGTCGTTGAAATTAAAGGAAATATTGCCAATATGGGGGCGGGCTGAAGATGAGGGGTTGATGAGGGGGCTTGGTGCGTTCGGCGCAGTTGTCTCCAGGGCAACCTGGGACTTGAAGAAATATCTAATGATTGCAGATAGATACGCTGATGGAGGTGGTCTTTGCATTGCCATGAAGGGAAGTCGGTGGTCTGAGGAGCTTCGGGAGGCCGGTGAGTTCATTGAAAAGTCAGATCTCGACCTCATTGAAACATCTGAGTATAAACTGGAGGGGGGTGAGAAAAGGGCTATCTTAATCTTTAAAAAAGCCCTCCTGCAGCCACCTGAAAAAGAATAAGTACATGATATCATTGTATAATAGTTGATATTTAAGTTGGCACGCTTGTTGAATGTTTCACGTGAAACATTCTCTATTTCGCCCACAAACGTTGTATTTTTGATTTTACCCGCAAGATTACCCACCGCTTTTTTAATCAAGCCCTTATCTCCTTGCACTTTTTGAAGATTGGAAATAAAGATCAGTGCAACAGGGGAGTCAAATATGGCTGAGATCATTGCCATCTGTAATCAAAAAGGTGGAGTTGGTAAGACTACGACATCTATAAATCTATCTGCCGCACTCGCTGCAGCGGAGAAAAGAACACTCCTCATAGACCTTGATTCTCAGGGGAATGCCACCACGGGGCTTGGTTTTGATAAGCACAAGGTCGAATATAGCATATATAACGCCCTGATCGATGGGGTGGATATAACCTCAATACTTCTCTCCACAGATCTCAAATATCTGAAGGTGGTCCCTTCAAACACATCTTTGGTTGGTGCTGAGGTGGAGCTCGTCGGTGTTGTTTCACGTGAAACGCGATTGAAGCATCTTCTTCAGGCCGTTGACGATGAATTTGATTATATCATCATCGATACACCGCCTTCGCTGGGGCTTTTAACTTTAAATGCCCTTTCAGCTGCAAACTCGGTGATTGTTCCAGTTCAATGTGAATACTATGCCCTCGAGGGTATTGCAGACCTTCAGAGAACAATAAGCCTGGTTCAGGATAGAATCAATCCGGAGCTTAAGATCTTTGGTATAGTCCTGACGATGTTTGATTCTAGGAATAATCTTTCACACCAAGTCTTAACAGAGGTGAAGACTCATTTTAAAGAGGTTGTCTTTCATTCTGTAATTCCGAGGAATGTTCGTTTGAGCGAGGCACCAAGTTATGGCAAGCCTATATTGTTATACGATGTTAATTCTAAGGGGGCGGTAAGTTATTTTGAGTTGGCGAAAGAGGTTCTGATGTCAGAGGGTGGGTCGCTTAAGGATGATGTACCGGCCGATACTACACAGAATGTTCAGGAAGAAGTTATGCAGGTATTCAATAATAGTCAATAATTACAACAACATGGAGGGAGTAGATGCAATTAAAGAGAGGGCTTGGAAGGGGTTTGGAATCACTTATTCCGCCTCCCGTTGAAAAGAGCAGCGAGATGGATAGGAAGATGAGGACATTACCTATAGAGCAAATTACTCCCAACAGATTGCAGCCGAGGACTGTATTTGATGAAGAGAAGATCAGGGAGCTTGCGAATTCGATAAAGGAGCAGGGAATCATTCAGCCTCTCGCGGTTTCACCGATAAGGGAGGGTAAGTATGAGCTGATTGCTGGTGAGAGAAGATTGCGCGCCTCGAAGCTCGCCGGTCTGACTGAGGTCCCGGTATTCATAAAAAGCGTGGATGATGAACAGCTCTTGGCTCTTTCGCTCCTCGAAAATATTCAGAGGGAAGATTTAAATCCCATAGAGGAATCAAGGGCATATCAGGAGTTGGTCGAACAGTTTGATTACACGCAGGAGGAGGTCGCTCAGAAACTTGGGAAATCCAGGTCGGCAGTTGCAAACAGTTTGAGACTTTTAAAACTCCCCCACCTTATTCAGGAGGATGTTGCAAACGAACGGTATTCGTCCGGTCACGCAAGGGCCCTCCTATCGCTTGGCAGTCTTCATGATCAGTTGAAACTTCGCGAGAAGATGATGCATGAGTTGCCTACGGTGCGCGATATCGAGCGCATGGTTCATGAGTTTTCAAACGGTAAAAAGAAAAAGGCTCAGAAAAAAACTATTCTTTCGGCGCACATGAACGATCTTATAGAAAAGATGAAACAAGCCTTAGGAACGAAGGTAAAGGTTGAGCAAAAGGGAAATAGCGGAAAGGTAATAATTGAATATTATAACGCGCAGGATTTGGACCGCATTTTTAGATCAATAGTAAAATAGGGAGAAAGTTATGGCTAAGCATGAAGCTGCAGATGGAAAGATAAATGGGTTGATCGATAGGGGCTGTAGTATGGAGGGAAGGCTTACGTTTGATGGCGCCGTCCAGATCAATGGTGATTTTCGAGGGGATATCATTTCTGACGGAATGCTCGTGATAGGACCTGAGGCGAAGGTTGAGGGCAATATTCAGGTTGGAGCAATGATCATCGAGGGTAATGTCGAGGGCGTTGTGGAGATAAAGGATAAGGTGGAGTTAAGGCGCGGAGCCAAGCTTGTCGCAAGTATCAACACCCCGTCCATCGTCATTGAAGAGGGTGCAACGTTCCAAGGACAGTGCATAATGCTTCCTGATTCGAGAGTCGACGTTGCCGGTGATCAAGTCGTGATGCAGCAGGAAGTTTCCTCAGCTGAAGAGGGCGATTCGCTCATGATGTAGTTTTAAAGAACTGAAAGTGATCGTTATCAAGCCAAACCGAACACAACCTCTGAGTTGTGAACGGTTGTTGCTTTTAGGTGGGACTAAAAGACAATTTTTTTGGGGGGGGAATGCTTCTTAAAGTATCGTCAGAGATACATCTTTTGCCTAATTGGACGATATTCGTTCAGTTAGGCATTTTTTTGACAGCATCGGCCGTGATGTATTTCATGATGGTGCGCCCAATCATTCGAATTCTAAATACCAGAAAGATTTATACCGTTGAGAGTGAGGCGAACGCAGAGACTCTCCAGATGGAAGCGGATGCTCTAAACTGTGAGAGGATAGAAAGATTGGAGTGTGCACTTCGTGATGCTCATGTTGAAAGAGGGCAGCGCATTGAGCGGATAGGGATAGAAGCGGAAAAGATAAAAATAGATGCAAAAATAGATGCCAGGCTTTTGATTGATGATACGGAAATATCCATAGATTCATCGGAAAGATCGATCTTCGATGAAATGAATTTTCAGGTTGAACATTTGGCCGATGAGATAGTTGAAAAGGTTTCCAGTTGATGGAGTCTTTATGAGTATGGGAATGCAGTTAGCGTTTGGCTTGATAAACTTTATTTTGTTTTTTGCACTGCTCTATCTAATTTTAAAACCGATCGCTCGCGAATTCTTTTATGCTAGGCGTGAAAGGATAAAGAAGGATATTGCTCAGTCGGCGTGGAAGCTGAGGCGGGCTAGCCAACACTATAAAGAAGCCCGAAGTGAGTATGACAACCTCACCAACGATATTGAATCGAGAAAAAAGGCCATATCAATCGACTGCGAAAAGGAGTGCGGCGCAATCATAAAGGAGGCTGAGTACCGTAGGGATTATCTCATAATGGGGGCCAGAAAGATCGCCGAAGAGGAAATAAAGGAATCGTCAGGTGCTATAAAGGATAGGCTCGTTAAGACGGCAATTGATAGGGCAAGTGTCAAGTTGTCATCAGGTGCACATGAAGCCGCAAATAAAAGCGCTATCAAAAAAGGTCTTGGTGATCTTGCAGCCGAGATAGCAAGTGGTGCATTTAAAAAAATAGGAATTAATTCAAGGGACGAGGCATCCATACCATGAAAAGATTGAAAACCATAGTAAGGAACTATTCCTCATCTGCGTTTGAAGTGGCAGTTGAATCAGGCCAGCTTGATTTGTTGGGTCGGGATGTCCAGATATTGCGAGATCTGATTGAAGGCGGAAGGGGTTTTGTGAAGGCCCTCGATGACAAGTTCGTCGATAAGAGAAAAAGGTTTTTTGCTTTAGACGATATCGCGGGTAGGCTTAACCTTCTCGATACGACAAAAAATCTTCTTAAGGTTTTGGTTCAGGATGAAAGAGGGTTTCTTCTTCCCGAGATTGCCGATGATTTTGAAAGACTCCTTTGTGAATCTCAAAGCATTTCTGTTATAGAGGTGTCGGTATCACAAGAGGGCGACGTTGATAAGCTGCAAAAAGATCTACGGAGTCTTTTTGAAAGCGGACATGGGGATGGTCAGAGCTTTAGGTTTCAGTTTAAAATAGATAAAAGCTTGGTTGGGGGTTTCATCTTAAATTCTGGTAGTTATACATTTGATGCGAGCATAAAAAATAAGCTCCGGAGTTTAGAGAAAGAGATGATCGGTAAAGATGTTTAAGGTTCAATACAAAAGGTTTTAGCATGGACATAAAGATAGATGAGATTAGCAAAATAATTAAAGAGAGGATTCGCGATTACGATCTCTCCTCCAAGCATGAAGAAACTGGTACCATCATATCCGTTGGGGATGGAATCGCTAATGTGTATGGGTTGAGCAGCGTAATGGCGGGTGAGCTTGTCGAGTTTCCGCGCGGCGTATTTGGCATTGCGTTAAATCTTGAGGAGGACATCGTCGGTATAGCGGTTATGGGCGATGACTACCTTCTGAAGGAGGGCGATGAGGTCAAAAGGACGGGCAGGATTGCAAGCGCGCCTGTAGGCGAAAAAATTGTAGGAAGGGTAGTTAATGCGCTTGGCGTTCCAATAGATGGTGGCGGCGAGATAGGAACTTCGAAATTGAGAAGGGTTGAGGCTAGAGCTCCAGGCGTCGTTGAAAGAAGCCCTATTTGCGAGCCTCTTTATACCGGAATAAAAGCTATAGATGCGATGATGCCAATTGGTCGCGGACAGCGCGAATTGATAATAGGCGACAGGCAAACCGGAAAGACTGCAATAGCCATCGATACGATTATCAATCAGAAAGGCAAGGATGTTTTTTGCATATACGTAGCAATAGGACAGAAGACATCCACGGTCGCTAGGGTGGTCGATAGGCTGAGGTCACAAGGAGCCATGCAGTACACCACGGTAGTGATGGCGGGTGCTGCAGAGCCTGCGCCATTACAATATCTTGCTCCATATAGTGGTGTGACGATGGGAGAATACTTTAGGGATACAGGACGGCACGCCCTCGTTATATACGACGATCTTTCGAAACACGCCGTGGCCTATAGGCAGATGTCGCTTCTTCTTCGCAGACCACCAGGTCGGGAAGCTTACCCCGGGGATATATTCTATCTTCATGCTAGGTTGCTTGAGCGTTCGGCAAAGCTATCAAGTGAACATGGAGGGGGGTCACTAACGGCCCTTCCGATAGTTGAAACTTTAAACGGTGATATCTCAGCATATATTCCGACTAATATAATATCAATTACGGATGGTCAGATTTATTTAGAATCGGATCTCTTCCATGCCGGTATCAGGCCGGCCGTCAATGTTGGTCTTTCGGTTTCGAGAGTGGGGGCGGCAGCACAGTCGGAGGCGATGAAAAGTATTTCATCATCACTTCGGGTAGACCTTGCTCAGTATAGAGAGCTCGTATCGTTCGCACAGTTCGGTGCAGAATTGGATGATATTACGAAGAGACAAATCGTTCGCGGTGAAAGGTTGGTAGAGCTCTTAAAACAGGAGCAATACAAACCCATGTCGCTGCTGGATCAAGTGATACAGATCTTTGCTGGGATATCTGGTGAGCTGGATACGATCAAGCCTAGACAGGTTAAAATATTCTTGTCGGGATTGATAAGGTTTATGGATGAACGCTCACCAACGTTCCTGAAAAAAATTCAGGAAGAGGGAAAGCTCGACAACGAGGATAAGGTCGAAATGAAGGATATTATAACCACATATAAAAGACAGTTTGTTCCACATTCTGGATGATAACATATGCAATCATTAAAGGATTTGAGAAGAAGGATTCTTGCGACGCGCGATACGCTAAAGATAGTGCGTTCTATGAAGCTAATTGCTGCAGCAAAACTGCGAGGAGCACAAGCCGCTGCAACTAAGGGAAGACCGTATGCGCTGGAACTCCACCGCTCTGTCCAACGGATATCTGGCAGATTAGGTGCGGATGCCCCCGAGATGTGGCGGCGACCAGACCACATAGGTTGCTTGGATACATTGGTGATAACCTCCGACAGGGGAATGTGTGGTGGTTTCAACGAAAATCTTCTCAGGTTTGTTGAGTGGGGATGCTATGAACATGAGACTCACAATATTCCGGTTAAGCTATATGTGATAGGAAGAAAGGGACGGCAGTTTTTAAAAACGAGTGGATACGATGTGGAACGAGTTCCATCCGAAGGCGGCACCGAAAAGGCAGTGAGGTGGGTTGTAAATAATATGATGCTCAGATTCTTGTCGGGCGAAAGCTCTGGTGGGTTTGTAGTATTTAATAAATATCTAAGTTCTACAAAATATGAGGTTACGTCGTGGAACCTGCTCCCTCTCTATACTAGGAACTGGGGTAGGGGTGACGATGTAGAATATATCTTTGAGCCTGAAAGGGATCTGGCGCTGGACTTTTTTGCCTCTGAATTTCTTATGGAAACCGTGAGACAGGCTATCGTAGAATCCTATGCGGCAGAACAGGTAGCTAGAATAATGGCGATGAGTTCAGCTACGAAGAACGCTGACGATATGATTGCGCATTTGACTTCATTATATAATAAGGCTCGCCAGGAGGCTATAACCTCTGAACTCATGGATATAGTTGGCGGTGCTGAGGCCCTTGGTAAATGTAGTTGATAGATACTGAAAGGATGAACATTGTCCAATCGTGATTGCACAGGAAGAATAACACAGATCATAGGACCCGTGGTGGATATCAGGTTTGATGAGGGAAAGGTCCCCGATATCTATACAGCGCTCACCGCCCATGACGACCAACTGGAAGGCGACGATAAGAAACTCATTTTAGAGGTAGCTCAGCATATCGGTGAAAACACTGTGCGTTGTATTGCTATGGGTAATACCGATGGCCTCGTTAGAGGTGATGAAATAATAAACACGAAGATGCCGATACGTGTTCCCGTAGGCTCCGGAGTTCTTGGAAGGATAATGAACGTGGTTGGCCAACCGATGGATGAAGGTTCACCCATTGAGGCAGAACAATATCTTCCCATTCATAGGGATCCCCCTTCCTTTAAGGAACAGAGCACAGAAATAGAGATGTTCGAAACAGGCATCAAGGTGATCGATCTTCTGGCGCCCTATCCCCGCGGTGGAAAAATAGGATTGTTCGGTGGGGCAGGTGTTGGGAAAACAGTTCTTGTTATGGAGCTGATCCACAATGTCGGTCTTGGCTATGGAGGCCAGTCCGTATTCGCAGGCGTTGGCGAAAGGACTAGGGAGGGAAACGATCTATGGCTGGAGATGAAGTCTTCAGGGGTGTTGGAAAAGACGGCGCTCATATATGGCCAGATGAATGAACCTCCAGGAGCACGGCAGAGGGTCGCACTTACGGCCTTGACCGTTGCTGAGTACTTTAGGGACGAGAAGCACCAGGATGTACTGCTCTTCATTGATAATATTTTTAGATTTACACAGGCTGGCTCGGAAGTATCCGCACTTCTAGGGAGGATGCCATCCGCTGTTGGATATCAGCCCACGCTCGCCACCGAGATGGGAGCCCTTCAGGAGAGGATAACGACCACAAGAAATGGAGCGATTACATCTGTCCAGGCTATATATGTTCCTGCTGATGATTTAACAGATCCAGCCCCAGCGACAACATTCGCACATCTCGATGCGACAACTGTTCTCTCGAGACAAATATCTGAACTTGGTATATATCCTGCTGTCGACCCTCTTGAATCTACCTCTAGAATTTTAGCCCCCGAGGTTGTAGGTGAGGAACACTATTGTGTAGCTAGGGAGGTTCAGAGGTTATTGCAAAGATATAAAGATCTGCGCGATATTATAGCCATACTTGGAATGGATGAGTTGTCGGAGGAGGATAAGCATACGGTTGCCAGGGCAAGAAAGGTGCAGAGATTTCTTTCACAGCCATTTCACGTCGCAAAGCATCTGTCCGGGGTTGATGGCATAAGCGTGCCCCTGAAGGACACCATCGAGGGCTTTAAGGGGATTATAGATGGTTTGCACGATGATATGCCGGAGCAGTCTTTTTTTAACGTGGGAACGATAGAGGAAGCGCGCAGGAAAGCGGAGCTTCTATCGGGGGTTGACGAAAATGCATCTTAAGGTAATGACACCTGCCAGACTCTACGTCGATGAGGTTGTTGAGTTCGTGACAATCCCAACAAAGATGGGACAAGTGACGGCTCTCCCCGGTCATGATTTTGTCATCACCGTTTTAAAAGAGGGAAAGCTCTATTTTAATAAGAGAAAAGGTGAAAAGCCGCACCGTGAGGATTATCTCATAGTTGGTGATGGCTGTGCCGAAATTACAAACGATGAAGTAATGGTTTTTACAAAATCGGTTAAGCGTGAGGAGGTTTTGAATGGAGACGGAAAAGATACAGCTTGGTGATGAACTTGCGAACCTTATTGGAGCTTTGAGACAGGACGGTGTCGAAAAGGGAAATGAGGAGGCATTGAAGATAATTGAAGATGCCAAAAAGGAATCTGCGCGTATGCTCGATGAAGGTAGATCAAAGGCGGATCAGGTTTTGAAAGATGCCAGGGATAATGCAAAAAACACGCTGGAACGACTTGAAACTCAGCTCGATCTAGCGCTTCGGGATTTTATATTGAAAGCAAAGGGCGAGCTTCAGGACCTTATCGCATTAAAACCGATTCGTGAATTTACGGATAAATCACTTTCGGATCCTGAATTCATTAAGAAGTTAATCCTTGAGATGCTCTCCGAAGATATGAAAGCAAAGAGCGCTAGTGAATCGAGGGGGGCGAGCATTACGATTCCCAAGAGTATGGAGAAAGAGTTTACCGAAGAATGGATTGGAATGATGAAGAAGGAGTTGAATCTTCTTGTTAAGGTTCATGCTGAGGATGGTATCTTAGGTTTTAAAATTTCCATGGAGGGTGAGGGCGGTATGCAGATAGTAGATCCTAAGGCCATCGTGGAATCGTTGAAACCGTTTGTTTCGGAGAAGTTTCAGTACATACTTGAGAGAAGCGCGCTGCCCAAGGAGTAAGATGGCGTACGAATATCTATTTTCAGCCTTACCCGTCCTTCCTGAAAGGTTGGGGGATAAGGTTTCAATTGAGCCCCGTGAACTTTGGCAGATCGTCAAGGCTGAAGGAGGGGTGTGCGAGTTTCTATCCCAGGCAATTCTCTACGCCAACGATATAAAGAGTTTGGAAAGATCTTCTATGGGCTTAGAGGCACAAGATGGCGCTATTCACTCAAAGGAGGAGTTGCAGGATAAATCACAGCTACCCTCGTGGCTGCACTCTTCATTGATGGCTATTGAAAGGGAGAAGGGAGGCTATGAATTTCGAAAAGTATGGACCTCCTATTACGAAAACTTGTTTGCAGTTGCCGATCTCTGTGGATGTTCCTTTTTAAACGAGTGGACATGTTGGGATCTAGGCTTTAGGGACGCGCTTGCACAGTTTAGAGCTCACCTGGAATACGTCGATGTGAGCTACGATGGCATTGACTATTTTGAGGGTCATCCGCCAGCGTCTGAATATAAACCGATTGTTGAGGCGTTGGTTTCGCTGAAGGAGAGAGGCTCTGATCAGTGGCGCGATATGGATAAATTGATTGGGAAAAACAGAATTGAAAAGGCGAGACAGTTAGCTCCGGGATATCAATTCGATCTCAATGAACTGATAAGTTATGTAATCCAATATACGGTGTTTAAGGAGTTTGAGTACTTGCAGGAAGGCGTCAGATGATATTCGTTGTCTGATCTCTGATCAAGGAGGCTGAATTGAAGGAACGAAAAGTTAAAATCATTATGGTCGATGACAACCTCGTAGTCGTCACACTTAAGGACGATGGCGGAAATGATGTCCCGTGTATGATGAACGAGGAGTCGTTTATCGGTGGATTGCACTTAAGGGGTGAGGTCATAAGGGTTAGGGGTAATGAGGCGGATCTGCAATGTTATGAGGATACCACCGAACTCATGGTTGGAGATGAGGTAACCCTCAGCGGTAGCCTGATTCAAATTGAAATGGGGCCTGGCTTGGTCGGATCAACCTTGGATGGCCTTGGAAATAAGCTGGAGGGTTATGGTGATTTTTTGCCAAGGGGAGTGATGATTCCCGCGCTCGATCGTGAGAAGAAGTGGAAATTCAAACCCACAGTTAAGAGTGGTGAAGAGGTTGCTCCTGGCGACATCATAGGGGAGGTCGACGAGACAGAACTCGTAGTTCATAAAATCATGATTCCCGCCGATTATCCCAAAGGTAAAATTATCGATATCAAAGATGGTGATTTTACAGTTGAGGATAAGATCGCTGAACTCGAAGGTGAGGATGGAAAGAAATACGATCTTAAGATGCTGCAGCGATGGCCGATCAGAAGACCCAGGCCAGCCAAGAAAAGACTTCAACTTACAGATGTTCTGAATACGGGCATAAGAATTATCGATGGATTCAATCCTGTGATGCTCGGGGGGACGGCATGTGTGCCAGGTGATTTTGGAACTGGAAAGACTATGTGCCAGCATGATCTTGCAAGGCACAGCAGGGTAAAGATAGTTGTGTATGTCGGTTGTGGAGAGCGAGCAGGTGAGATGGTTGAGTTGATGCATGAATTTCCGAAACTCATAGATCCCGATTCCGGAAGACCCCTTGTTGAGAGAACGGTATTGTTCGTCAATACGAGCGCTATGCCGGTTGCTGCTAGGGAGGGATCCATTCTAGTCGGTGCTACCGTTGGAGAATATTTTAGGGATATGGGTTACGATGTTCTGCTTCTAACGGATAGCCTTTCGAGGCAGGCGCAGGGAATGCGTGAGATGAGTGGAAGGTTGGGTGAGATTCCGGGTCCTCAAGCGTTTCCTGCATATATGAACGCGTATCTGACGAGATGGTTTGAGAGGGCAGGTAGGGTTGTCTGTTGTGGTGAAATGGGTGAGGAAAGGTTTGGGAGTATGACGACTATCGCAGCCCTATCTCCTGATGGTGGGGATATCGCGGGTGATCCTCCGACACAGGCGGCCATTCAAACCGCCAAAGTTGCGCTGATACTTTCCAGAAAACGCGCATCAGCGAGGCTCTTCCCAGCATTTGATCCACTTGAATGCCATTCAAAATACCTCGACACCTCTACAGAGGTTTTGCAGAAGCAGTTTGAGGAAAGAAAATTTCCACTCTGGCTAGACTATGTAAAAAAAATAAAACACTCGGTTGTCGATGGTGAGAGAATTAAGGAACAGATGGATATTTTAGGTGAGAAGGGCATTGGAGGTCAGGAATATAGAAGATATCTTCTTGGAGATATAGTTCAAAAAGCTTATCTCAATCAAAATACATTCGATGAGCACGATAGGTCGACTAAGCTAGATAGACATTATGAGATGATGAGGTTTATGATCCATCTTATGGACATATTCCCAACTGATGAGAAGCAGGCGATGCGCCGCGCGCAAGAGGATTTGGTATTCAACATCGTTCAGGCGAATTACTCTGAGGACTATAAGACTGAATATGACAAGATCCTGAAGTCGATACATGGTGGTGAAAAGGAGAACGGAGGTAACAATTGAAGGTTGTCTACTGTGATATAGAAAATATCGATGGTCCAATTCTGCAGGTTAAGGGTGTTACCGGAGTTGGTATGGGCGAAGAGGCCCTCTTGCCAGGATATGGTTATGCGAAGGTTGTAAAAATCCACGGTGATACTGTTTACATGCAATCGCTTCAGGGAAGTCTGGGGGTTCAGACAACTCAGAAGACTGAATTTATGGGAAAGCCATTCGAGCTTCCATTTCATCCTGAATATGTCATGGGCAGAATCTTCGACGGAATTGGAAAGCCGAGAGATGGCAGACCTGAAATTCAAGGTAAGATGGTTCCGGTTGAAGGTCCGGTCGTCAATCCGTCGCGGAGAGCGATGGGACAGGGCTATATTGAAACAGGAATTCCATCAATAGATGGTGCAAATACGATCGTAAGGGGACAGAAGATTCCGATCTATAAACTCCCTGGCGAGGATGTTAATAATATCGTGGCTCGTATCATCAGACAGGCGAGGGTTGCGGGTCAGGAAAATTTTAGCGTTGTGTTTGGAGGTTTGGGTCTTCTCAATGAGGAGTACATCTTCTTTCGCGAGGTGTTGGAGGAAGCTGCAGAGAGAACCATAATGTGTGTTAACCTTGGGAGCGAATCACCTATCGAGAGATTGAACGTTCCCCATATATGCTGTGCCTTTGCTGAACAACTAGCGCTAATCGGACAACACGTCCTTGTTGTGATAACCGACATGCTTCGTTATGCGGATGCCCTTATGGAGGTTTCCAATGCACAGGGAAAGATTCCAAGTCGTGATGGATATCCAGGCGATCTATATAGTAGGCTTGCAAGAATTTATGAGCGAGCTGTTAACTTCGGTGGGGAAAGAGGATCGGTTACGATCATAGGCGTTAATTCTGTTCCGGATAACGATCTTTCGCATATCGTTGCGAACCTTACAGGTTACATTACAGAGGGGCAGTTGCCGGTTGAGCGGGGTGGCTTTGTAATTATGAAATGTCTTTCTCGCCTCAAGGGCCTGGTCGTAGGTAAGGAGACGAGATCGGATCATGGTCCGATTATGGATGCGTGCGTGTCGGCTTATGCCAATGCTCTGGGTTTGAGAGAACAGAAGGAGATGGGCTTTTCCATTACCGATGAGGTCGATCTAGCATATCTCAAATTTGCGGATGAGTTTGAGAGTCGTTTTTTACCAGCCAGCCAGAATCTCAGTTTGAATGAGACGCTCGACTTGGGTTGGGAGCTTATAAGAATCCTGCCAAAAAGGGTTATCAGAATTAAAAAAGAAGTATTGGATGAATACTATAAGGGGTAGGAACTAAACTAGCATGGCTACAGTTTCGAAGGGACAGGTTAGGACTTACAAACAGCGCACAGAGCGTTTGCTACGCGCTGTGCCTACGCTTGATCTACGCAGAAAACAGCTCAACCGGGAAATATTGGTGTGGGAGGAGGAGCTCGAGGAGATCAAGAGGAGATATGAAATCTTGCTCGAAAGCGTAAAGTCAAATCCCCATCCTGAAGTGGACGTGATGGTTCAGGTAAGAAATGTTTCAACTAAGGAGGTCAACATAGCGGGTGTTATGCTCGACGTTGTTGATTCGGTGGAATTCGAAGATATTAATTACAGTCTCTTCATAACACCCCCCTCCTTTGATATCTTCGTGATGCTTAAGAGGGACCTGCTTGAAACGGAAGCGAGGCTAGAGGCAAAGCAGAAGGCGCTAGATGCCCTTCTTGAAGAGCTTGAAATTACCACGCAGAGGATCAACCTCTTTGAGAAGCGCTTGATACCAGAATATCAGGACTTGATAAGATATATAAAGGGTCGGCTTGAGGACAACGAAAGGTCCTCCGTTATGATAGCAAAGATTGCACAGGCTGGGATGCTGGCCGATTAATGAATTGTAGGAAACGACGATGGCTATAGTTTCGATGAAAAAAGTACTTTTCGTTACCCTCGCCAGGGAGGGTGAGGCACTCCTTCGTAAGATGCAGGAGCTGGGCGTTCTTCATCCTGAGCATATAAAGGAGCCCATCGAAAGCGATAAGCTCGTCAGAATGGAGCATAAGCTTCATGTGCAGGGTGCGGTGATAAGGTGTCTCGAAAATAGGAAGATGAGTTCAAAAAAAACCCCCACACCACAGAGTCCCCCAAAGATATGGGAGGTTGAAAGTTGGATAGCGGATGAGAAGAAGGCTCATGAGCGAATTGCACATCTGGAGAGGGAGATAGGTAAACAGACGGTGTGGGGTGACTTCGATCCTGATGGTATAAAATTCTTGGAGGATAAAGGGGTTTTTATTCAGCTGTGGAGTGTTGGGATAAAGGCCTTTGAAAAGATTGCCATACCAGATGGCATACATCTTCATGAAATATATCGAGGTAAGACCATATTCTTTTCCACCGTGAATTACGGAGAAAAAATTGAGATTGCTGGCGCGGAGGAAAACCAGATTCCGGAACATGCCCTCTCATACCTATATAATGATATAGATAAGGTGAAGAAGGAGCTTGCGACTATCTCCGAGCGGATAGATCTAGCAGCTCAATATTTAAAGAGATTTAGAGGAAAAAACGTTCTCCTGAAGGAGGAGAGGGATTTTTTTGAAACCCTCGATAGATCTTTTGAGGATAATTCATTGGTGGCGTTTGCAGGCTGGCTGCCAGTGGATGACGTGGAGGGTGTAAGGAAGGGCATTAACGATAGTTTTAGCAGATCATACATGCAGGTTAGGGATCCAATAGATGGCGAAATTCCCCCGGTGAAAACAAAAAATCCCTGGTTCGTTGGTGCTTTTGAGCCACTTCTACACCTCCTTGGGTTTCCAAAATATGGAGGGTTGGACCCCGCGCTATTCTTTGCACCATTTATGATGGTCTTCTTCGGTATATGCCTTGGAGATGCAGGGTACGGATTGATCATGATCATTGCCGCAATCCTCATGAGAAAATTTTTGAAGGAGAGGGTTCCCGGCATCTCATTTGTATCCAATATGTGCATACTCTTCGGATCGATGACTGTCGTGTGGGGGCTTCTAACCGGTACGATATTTGGGATCAGTTTTAAGAACAGAGGGTGGATTCCTATCGATGTGACTCCTGGCGTGGGAGATCCGATGCTTCTCTTTAAAATCGCCATAGGTGCAGGTATAATTCATCTGACGATCGCCCTGCTTATGTCCTTTTTCAATCTCAGGAAGCTTGGTGATAGACTGTGTAAACTTGGGGTAATCGCTGTGATGTGGGGTGGGCTGCTCGGTGTTTTGAAAGTTCCGTACTGGTATCTCCTTTTAGGAATAGGCCTTGGTGTTATTCTCTTCTTTTCATCAGATTCAAGAAACCCTGCAAAGAGAATTGGTATAGGGATGTGGAATATATATGGACTTACCGGCTTGCTCGGCGATGTGATGTCATATGCCAGGCTCTTCGGTCTTGGAATAGCAAGTGCTGCCATTGCGTCGGTCGTCAATATGCTTGCTGGCGATGTTAGAGCGGCGGTTCCAGCGCTTGGAGATGTCTTTGCAATTTTAGTTCTATTGGGGGGACATAGTTTTAACTTTGCCATGGGAATAATTGGCGCGCTCGTTCATCCGGCTAGGCTTCATGCGGTCGAGGCTTTTCCGAAGTGTGTTGAACTCACGGGCACACCTTATAAGCCGTTGTCCAAGGCGTAATTGTTGTATTTAAATAATTAATAATAACGTAAGGGGGTAATATAATGGATCATTCAGTGTTGAATCAGTTGTCATTCTATCTCGGAATCGGTTTGGGTCTGGCGGGTTCCGCATGGGGATTGTCGGTAGCATTTCAGGCTGCGCTTGGTATAGGGGATAAGCAGTTCTTCTCTGTGATGCCTCTTGCCGTTCTTCCGAGTACGCAGGGTATCTATGCTCTACTAGGTGGCATTCTCAAGAAGGATGCATTCGCGGCAAACCCGGAGATTGGTGGTGTGCTGCTTTTAGTAGGCGTCGCCTGTCTTATCAGCGGTATATATCAGGGTAAAGTCTGCGCTGCGGGAATCAGGGCGATAGGTGAAGGCCGAAATACATTAGGAAACGGTATCGTAGCTGCGGCTATGCCTGAGACGTATGCGGTATTCTCGTTTGTCTGCTTGTTTTTACTGTAAACCGATGCATTGTGTACGAAGTTATTGTATAGGTGAATGAAGAATTAAAATTAGGAATTAAACGTAAAACAACTCTTAAATCTTAATTTTTCATTGCTAATTTTTAATTATACTTCAAGAAAGGAGCTTTAAAATGTCCGAAAGTATTTACATCGCCTGGGTGGCCATAGGCGGAGCTGTTTTAGCTTTAATCTATGCCGCATTCCTGGCGTCTAAGGTGTCGGCATGCGATACTGGAACTGATCGTATGCGTGAAGTTGCAAGCGCTATACGCGAAGGTGCGATGGCCTTCATATCTAGGGAGTATAAGGTCCTCGCAATCTTTGTTGTTGTTGCCGCCATTATATTTGCGGTGGTTAACAAGGGTCCCGTAAGGCTCGTGTCCTTAGCCTTCGTGGTTGGAGCTTTCTGTTCCGGTCTTGCAGGTTTTCTTGGAATGCGTGTAGCCACAAAGGCAAATGTGAGGACAGCAAATGCCGCACGCACAAGTTTGAACAAGGCGCTTGATGTTGCCTTCAAGGGTGGGGCGGTCATGGGTATGAGCGTTGTTGGCCTTGGTGTTTTAGGTCTCAGTTCACTCTTTTTAATTCTGACATATATGTATGGAGCACATACCGAAGCCTTGAAGAATACTGTGCTGCCGATTCTCGCCGGATTTTCATTCGGCGCATCATCGATTGCTCTCTTTGCTAGGGTGGGCGGTGGTATCTATACGAAGGCCGCTGATGTAGGGGCGGATTTGGTCGGAAAAGTTGAGCAGGGTATTCCTGAAGATGATCCAAGAAATCCAGCTACCATTGCGGACAATGTAGGTGACAATGTAGGTGATGTTTGCGGGATGGGTGCCGATCTCTTTGAATCGTATGTGGGCTCACTCGTCAGTTCTATGGTGCTTGGAATATCAGCGGGCTTCACAGCTGTTATGCTCCCAATCGCACTGGCGGCAGTTGGAATTATCGCATCTATTATAGGAACTTTCTTCGTCAAGACGAAGGAGGGCGGCAATCCACAGAAGGCGCTCAATATGGGCACTTTTCTTGCCGCTATAATATTTGTAGTAGCTGCATATTTTATTATAAATTTCTTGGCTCCAGATGGTCTTACGTTTGGTGGAATGTATGTGTGCGCTGCGAAACTTTGGGGTGCTGTAGTAGTCGGCCTTGGTGCAGGCGTAGCTGTTGGTCTTTTGACGGAACATTACTGTGCTATGAAGAAAGGGCCAGTTGAGGAGATAGTCTCAGCATCGAAAACTGGTGCAGCCACCAGCATCATTGCAGGACTTTCGGTGGGAATGCGTTCTACCGCCTTACCGCTCTTTGCTATAGTGATAGCAATAATTGTCAGTTATTCACTGGCGGGGCTCTACGGAATAGCGATTGCGGCATTTGGCATGCTTTCAACAACCGGTATTCAGCTCGCCGTCGATGCATATGGGCCTATCGCCGATAATGCAGGAGGCATCACGGAGATGAGCGATCTAGGTGAAGAGGTTCGCGAGAGAACTGATGCACTGGACTCAGTTGGAAATACTACCGCTGCGATCGGAAAGGGTTTTGCAATTGGTTCGGCAGCGCTTACCGCACTTTCACTATTTGCTGCGTTTCGTGAACAGGCCGGTCTTACGAGAATCGATATTACGAGGCCTGATGTGATGGCCGGACTTCTCGTCGGCGGAATGCTTCCGTTTCTCTTCAGTTCCATGGCTATGAAGGCTGTTGGTAAGGCAGCAAACAGCATGATCGAAGAGGTGAGAAGACAATTTCGTTCCATCCCTGGCTTGATGGAGGGTACGGCCAAGGCAGATTACGCCAAGTGCGTCGATATATCGACCGGTGCGGCAATAAGGGAAATGATATTGCCAGGGCTTTTGGCGATATTGACTCCGATCATAGTCGGCTTTGGGTCGAAGTGGATCTGGGGTGATGCGGCTGCGCTCGGTGGACTTCTTGCTGGCGTCACCGTCTCCGGTGTAATGATGGCGATCTTCATGTCGAACGCAGGGGGGGCGTGGGATAATGCCAAAAAGCAGATCGAGGGTGAGGTTAAGGATCCTGAAAACAATACAGGTAAAGGAAGCGCTAGGCATGCAGCTGCAGTAATTGGGGATACGGTGGGAGATCCGTTTAAGGATACGGCGGGGCCATCACTCAATATACTAATAAAGCTTATGAGTGTGCTTTCGCTCGTAATTTCACCGCTATTGATGTAAATATAGCTAAATATAATAAAAAAACGGCAAAATCATTACGATTTTGCCGTTTTTTATTCACTTCAGTCCCCTTCTTGGGCTTATAGAAGGTCTATCACGATAACCCTAGAGCGTTCCCTTTTCTCCTCATCTTCTGCAGGGGTATCATATTCAATAATTTCAGGTAGATGGAGGGTTAACTCCTGCATAGCAGGTATTTGCCTATCCCGTTCTTTATTCAAGCGATCTATAATTTCCGGTGTCAGCATGTTAAGAGTTTCCTTCCATTACTATTATCGGTCGAAACGCGTAAAAGTTGCCATAAAAGTTCGCAACAATTTTTTGGGTAAAGCGATAATCAGATGAAATATTTGGGATGTACAGGCTCTCAGAGATGATTTCGTCAAATCTGGGGCATTCCTGTACGTCTAATAATATTAATCAGCTTGATTGTGAATCGGAAGGGAGATAGAGAGAAGTGCGTCTCGTTGATGCATTTTTTCTATAATTCATCTTTCGGAGGGCAGTGATGGTCAGTGATTCAACTGTTAGAACCAGGCCGGTTGTTATTTTACCCTTTCAAAGGGGTGATGAAGGTGAAATTCCGCATAGGTTGACCCCTGGCGAGGCAGGATCTCATACCAAATTGAACTTCAGTGGGGTGCAGTGGGCATGGCTTGCTGCGAGAAGGCCAAGGCTTGCCAGGGCCTATATGGATAACGCCGATAATCCGGGCGTTCTCGGCACGCTGATTGCCCAGATGGCGGAGGCAGTCGCAACGATGCCGGACTTAAGTGCCCTTCCAGATGAAGATCTACCACCATGGTTTCAAACTTTTGATTCAAACGATTATGTCGATATTACTACAAGGCCTGCGGGAGAACTGCTTCAAGTTTTAAGACGTGTGAATGCTGAAAGATTCGTCCTGCACTCTGTATCAAATCCGAATGAAGGCAGGTGGCGTGTTGAGCTCCATAAAATTTCTGAGCAGGTTACGGAAGTTGCATTGAATGCGTGGAGACATAGTTCGCTGCATATGTTGGGCCAAGACGCTGCAAGCGTTTTGCGCGACATGCTGACCGATCGTGAGGTCGCCGATACATTTCACGAGGGGGCAAGGGTGTTTATCGCTCCCCATGGAGATACGTTAGCACTCCCTCATATTTTGAACGTGTCTAGGGGGGGTAATGGTGGCGATGAATTTTTCATATCTAAACCGGGCGCTTCCCCTAACGGTTCTTCCGTTGAGCTCGTTCTTCCCGATTCAGTTAGGGAGAGATTTAGAATTATAGATATCATTGACCGACTCGAGGCGCTTGCAGTGGAAGCGTATGAAGAGAACGGTACGATACCCACATTATTCTTAGATCTCGATGGAACCTTGTTCAGTGTTAGACAGTTTGTCTTAAATTTATTTTTGGAGTGGATGGATCAATCAACCAATCCGAAGGTCGATATGGTGAGGGAAACGCTTGAAGCCTATCTCGCCACAGGTAAGCCACTTACAACCTGGGATGCGGAGACGATTTTTGCAGATCTTGGAATAAAGGATCGAGAGATCATTGATGAAGCTCAAAAATATCACAAGGCAAATTTTTCAGATGCTGTTCGTAGTATAGAGGAGAAAGAAAAAATAGAGGGTATGGTTCATTTTGTTAGATTTCTGAAGCGCCGATTGAAGGCGAGGGGCGTGCCACTAAAAACTATATTCGCATCCATACGTAACAAGCATAAGGATATGTTGATAAATGGAGCTTCTGCATCGTATTTGGCTCTCGTCGCTGCCGGCCTTTGGGATGAGCTGAGTGAGGCCATGCTTGATGATGGTGAGAGGAATGCTATACACGATGGTGCGCATGGTGAACCGAAGAAGGCAGATACGATTGAATTGTTCATGGATAAACGCCCGGAGCTTTATTATCTTGGATTAGCTGACAATACTACCGAACAAACGAACAGATGTTTTCATCATCCTAAAGGCAAGAGGAGTGTCGTAATTCACGTTAAGCGTGATGATCCCCCAGATTCTACAGATAGCCTTCAGGCTGGTGCTCTTTCAATGGATCCATTTGAAGCATATGATGAACTTGCTGTCATGAATGAAAACAGAACGGTAGATTTTGCAGATCTTCCACTTATCCTCAGGCATGAAGCGTTTGCTCCAATAATTAGAGGAATCAGACAGGCTTCTGAGCTAGGGAAAAGACCTGTTGTAACAATTAATCTAGATGATTCTGCTATCACAACATCTACAAGGGTAAAAAAGATCTTACTCGATTTTCTAGATGAGCGATTTGAATGGGGGACATCAAAGGAATGGGTTTTGGATATCGCAAGAAAGTTCAACCCTGTGGAGGTGGAGTACTTGGGTGCTGGAGATGTTCTTCGTGACGCAGGGCTCGAGGGCTTGGGTCTTGAGGATGAGTTTGAAACGTATTTAGCAGAACATTTTTTGAGCGACGTCCATCTTAAAAAGGCCTCCTTGAAAGGTGAGGTCCTGACATTTCTTCATAGCCTGAGAGCGTTGAATGTAAAGATAGCGTATATTTCTGGAAGACTTCACACTCTAGCCGATGGAACAAGAAGCAATATGAGGCTCAGCGGTTTTCCCGTTCTGGATCGAAATGCAGCTTTTGCCTTTAGGTCTGAGCCGGAAGAATCTGCTCGTGTATTTAAGGGGCATGCCATACCGACCCTTGTCGGAAGCGATCATCTAGTAGCAGCTATCGACAGTAATCCGGAGGGTTTGAGTGTAGCGGCAAAACGCAATCCGGATGCAGCTCTGTACCTAGTCGGCGAACGTTATCGTGTGGAGAGAGCCGCTCCACCGAAGGGTACAATTTTCATAAATGGTTTTTCAGGTGCAATCAACGCTCAACCACACAGGCCGAAACCTCTTGTTGGAGATAAGATAAGGGGTAAGGGCTCTAGGCTGGCCGGATATATTAAAGGCGGTTTGAATGATCTTGGAAATGCATCTATGAGGAGGGATCTCGTAAAGATGCTTGGTGAGCTTGCAGGGCTTGATACCGATCACCCGAAATCAATAGCTGCTTTTGCAGAATTAAATCGTCTAATCAGAGATGACGGGCGAGGTGCGTATGCCAGATTTGATCACGCGCTTCGTGAATTAAATGGGATGATCGATGTGAGCTTTGCAGCGCTGCGTTCCAACGTGGGTGTCGGTCACTTCTTGAGATCGTCCAATGGGTTTCGCCTCCCTGATGATATCACCCCGATCGTGTCTGGGGGTATGACAGCCGCAAGATGTGTTACTCCGGTTGCACATGAAAACAACAGTTGGATATCTGGCGCACTACAGGCAATTCAGGCGGGTCCAGACCTTTCACAGGTGGATGAGTCTGAGTTGGTTGATCTATTAGTGCGTGGTGGACTCAAAGGAACGTTTGCCAGGGCTGATCTCGCTATAGGGGCGTTGATTGGTGGAATACAAAAGTTTACCGGTAAGGCTGTGGCTGACATCTCAGTGCTTGAGGATAATCCGGGGTTTGCAATATCGAGTATGACGACGCTTGCTCAGATGGGTGCGAAGGTTTCCTGGAGTTCAGATGATTCCATAGATGCTATTCATACGGAACATGCCCTCTTAGGTCTACCTGGTGAGGTAAGGAGTAATATCGAGCGCGCTGGTTCCGAAGCGACGATCGATGCAAAACTGGTGGTTGGTGCAGGTGGTGATTTAACATTGGATCAGCTGGGCGCCTCTGCAAATTTTTTGATACTTCAGGGACACAGGTTGCCAGATTATTATAGTGGTCGGATGGGTTCCAGTAAGAATTGGAACCTTCAGGTTCACGTGCCTATTCAGCCAGGCAGCTATGTTCTTCCATTTATGCAGACGAACCCTGCGTTCGTCACCCCGACATCATTTCAAATATGGCAGGCTGCAAGGATGGTGTAGTTATGTCCGTGTTAATGCCGGATAGTTTAATCGTTCCAAATATGTTGACTATAAATGCACGGCTGGATGCTGTAATGCAATCAGTCGGCATCTCCGCCTTCCCAATGTGCACAGGATATGGAACTATGGATGGGGTTGTCGTCCGATACGAGGGCGCATAGTTCCACGCTTATACTGGGCGATATTGTGCGAAGACATAGCTTCGATTCTATACAGTTGAGAGAAGGGAGCGCTTTCTTGAAGACGGAACATATTAGGGATGTCACCTATTCCCTGATTCACGGCGGAGTCGAATGAAAAAAGTGTCCGACACTTTTTTGAATTTTCTGCATGGCGGATCATTTTAGTCGATCTGGTTTACTCATTCCTGATCGAGGCCTCTTTTAGATCAAAGAATTCCTCTCCGAGCAGGGTGTTATCTAGTCCGATAAATTTAACGGAGAGGTTCCCTTTATTCACATCAATGATGGCAAAGCTAGCCGGTGAATTTCGATCGTGTGCATCCTTCAGGTGACCAGGATTGATCACGATTAAACCGTCATCCGCTGATTCCACTGCCCTGTGTCTATGCGTATGTCCATGTAGAAGAACATCTGCCTTGAACTTGCTTCTAGCGCGTTCGGGGTTCATATCCCCCTTTCTATCATGGCTGTCGCGTGTAGAGGTGTGGCTGATGAGAAAGGTTACGCCGTCAAACTCCTTTATCATGCGATGCTGGACATTCTTATCATTCCAAGCATCTTCGTACATCCCTGGCACAGCATAGAGTTTTTTGCCATCCGTGTTCAATAGCTCCGTATCCTTCATGTCGTCGCCAAGGTGAATAATGCTATCTACATGAAATTCATGTAACATCCTATCGGCAACGCTCTGCATGGTGCCTATGTTGCCGTGTGTATCGCTCATAATGCCAAGTCGCATATATCCTCCAAAATTTTACGAAACATATTGAATGCGGTTTTAAAGATCAACTGCTCACTTCTTTATGTAGAACTCATTGGAATACATGGGGGAATCGCCCTTAGATTTGTTAGGAAATATTACTAGGCGATATTTACCATACGACTGTGTGTGCGGGATCGTCCAACCGACATTTGTCTTTTCACCCACATTAAGACGCTTACCCCCACCTCTTACCTGTATTCTTTCATGCTCTGACCAGCGGCCCTTTTTGAAGCGTTCCAGCCACATGCTTTTAGTTGTAAATTTCTGTTTTTCATAGCCGTTATTTGTAATCACAACGTCAAGTGAGTTGCCCCTGTCGTAGATATTCTTGTCGGTAACTGCTGTCCAGGTAAGATTTGGATTGTTCTCCGTTCCTACCAGGATTCTCTTTGGCCACGCCTTCTCACCCCACGTCCTAACCGGCCCTGTGTCGACATGGATGAATGCGTATCTAGGATATAGACCTGCACCGCCAATTTTCAGGGATTTTGCGTAATCGAATAGCTCTTCCTCATGAATTTCATCGAGATGAATATCTGCAGCGAGTCCTTTCGTGTGTAAACTTTCGCTAGCAGCTCCGCGTCCGTCAGCCCTTAGCATGTTGTTAAATGCCTTGCTTCGGTAACCTGAAATTATTTCTACGGTCTCGGCATTAAAATGATCTTGGATCTGATCGAGCATCTCGATCAAGTTGATATCGATTTTATGACTCTTGCCGTCGCGTGATCTAAAGACATTTTCGATCTTTGCCAGCGCCTCCTTGTCGTATTTCCCATCATTTCTATATTCAACCTCTATATATTCCTTCAGATGGTAGCTGAAGAGGGATAGCCGGCCATCCCCCTTTTTCGGTGTTTTGACCGTATCCGCCGAGAGGCTTGTGAAAGAAAATAGGCAAACGACAAAAAAGCTAATGATATTAAGTGTTTTCATGTGCCATCCTTTTAAAAAAACGCGAAACTTATCCACCCATGCGGTCGATAATAATATTGAGGAGTTACGATGGCAAGGTTTGTCCGAACCATAGCTTTTTTGGTCTTTTTGATTGTCGTATCGTTTCCAGCTAGCCGCCTGGAAACCGCGATCAATCATGGTTCTCCATTTCGCTTCACCGGTGATGGAAAGATCAATTTAATCGACACCCATACATTTGAAAGACTTGTGATAGTCTATCGGGATAAAGATGGATTCTATGACGATCTGACTTTACGTGCTGTTAATCATACTTTGAGGTGTCACGGGAAGAGTGAAAAATATCCGATATCGCTGAAGCTTATAGAGCTCATTGATCACCTGCAGGATAATTTTGGTGTGGAAGAGGTCCAGGTTATTTCCGGCTATAGAAGCCCCGAATACAATGCAGCGCTTACAAGGCGTTCGGGCAGGGTGGCGCACAACAGCCTTCATATGCGAGGCCTTGCAATGGATATCAGGATGCCCGGAGTCGACAAACATAAGCTCGGACAGTACGCCAGATCACTCCGAACTGGCGGTGTTGGCGTATACGGTGGAAGTGGTTTCGTGCATGTAGATGTTGGTCCGGTACGTTCCTGGTAGAGTCGCAATATACAAATTTCAAAAATTAGCGGTTAGGTATTTGGCGCTTCAAAAATATTTCCCCTACCCAATATCCAATTTGGATCGTATTCACGCTTCCACGCCTTCATTTTATTTATAATATCGTGAGAATATTGGATCGGCATGAGGTCAGTGTGAATTTTGCCTATACCGTGTTCGCCAGCTACACCACCTCCCAGTTCAACCGCCTTTCTACAACAGGAGGCTAACGCTTCCAACGCCTTTTGTTTCTCAACGGCGTTCTGTGAGAGGAAGTTTGTATGCGGATGTCCGCAGCCTATGTGTGCATAACCCATATATGGAAGTCCTGATGCGTCTGCTACCAAATAGAAGTGTCTCATCATTTCAGCAAGCTTGTCCATCGGTGCCCACCAATCGCTTCCTATCTTTCCACCAGCATTTTTCCAGTATTTTCTACCGATTTCATTTGCTGCTTCGGGAATTCTGTGTCGCCACAATCTGAATATCTCCTGGTCGTTATATGTAAATGCGACCATCGTCTGGTCGGCAAGATCTTTTCCGCATGTATGAGTTATTTTCTTCAACCAGACCTCTATCCATCTTACAAAATCTTCATCGTCATCGTACTCCTGCTTTATGTAGAGTAATGAACCGATCTCTTCATCAATTTCTGGAAAAGTCCTGGATGTCTTCATCAACTTAAGTGCACCACTATCTATAAGTTCGAGCGTCCTAGGATTTAAATCTTTGTCATTGAGGTTTGTATCGATTGCGAAATTGAGAGCATCCCAGTTCGATCTGAATGGAATCAATGCGGAGAAGAACGGCCTCGCTTTCGGCAGCAATTTTATCGTCGCTCTAGAAATAAATCCAAGCGTACCTTCTGATCCTATTATAAGGTCTATCGGGTTTCCCCATTCTACCAGATAGCCAGCTTTATTTCTTACCCACGTTGGGTGTTCGCCTGGCTCCCTGGTTAATACCCTCTTCGATCCATCCGGCATTATAATGTCGATCGATTGAACATATTCTCTGACTGGACCATACTTATACGAATCTTCGCCGGTGGCATTTGTTGATATGTTTGAGCCGATCCTGCACTGATCTCTGGAGGTCGGGGCTACTGGATAAAAATAACCAGCATTGGCAACTTCCTTTTGAAATAAAGCAGTTACAGTCCCGGGCTTGACTACGGCGAAGGTTCCATTCTCATTTTGATAGATATCCTCAACCCCTTCAATGAGTTCCGTCGAAACCAGCAACCCCTCATCCGGAACGGAGGCACCTGTCATCGATGTTTGTGTCCCGCAAAAGGTTATAGGTACCTTGTTTTTATTGCAGAATTTGAGTGTCTCTGTAATTTCCCTCTCATCCCTGGCTATCAGGACAGCATCGGGAGAGCCTCTATACATCGTATCTTCAGAGTAGGTTTCGATACGCTCATCATCTTTAGGGATGACCGGTGTATTAACTTCAAGTGATTTCAATACTTTGTAATTCCAAACCATATGCGGATATCTCCAGATCGTAGGTGTGAGGGACAATAGATAAGGTTGAAGCCTCTTTCAACCGAAATCGATCCATGTTGGTTTTCTGACTGTATGCTTAGAAAGGTATCAAAATGAGAAGGGATAGTAGTTGTAAAAAACGTAAAATCAAGGGGTTAGCTCCATTTTTTATGGCTCATTTGTTGCATCATTATATTTCTACCAACCAAGGGGGCACAAATGAGATACCAAAAAATATCATTAATATTCATATCAATCATGCTGGTCTTTACCTTCTCTGCATGTTCTGAGGAGGCATTTCAGGCAGAATTGGAGAATGGCACCCCTACAGCCGCAATTGTGGCCTGTGATGGTTGTATATCCCAGATACACCCAAGCGTAGAGCTTGCAGGTAGCATCGATGCCAGCAAGCTGTACCAGTCAGAGTTGCTTCAGCTCTTTGGGATAGGTGCGGCCAATGAGTTGATTTCAGAATTTACACCATTTCAAAATCCGGAAACACAAATTCGTTCCGCATGCTTTGGAGCGATCTTTCCTGATTTTGAGGAGAGCAGTTCCAATTCAACAGCTGCAAAATCACTTAAGATGACGGTCAAGTCCAGTGCCGTTCATGCCAAGAGTAGTTTAGCGGCAGTATCTGGTATGAATAGTGTTTCAGATGGTAGTGATCAGACCACGCCCAGTGACAATTCTAATAATGATGACAAGGATGATGATGAGTTTCCACCATTTCCTGCCGTGCTTGTCGTGGAAGGTGATTTAGGGGAGGGTTTTAATCTGAATGCGTTTCTATCATCGAAGAATCCTGAAGGTTTAGAATTTGTTGAGGACTATGCCATCATACCAATTGGCGAGGATGGCTCTGAGAGCTTATATGTCGGAGCTGCCAGTGGAAAGTATGTCATGGCTACCAGCAAAGAGTTCTTCGATTATGCCAGAGGTATTTCAGATGAATCTCAGGATGTTTGTCCTCAGCGTGCCATTTGGCAGAAGATGATGCCAACCGCTGCAATTAAGATCGTGCTGGCAAAGAATGTGCCTGCGATTTCAGATGTACAGGCGGGCTTGGCGACAGCCTTTACGGCAGTTCCGTCCGGTATAAAGGGTACTTATTCATTGGATTTTGGTGATGTCGTATCGGGAAATAGAATATCGATGGAATCCAAAATGTATAAAGGTACTCTGGAAAGTGAAGAGTACGATGATCCGTTCATGGAATCCAACTTCAAGCTTAATGTTACAGCGCTAAATTTAAAGCTTGATGATGTTACACAGTGGCTTGCTGTAAATTTTAAAACCGTTGCGGAAATATCCGAGTGCGATGGTTATGATATGGATAAGCTGTTGGGTGATAGCAAGTTCGGTGGTTTGGATAAAGCCCCTGAGTGTGAACTGATAAGCGCTTTTCATGATATAAGTTACTCGGATATGGATGGTCTGTATGAAATAAGCTCTGCACAGGTTCAAGATTATGTAAACAACGGCTATCTTCCTGAGGGTATACATGGTGATATCATGAAGACGATAGATAAGTTTGGCCTGAGTGCCCAAGCCCTGGCAGGATTACGCAGCTCATTAACTTCTGCAGAGGCCAGGTGTGTAAGGGATTATTTCCGCGATCATCATGATGCGGCAAGCTTCTGTAATGAACAGACGACTCAGACATATAGTAATGACTATAATGACACCACCCCTCAATGTTATAATGAAATTATGGCGATACTATTAAATGATCTAGATCTTAATGAGGGGCAACGAGAACTTACAGCCGAGAAGTTGTGCGGTGGTGAGACTCCCCAAGGTATAATATTAGATGAAGGCTATCAAGTATGTTACGATAGAATTTATGGAATCTTAGATAGTACTGAAGCATATGAAGTCTACGAACTTGAACAGGTAGCCGGTGCGTTATGTTCAACCGATGGTGTTAATTAAGATTGCAGCCAGTCATTGGTTTGAAATGCCGAACATTCTTATGTTCGGCATTTTTGTATTAGAGTGAGTACAGCCTCATCTAATGAATTATACTAGAGAAAAGCACTATCCAGAATGATCGTAACCGGTCCATCGTTTGTCAGTTCGATATTCATCAGGGCTGCGAACTGGCCGGTTTCTACTTTCAATCCACAATCTCTACATTCACTGCAGAAGAGTTCGTAAAGCTGTATGGCTGTGTCAGGAGGTGCAGCATCGTCGAACGAAGGCCTTCTTCCCTTCCTGCAGTTTGCAGCCAGGGTAAATTGAGAGACGACGAGAACTGAACCCTTAATATCATTTACGGAGAGGTTCATCTTACCTTTATCATCCTCAAAAATTCTGAGCTCGCAGCACTTCTTGGCGAGGAGCTTTGCATCCTCTTCGGTATCCCCCTCAACTACCCCGAGCAGTATCAGCAGTCCCCATCCAATCTTGCCGACGACTTTTTCATCAACAGTAACGCTTGCCTTCGAAACCCTCTGAATTACAGCCTTCATAGCAACCCTCCGATTACAGATATACGGCTTTTCTCCCAGTGCGTCAAAAAAGTGTCCGACACTTTTTTGAGGGATACAAAGACTCTTGCATAATGGCCCTTCTATGATAGTTGGGCTCCATGGGTAAGAATATCATAGTGTTCGACATTGAAACAAAGAACGCCTTCTCCGATGTGGGTGGAAGGGATAACTTCAAAAAACTCGGGATATCGGTTCTTGGTGCATACGACTATCAGAATGAAGATTTCATTATATATGAGGAATCCGAGTTAGGTAAATTTTCCGAGCGTCTACAAGGGAATCCACTCCTTGTAGGTTTTAACAGTAGACGCTTTGATGTGCCGATACTTCAGGAATATGTGCCATTTAGTCTATCCAAACATCCACAGCTTGATATTATGGAGGAGCTGGTGAAGGTTCTTGGGCATAGGGTGAGCTTGGACAGCGTAGCTCAGGCGACGTTGGGCACCAGCAAGAGCGGAAGCGGTCTTGATGCCATCCGGTATTACAGGGATGGTATGATGGATGAGCTAAAAAAATACTGTTTAGATGATGTAAGGATAACCCGCGACATCTTTGAATATGCAGCAAATAAGGGTGAGTTGTTCTTCACCTCCAAATACGGTCCTGGAAAGAGGAGGGCAGGGGTCAGCTGGAAGATCGCCCATCCGGAAGAATTGGAGCCGGATCCTCAACAGAGCCTCTTCTAAATCTCATCAGTTCCGAGGTTTGATATCATCTATCCTCTCAATAAAGCGTTATTTGACAACGCATCGGCTCACATATAGCATCAGGTTCTTCAATCTGGGGTGAATCTATATGCAGAGTAACTACGATGTTATTGTAATCGGTGGTGGGCCAGCTGGATGCTCAGCGGCGATGTTTATCGCAAGGTGTAAGTGGAAGGTCCTGATCATCGATATGGATAATTCGAAGGGCTACCTGAGTGGCCTTGGGAATATCAGTTGCTTTCCAGGTTTTCCGGAATCCTTGAAGGGGCGCGAGCTTTTGGAGAGGATGAGGAAACAAGCAGAGCTGGAAGGTGTTAAATTTCAAAAAGATAAGGTTTCTGCGATAGCCGCTGATAACGCGCCTATCAAAATCATGACTGATAATAATGGTGAATTCACGTCCAGTGCCGTGGTTGTTGCTACCGGTGCAGCTTCCAGATCGAACTACCTTCACGGTGAGAAGGAGCTTCTTGGAAAGGGTGTGTCGCACGATGCACTTGCAGATGCACCATCCATAGCCAAGAGAATTACAGCTGTTATTGGTAGAAATAAAAGGTCTGCGGAGGCGACGCTTTTTCTGTCACGTTTTGCAGAGAAGGTTCATTTCGTTATTCCGTCGAGCAAGCTGGATGTAAGCGACCATCTTTTGGATAAATTACAGAACAACAAAGCTGTAGAGATGCACTTTTCCACAAGCCTCAAACGAATTAACGGAAGCGATCATGTGAAATCGATCAACATCCTTTCCTCTGGGCAGGAGAAGGAGCTCGATGTTGCAGGTGTCTTCACATACGTGCATGACTATCAGCCGACGACAGCGTTCTTGGAAAAGATTGTGGATCTATCGGAAAGCGGTTCAGTTAAGGTCGATCAGAACATGGCGACATCCATTGAGGGTATCTTTGCATGTGGTGATGCGCTCTGTGGAAGGCCTCAGCTCCCCGCTATCTCGGCTGCGCAGGGCGTGCTGACCGGTGTAAACATAGATGGATATCTTTCAAAAAAATGACACTCAAAGCCATAATATTTGATTTCGATGGTATCATTACTGATACGGAACCTGTCCACATGGAGGCGTGGCTCTCCGCACTTGAGCCGCTCGGGATATCGTTCGACGAGGATGAGTTCCACGATAACTATATAGGCATGAATGACCGCGACATGCTCGATGTTCTTGGTAGGATCCATCAGCATCACTTCGCCGATTCTGAGAAGGCTGATTTAATAGAGGCAAAGCTTTTGGCGAGCATGAATATGTTGGAACACAACATCCCCCTGATTCCAGGTGTATCCGAAGTTGTGCCGAAACTCGCTCAGAAATATCTCCTCTCGATATGCAGTGGCGCTATGCGCAGTGAGATCGAGTTTATACTGCGCCATCTAAAATGGTCTGAGTTTTTCAACCCTATAGTAGCATCCGATTTCGTGAAGAGGGGGAAACCTGACCCGGAAGGATATATAAGGGCAGTGGAGGGGTTAGTCGATAGGAGTGAGGAACTTCTGTTGCCTGAGAACGTCATAGCGATTGAAGATTCACCTAAGGGTATACGCGCGGCGAAGAGCGCTGGGCTCACCTGTATAGCGATCAGCACAACACATGTCATTGAGCAGCTAAAAGGTGCTGACCGAATCTATTCATCACTTGCAGATGTAATCTTCGACGAAATTTGCTAACCCAAAAAGTGTCGGACACTTTTTGAATCTACTTCAAAACCTTTATTAAATCCTTAATCATCCCGTACTTACCAAAAGGTGGAAAGATATAGGCGCCGTTTACTCCATCGTTGTTGCGTGCTGCCCTTAGTGATTCCTTTGCTACTGAAAGTCCGATATCCTGCTGGGCTTCGTGAGTCGCTGCTTTCCCTAGCTTGTCTAAGACGTGCTTGGGAATTTGCATACCAGGGACCTCATTATGCAGAAATTCGGCATTTCTAAGGCTAGCGAGTGGTAGAATACCTATGAAGAATGGGATTTTCGGTATATCAGCGGTCCTGTTGAAAAAATCTTCAAGAAGCTTAGGGTCGTATATGGGTTGTGAGAAGACGAATTCTGCTCCAGATTCCACCTTCTGCTTATAGCGCTCAACTTCCAGGTCGATATCTACAGCTCCAGGATTGACTCCGCATCCGATCAAAAATTTGGTGGCCTGCTTTATCGGCCGTCTGGCGAAGTCGAGGCCCCTATTTAAATTCGACACGAACCTGATGAGACCAACGGAGTCGATGTCGAATACAGCAGAGGCCTCTGGGTAGTGTCCCATTTTGGGGGGATCACCGGTTACGAGCAGAACGTTATTCAAACCTAGCGCGGATGCGCCTATTAAATCCATTTGAATACCGAGTAGATTTCTATCGCGACAGCAGTAATGTACGATCGATTCGATTCCGACCTTTTCCTTGATAAGCACTGCAAGTGCTAGAGGGCTCATTCTGGCCATCGCCCTTGGACCATCGGCGATATTTACCGCATCGATGCCCATATCCTGTAGAATTTTTGCGCCATCGAGTGCTTTTTTTGGATCGATTCCAAGGGGAGGATCCACTTCGACGGAGAGTGAAAACTTCTTTCCAAGTGTTTTTCCAAACTCGCTTTTTTCCGAGGCGGGTATAGCGGAGACTACAATCCGTTCTTCATGCTGTGAAGCGGTTCCTCCGATTCTCGTCGCGGGCTTCATTGCCTTTAAGAATCTCTTCATTTCACGAATATGCTCAGGGGTGGTTCCGCAACAACCTCCGATTAACGCTACTCCAAGTTGTGCGTATCTACGTGCGTATTCAGCAAGGTATTCCGGACTGGCGAGGTATAGAAGTCTTCCTTGAACCATCTGCGGAAGCCCTGCATTTGGCATTGCGGATAGTGGCTTATGTGTGACCGCTGCCATCCTCTTCACAGCTTCGAATACACCCTGAGGGCCATCGCAACAGTTTACACCTATAACATCCGCACCCCAGTGATCCATGGCGACAGCTGCATATTCTGGAAGAACTCCTTCGAAATCACCTTCGCCGACATACTTCAACGAAACTTGTGTGATGATTGGGGTATCACCTACGGCGCGAGCAGCTTGATATGCTATATGAAGTTCATCAAGATGTGTGAAAGTTTCCAGAAGTATGGCATCGACGCCCTCATCAGTTAACACCTTGATCTGTTCGCTGAATATGGAGACCATCTCCTCGCGCTCCATGCCGCCTGTATCCTTCTTTGTCCAGGAGATGGGACCAACCGATCCTGCGACATACGCCTTCGATCCTGCAGCCTCGCGAGCGAGTTTCACACCCGCCCGGTTTATCTCGTCGACCCTATTCTCAAATCCGTGAGCGGCGAGTGCCGGTCTGTTTGCAGTGAAGGTGTTTGTTTCTATTATTCCAGAACCCGCATTTACATAATCCTGATGTATATCCCTTATTATAGAGGGGTTTGAAACGTTCAGCTCATCGAAACATCTGTTGATGAATATGCCGCGCTTGTAGATCTCAGTTCCTATTGCACCGTCGGCGAGTAAGCCCTCGTCCGTAAGAACTTCCAGGAATGGTTTCATAATCATCCTATAGCAGCGCTCCTTCGGAATTCGCATTCATATAAGGGTTCTTTTTTTTCTGATCCCCAATGGTTGAGCGTTCCGAGGAGCCGTAGTTATGTCCGGGATAGACGGTTATTCCATCGTCTAGGGAGGCGAGCCTCTTGAGGGAGGTCAACATTTCCCCAGGATTTCCGCCCGGGAGGTCAACGCGTCCGCATCCGTCTACAAATAAGGTGTCCCCTGTGAATATTGAATCGTTTACTAAAAAGCATTGAGAACCGGGTGTATGACCCGGCGTGTGGAGGCATTCGATATTGAGTCCTGCGAGTTCAATCTTATAACCGTCGCCGGTTTCAACTTTCTCTATTCCACTAGGAATTTCTGCGGCCTCCGCAACGTTTACGAAGACAGATGCGTGGGTTTTATTAAAAAGCGGCTCAAGAGCGTTTGCATGATCGAAGTGTGTGTGTGTTAGAAGTATCTTCTCTATCTTGAGCCCCACCTTGTCGGCTTCCAAGAAGATGGTTTCTGCGTCCCAGCAGGGGTCAACTACAGCACATACCCCGGCTTGCTCATCCGCTATGAGATATGTGTAGTTCATCATCGGGCCTATCGGGATCTGTTTTATCGTAGGTTTTGGCATATAGACACTCCTCGTTTTGCAAGGGCGATCATTTCTCAAGCCTCAGAGGTTGTCCTATAGGGTCTTTCCGGTCAAGTGGGAAGTTCTTCTGAAAAAAGTGCTCTGTCGATTGAGAATTTATGAGAGTGAAAGAAGTTGAGCCCATCATCGCCGAATCGCCAGGAGAACCACCCTTCTCCGGCATCAAAATCGACGAGCCAAATCCCCCTAGGTTCACATCCGAGGCGTGATATCTTCGTCGCCCATATCTTTACTGTGCTTTCGATCTTGTTAGAGAGCCTTTTGTAAAGGGGTTCCTCCTGAGGCGTCCAGCGCAACTGTTCCTGGAGGTCCGTAACTGTAGTCGCAGCTCGTTCCGTCAGCCTCTTAACTACAGGAAGCAGCTCTTCAGCATCATCCTGTGTGAATATCCGGCTGGAATTGATTGGTATGACACTCCCCATATTCTTTAATTTAAACTTGTTGAAAAAATTGTCAATCATTCAACCGTCTTGACTAATGTTTTTCTACGGTGTTTAGTCGTTTTATTGATAATGAAATACCGCCTTCAGCTTTTTAAAACTGAGGGCGGTATTGTTTTTGATCGTGAGGTGTCTTTATGACTCAAAGAGTACCGATGACCCCCGAGGGTCAAAGAGTTTTGATGGCAAAGTTGAAACACCTAAAGTCTGTTGAACGTCCGAAGAATGTTCAAGATATAGAAGAGGCGAGGGAGAAGGGTGATCTCTCTGAGAATGCAGAATACGATGCGGCGAAGGAGAGACAGTCCCTGATCAGTCAACAGATGCAGGAGATTGAACATAAGTTGTCGCTTGCACAGATTATAGACCCTAAGAGTATAAAATCAGATAAGGTTACATTCGGTGCTACCGTTACAATTGAGGATCTGGATAACGATGAACATTTGACATATTTCATCGTCGGGACTGATGAATCGGATATCTCCAAGGGTAAGCTCTCTATCGAGTCCCCAATTGCCCGCGCGCTCATCGGTAAGGAGGAGGGTGACGAGGCGAAGGTGAAAACTCCAAAAGGGCTTAGAACGTTTGAGATAGTAAGTGTGGAATATAAATAGTTCGAGAGTGAAAATAAGTGCGTGGTACTTATTGTTAATTTTAAATGCGAATTATCCCCAAGCGAGTTCTTCTTGTTTGGGGATTTTTTAAACTGTCAGATACCCCACGTGCAGGTGACTTATCCCCTCAAAATGGCGTTTATAGCATTCAAACAACATATCTGAAGGCTTGTAACATCTTGTATTCATTAGGTATAACCAGGCCGCATCTTATAGCACCACTTGGCACCCTTTATGCAAATATCTATGGGTGGAGGCAAAGACGATGATACGCGGAACGATAACAGCAAGACACATTCTCTTTCATCCGCTGACCCTTATATCCTGCTTTGGAATAACGGGTTATGTCAGGCTTCTATTTAAATGTATGGATTCTGCACCGCATTGCTTTACCGACTTTTTACTTCGATAACTATCCTTTAAAAATCAGAGAACAAAAGACAGAATGCTATGGTTCGCTTTCTTTGATCTGTATTCTGTTTTCCGACTTCTGTCCTTCATTTATCTCCCAAAGAGTCTCACAAGCCACAATGAGAGATCAGGCACATATGTGATTATTATCAGTGCAACGAGGAGTACTCCGAGAAATGGAAGTGACGCGCGATAGAGTTCGGGAATAGGTTTTTTGAATCTAAAGCTTGAAATAAAGAGGTTCATTCCTACCGGAGGGGTGGAATAACCGATCTCTAAGTTCGTGAGAAAGATTATTCCAAGATGTATTGGGTTTACGCCGAATTCCTTCGCTATAGGTACTATCAATGGAACAACCACGATCGTTGCGGAGAAGATATCCATGAGGCAGCCGACGACGAGCAGAAAGATATTTAGCACGGCTAGGAACATGAATTTACTGGTGATAAAAGTCTTCATTACCCCCAAGATCTTCATGGGGATCTGTTCATCGACGAGGTAATTCGTAAGACCTAACGCACATCCTAGAATTATCAACACACCGCCTACGAGGATCATCGAGTTTGCCGCGATCTTCGGTATGTCTCTATGTATGCTTATATCCTTGTAGATTAGCACCTCAATGATCAAAACATATACGACTGCTATGGCAGCTGCTTCAGAGGCAGTGAAGATTCCTCCGTATATACCGCCGAGTATTACTAGTGGAAGTGGCACAATCCATGCTGCATTCCAAAAAGCCTTTTTGACACGTGCCAACTCAAAGGGTTGCCGCGTGACACCGGATTTTACTCCAGCCCTTATGCTGAACAGGGATAGTAGTGCTATTAATAGTATTCCCGGAATGATTCCTGCGAGAAACAACGCATCAACATTTACCTGTGCGATGATTGCAAAAAGAATCAGCGGAAGGCTGGGGGGGAAAAGAAGGCCCAGGCTCCCGCCAGTTGTCAGAAGGCCTAGAGAAAACTTCTCTGAATATTTTTCCTTTATGAGTATCGGATAGAGGAGTCCACCAAGCGCGATGATAGTAACGCCGGAGGCACCAGTAAATGCTGTAAAGAATGCGCAGGCTACGAATGATACAATGGCGAGTCCACCCGGCATCCATCCAAATAATGCACGATATAGCTCAACCATCCTTTCAGGCGACTTAGATTCCGCAAGTAGATATCCAGCAAATGTGAAGAGGGGGATTGCTATGAGCATGGGTGCGGATGCAAGTCGATATAGCTCGATGATCACTGCCTGCGGGTCGATTCCGGTTGCCGCGAATAAAGCAAGGGCCAATCCACCTATTATTATAAAGAGGGGAGCGCCGCATATAGCGCAGAGCAGGAGTGCTATGACATAGAAAGTTGTCACTCACGCCCCTTTCCGGCAACGTGTCTATCGCCATCCTTTACGATACGATGGATGTCTAGACATACGCCGATAGCATATTCTATCGCTATCATAGCAAAACCAAATGGTATGATGACCTGCGCGACCCACGTCGGAATACCTATGAAAAGCTCTGCACCCATGGCCCTCTCTTCCAAAACGAATGCAAGGGCAGCCTTAGCCAATATAATTGAGACGACACACGAGAGCATATCAAGCGCTATTCTTACGGCGTTTCTAGCTTTGCGTGGAATCATCCTGGTGAGTGCATCTATTGAGATATGCTGCCTGCTTCTTGTGGCAAGCATGGCGCCTAGGAAGGCAACCCAAAGGACCATGTGTCTTGTGGCGACATCGGCCCATGATATTCCACTATAAAAGACGTTTCGCAGTACCACCTGCAGAACGACGAATCCAACCATCGAAAGAAGGATTACAATCAGCAAGCTCTTAACGAACTTTGCAAATACCCGATCAACGCCGCTGAAAAAATTGATGATTTTCTGCAAGGCTTCTCCTGAGGAGGGTTATTTATTTTTAGCTCTGTATTCCTCTACTGCAGCGATTGCCTCATCTAACAGTTGCTTCGAGTAGAGTTTGCCGACTAGTGCGTTCCAGACTTTCTTGCTCGTTTCCTTGATCTTTTCAACCTCTGCAGGTGGAACTACCACAGACTTAAGCCCTGTGCTAATAAGGGTCGAATATGATTTCCTGTTGTCCGCTCTGATTTTACCGACGAGAATCTTGGAATACTTCTTGGAAGTTGCTTTTAGGATACCTTGATCTGCCGGTGAGATCATTGCGAGCGCCTTTTTCGTTATCAATATTCCGCCGGTTGAATCTGCGAGTTTGAGATCGGTGATGTATTTTGTCTGTGTAAACCACTGAAGGGCGATTGCAGCCAACGGCGGTGCGTACACGGCATCTATAAGATGCGTCTGCAATGAAGTTAAGACATCTGTAAGTGGTAGTGGGATCGGAACGATCTTAAATTCCCTGTACATCGTTTCGACGAGAGGATCCCCCTCCCACGCCCACATCTTCTTGCCGTCCATATCCTTTCTGGACGCAATTGGTTTGTTAGAGAGGATGTTTACAAAGCCAGTTTCTGCCCATCCTAGGAGTTCAAACCCCTTCTTCTTGAAGCCGGCCTCTATCTTCGGTTGAATCCTTGCTGCCACGGCATCCGCTTCTTCATAGCTTGAAACGAGCATGGGAAGTTCCAGGACGCGCACGGCTGGGTTTACTATCCCGAGACCAAGTCCGGTAAATGCGCCGGCATGGACCTGACCGATACGCATCTTCCTGATCACATCGCGTTCATCACCTAAAACGCCGCCCGCATAAATTTTCAGTTTCACGCGCCCGGACGTTTTTTTCTTAAGTTCTTCATCCATGGCAGTTATAACGTTATGCCAGGTGGAGTTTTCGGGGGCGAGTATCGCAATTTTGATATCAGTAGCTTGCACGATTCTACACGTGAAAATTCCAAAGAGTATAAGCAGTGTGGAAAATATCTTTTTTTTCATCAGAATAATCCCTTCTTCATATTTAGGAGGATTTGGGCTCTTCTCTTTGCCAGCTTATTTGCGAGCATCTGGCTCTGCAGAAGGGCTAAGTCCGCCGTAATAACTTCGTTTAGTGTAGTTTCGAATAGATTCTCATCATTGATTCTCCTTGCGTAATACTGTGAGTAGAGAACCTTCGTCATGAGATAGTTTGGTTCGATTGAAATTGCCTCATTGAACTCCTTGCCGGCCAATTCCGGATTGCCACCCAACATCTTGGGACGTGAGGATAATATAGTTGCGATAAGGGCGTGTGCTGAGCCATAGCAGAAAGTTCCATCTAATTCTAAAACGCGATTTACAACCGCCTCGATCCTTGGAAGATCCACAATCGCCATGGGATCATCCGCCTTTAAGTTCAGCCAGTTGGCCCAGTTGAAGGCCGTCCAAAAAAGCGCTGGAACATATTTTTTACCTAGACCTTGCAGGGCCCTCTTGAATTCGGGAAAGGGCCCCTTAAAACCCTTTTTCATGCCAGAGTTCCCAATTAATGCTGCTATTCCATGCTCCTTACCCCTTCTATAGAACAGTTCCGCTCGTTCCCTGGCTTTGATGTATTCCTTGGAACCACGCTTATATTTCAGCATATCCTCTTCGAGGAATCCAAAGGCATACTGACCGTAGGCCTTCGCTAGCAGGGTGAGGGTGTCGCGGTTCTTCTTATTGCCATAACGAAGCACCTCCATCGTTTTTATGAGGGCAGGTGCAGACTCCCTAGCAAATTCCACGTCAGACTCATTTTCAAAGGATGCCATCCCCGCGGTGGCGATTTTCCCAATCGTGTCGGTTGCGATCTTTTTCGCGCTACACCCGAAAGTTGCGATTAAGGATAAAGACAGCACTATTAGGATGATTTTCTTCATAGGTCGATTTTTCTACCAACTACAAATATGGAAATCAACCAATGACTACGCGAAGTTATGACGCACCGCGCTACGGCGTTATGTGACTGAAAAAGAAAATAATAAATTTAGACGCTTGGGTTGTCCTCTGTTGTCTGCGACCCAAGGTCTTCCGAGGGTGGCCCAACATAGAATTCAATGGCTGAGATGAGTTCTTTCATGTCGATGTGGGTGTTTTTACAAGGTCCGTCAGGACGTTTGTTTGGAATTCCTATAAGCGACAATTTTTTACCTACATCACGAATTCCGCTTACGAGATCGCGTTCGCAGGCTACGCCTATTACCGCAGAAGGCATCAGTTCCTTGATGTGTTTTCTAGCGAGTTCTCCGCCTGAGACTGTTTTAATGTGAATAGGATATAGGTTCTTTAATGAGGTTATCTCCTTAAGCTGTTCTTTAGCAAGGCACCTTGGAAGGAGGATTAGCAACCTCTCCTTTCTACCCTTTGGTTTTGTAGCTTTAGAGATCCTGTTATACGAGCGTACGAATGAATGCCCCATCCTATCCCTTGATATGCCAAACAACTTAGCCACTCTAAATGTTCCATTGAATATCAGGTCAAAGATCGGATTGATGGGATTTTTTAGAACTAGAAAATCTTTTCCTGTCGATATGGTTAGGGCGAATTGTAGAAACCACGTAAGTGTAAAAGCTATGAATATAAACGCAGAGACCCATGCTATTGTTGGTATCCAAACATGCCACTCTGTAAGACGTGGTGATATGAGGTATACGAATACGCAAAGTGCGATATTCAATAGCATAACAACCGAGGCAGCAGTTATGAGAAAGAGAAAGTTTCCCTCCTGGAGGTCGCTGTCATCGGCGCCGTTCCAGTTCTCCCATTCATCACCCAAAACCCTTTTGTTTTCTGACGAAGTTTTTTTTGTTTCCCCTGAATCCATAATCTCACTTCTAATTTTTTAAGTGTTCATAAAATGGTAAAAAAATATTTTTATATTGGCTAGCGCTTATATTTAAAGCGTTTAAATCGGTCGTCCACCTTAAATATCGATAACATCTAGCTTTGCTCGTTATAAGTATTCATCAGTAATTTTCATCACAATTATTAGCATAATCCAGAGAGAGGTCTATATCGGCAATTTATATGGAGAAGCAAGCTTAAACCTTTTTTATCCCCTTTTTTGTTTGACACCACTATATATAGTGGTTATTTCTTTAATCAGCACACAATATCTTGTGGATAAAGAGTTAGTGATTTGTGGAAAACCGATGTAACCTGTTGAATATTCAAAGTTATATTCATTTTATGAGTTATCCACAGAAAAACAGCGATAAAAATTTAACATAGCACTTGGTTTTTTGACTTATCCGACGTATCTCTTTCTGTCACAGATCTTGAAGGAAGGGATGATCAAAAGGGGGATCGATGACGGAAAAGGCGGCTCAGAAGGCAGTGAAGGAAAAGAAAAAAGCAGCACTTGAGGCTACGAAAAAGGGAGTCTCGATACCCCGGAAATTTACACGAACTAGCACGAACCCTCTGGATGAAATCAAGTATATCAAAAGGGATAGCCTGATCACCAATTCCGATGGCTCCATAGTGTTTAAGATGGATGGTGCGGAAGTTCCGGAAGCCTGGTCGCAGCTCGCCACCGATATTCTTGTTTCAAAATATTTCCGAAAAAACGGTGTTCCTAAGACTACTCACGAAACTTCGTTGAGACAGGTGGTCGAAAGAATTGTAAAGGCGATTAGGTGGGCGGGTGAGGAGAGCGGAAAGTATTTTGCCTCTAAGGATGATGCCGAAACTTTTGAAGCGGAACTTTCCTATATGCTCGCCAATCAGATAGGCGCTTTCAATTCGCCGGTTTGGTTTAATTGTGGTCTCTATCACTCATATGGAATTGAGGGTAGCGGGGGTAATTGGTATTGGGATCCAGCTGAAAAAGATTATAAACAGACTGACAACTCATATAAAAAACCTCAGTGCTCTGCATGTTTCATCCAATCTATAGACGATGATTTGATGTCAATCTTTGAGCTCGCAAAGAATGAAGCGAAGCTCTTTAAATACGGTTCTGGAACCGGCACAAATTTTTCCAACCTTCGCTCTAGATTCGAGAAACTATCAGGCGGTGGAACGAGTTCCGGCCTTATGAGCTTTTTGGAAGTTTTGGATCGTGGTGCTGGGGCAACGAAGTCGGGTGGTACAACAAGGCGTGCCGCGAAGATGGTGTGTCTAGATATAGACCATCCCGAGATTGTCGATTTTATTTCCTGGAAGGTGAATGAGGAGAAGAAGGTAGCGGCTCTTATCGAGGCGGGCTATCCGGCAGACTTCAACGGTGAAGCCTATAAGACTGTGTCCGGCCAAAATTCAAACAACTCCGTCAGGGTTGCTGATAAGTTTATGTACTCCTATCTGAACGATGAAGATTGGAAGACGAAACTTCGTACCAGCGATGAAGATTGTGAAACACATTCAGCCAGAAAACTCATGCATATGATTTCTGATGCGACGTGGAATTGTGCGGATCCAGGGTTGCAGTTCGATTCTACAATCAATAAATGGCACACCTGTAAAAAATCTGGACGGATTAACGCATCCAATCCTTGCAGTGAATTTATGTTCGTGGATGACAGTGCGTGTAATCTAGCGTCGGTAAATCTGATGAAATTTTACGATGAGGTTACTGGCGTATTCGACGTTGAAGGCTTTATGCACGCCTGCAGGTTATTCGTAATTGCACAGGAAATTCTTGTAGATTTCTCCTCATACCCTACTGCAAAGATTACACAGAACAGCCATCTCTTTCGTCCTCTGGGTCTTGGATACGCAAATTTGGGAACGCTTCTCATGGTAAACGGTCTTCCTTATGATTCAGATGAAGGCCGGGCGCTCTGTGCTACACTGACAGCTATCATGACCGGTACAGCATATTCTACATCCGCTGAAATAGCATCGCAGATAGGAGCGTTCGAGGAGTATGCGAAAAACCGTGAGTCTATGCTAGAGGTGATGCGGATGCATAGGGATTTGGCATATGACATCTCCGAAGATCACGGACAGATGGCGCTTACCAAGGTAGCAAAAGATGTTTGGGATAAATGTATCGCTGACGGTGAAAGGTGGGGTTATAGAAATTCACAGGTTACAGTTCTCGCACCCACAGGGACCATAGGTCTTTTGATGGATTGTGATACGACCGGTATAGAGCCTGACTTTGCACTGATGAAATTTAAGAAGCTCGCTGGCGGTGGTTGCTTTAAGATCGTAAACCAATCCGTTCCCATGGCTCTTAGGAGGCTTGGCTACTCTCAGGAGCAGATCAACGATATTATCACGTATGTAAAAGGAACGAATATTCTCAACGGCGTACCTCATATAAATGAACACAGTCTTCGAGATAAGGGTTTTGGGGATGAGGATCTGGCTAGGGTTGAGAAGGCGCTTCCCGGTGTCTTTGATATCTCCTATGCGTTTAGCGTGAACGTCCTTGGCAAAGAGGCGATGGCGAGGTTTGGAATTTCAGAGGAACAGTATACCGCTCCGGAGTTTAACCTCTTACACGCCCTTGGTTTTTCTGACGAGCAGATTGAGGATGCAGGGTACACAACTTGTGGTAGGATGACGATTGAGGGTGCGCCACATCTGAAAGATCAGCACCTTCCTATATTCGACTGTGCGAATAGATGTGGAAAATTGGGTGAGAGATTTTTAGCGCCGATGGCACACATCAAAATGATGTCCGCTGCACAACATTTTATATCTGGTGCAATATCTAAGACGATCAATCTCACGAATGAATGTACAGTTGAGGAGATTGAAAAGCTCTATCTTGAATCTTGGAGATTGGGTTTGAAATCGGTTGCGCTATATAGGGATGGGTCGAAACATGCACAACCGCTTGTTTCTATTTCCAGAAGAAAAAAGAAGGATGCAGAAAAGACTGTTGCCGAAGATATTGCTGACGGTATAGCTGCTAAGGATGAGATGCCAAGGCCGAAGAGAAGAAGATTGCCGAGAAAGCGAATAGGCTTTACTCAGGAGGCAAGGGTTGGAGGGCAGAAGGTATATCTTAGGACTGGTGAATATGAAGATGGTACGTTGGGCGAGCTGTTCGTTGACATGCACAAGGAAGGAGCTGCTTTCAGAAGCATGATGAACTGTTTCGCTATAGCTATTTCACTTGGTCTGCAGTACGGAGTTCCACTTGAAGAGTATGTCGACTGTTTTACATTTACCAGGTTTGAGCCGCAGGGGATAGTAGACCATCCGAATATAAAGATGGCCACATCAGTTATCGATTATGCTTTCAGACTCCTGGGGATGGAGTATCTTGGCAGGACTGATTTTGTTCAGGTGAAACCAACGAAGGATGATGATGTGAAGATGGAACTTGAGAGTTCCACGGCTGTTGAAAAAGCTGCGAAGAAGGATGAGAGGGAGAAGAAGGAAAAGGCCGATGGAGGTGCGATGCCGGCAATATCGAAGGTCGTATCTACAAAATCTGCAGCGGCTGGTATGGGTGCGCAGGTTGCTACAACGTCTAACGTTGTCGTAAGTATCTCAGAGGCTACTGGTAAGCAGGGCACGAAGCATATGTCGAATGCTAGCAATGCACAGCTCTCCGGTATGATGAGGGATGCTCCCTTCTGTGATCAGTGTGGGCATGTTACAGTCCGAAATGGAGCATGTTATAAATGTTTGAATTGTGGTAATTCGATGGGGTGTTCGTAATTAAATCTATATAATTCAAGAAACAGGTGTGTGCTTTTGAGGGTACGAGTTCATGAAGAAAAATAAAATAATCACAGAGCCTAGAGTATACTTGGTTGGAAAACAGATTCTCGATAAGGATATGCTGAATGCCTTCCTTGATGATGAGGGGATGGCCTTCAAGACTGATACTGAAGTCCCTGCGGAAGTTATCGCAGAGGCTGCTGGAAGAACCTGTTACATGTCCTTCGGTAAAGGCAGAAAGACAAATGCGGAATACTTGGATAGAATCATATCCAGCCATCACGGGTCAGTGTTGGAACACGCTGTGTGGAATTTTCTAATAACTGGAATCAGCAGGTCTCTCACTCACGAACTCATAAGGCACCGCGCTGGATGGGGATATTCGCAGCTCAGCCAAAGATATGTCGATGAGAGCGACGCGCAGTTTGTGGTGCCACCTTTCTATCGTGAGCATGAAGAGCTCTATGAACAATGGCTCGGTGCG
>JABGOS010000102.1 GCA_018645265.1 Deltaproteobacteria bacterium
GGCGAGTGGGTGGGTACCCTCCACATACTATATGGATACACACGGTGTATCGCCTTTGATGAGCTATGCGGATCCTGTTGAGAGGAGAATGCCTCCCAGGACTTCTGGTACATCCTTTCCGTTGGAGTTTGGCACGAGCGGATTGGTATCTACGAATTTCGATGCGATGGAGTTGTCTATCGGTCCACATCTTCATGATGGAGATGCATTCTTCCGTTCCGCACTTCCTACTTGGTTTAACTTGCTGAATTTAGGTATGAGAGTTACTGCAACTGCCGATTCAGATAGCCATAGGGGCGCTGCAAATCCGGTAGGTCTTCCCAGAAACTTTATAGCCTGTTCAGTTGATCCTCGCGATGGAATGGGTGCTGATCATGACGCAATCGATCTCGAGGAATATGCTGTGAATATCAGAGAGGGAAGGGTTACCGTGTCGGCAGGTCCGGTAGTTATGATGTACGCGGAGAGTTCCTCAGGTGTAAGGAAGGGAATAGGCGAGACATATAATGGATCGAAGGCGAAAATTACGGTTGAAGTCGGCGCGCCGTCATGGGCTTGGTTCGATACTATAGAGATCTATACGAATACAGATCCAATACCGGTGGATGATGATACCGATGTTCCAATGCAAGGGGTGGCGGCAGATCCAGAGGAATTCTATAAGCCGTACCATATTCCAAGATATACTTATTCTCCGACAATGACCTTTAAACTTTCCGAGGGAACCCTTGAAAGTTGGGCAGAGGAGGATGGTGCTATAACGGCAAAGGTTACATTTGATATTGAGGTAAGTGACGACACATGGATCGTAGCTTTGGCCAGGGGTACGAGGAAGACGGAGGGGTATCGCTCCCTCTTTCCAATTATTACGAATGTTCTCAAGGAGAGTGGTAACGCTCCTGATACTTTCGATCCTGCTGATCTGACGGAGTTTCATTCCGATAAGAAGATAGGTGCATCGGCTTGGGGTATGACGAATCCTATCTATATGGATGTTGATGGCGATGGTTTTGAAGCAAAGTTCGTACATGAAGCTGGATTGCCGCATAGCCATTAATCATATGACACCTAATTACCAATAATAACAACAAGTTATGTTTAGTTCCTCAATTGTCATTCCTTCGAAATTGACATCGCGCTGCACCTGAACGAATATCCGCCCTCAATCATTGAAATTTATAGATAATGGATTTCCAAAAGGGGGTTTGAGATGAGGCGTTTCGTTCTTGGTATGTTAGCTCTGGTTATGGTGTTCTCGGTTGGTGCTGGATGTTCTAAAAAGGAAAGTACGGTGAAACAGTTTGATGTTCCAGCGATGGATCGCGATAACTTCAACCGCCTTGCCACAGCATATGAAGTTCCTCTCTTCTGGAAAGTCGATGCAAATGATAACAAGAAGATTGAAGCGAAGGAGTTGATACCGGTTGGAGCTGGTGTTGATCTAAAACCCTACGTTGCAAATGGAAAACTCACCGACAAATTTCAGGAGATGTATTACAATTTAGTAGAGGCGCGTAGGGCGGAACTCGTTATGGAGGAGTTGAGTCAAGGAAGGCCTACCGTTGTGAATACCGACTTCACCCGTGGATCTTCAAACGACCGATCCCTAATGCGTCACCTCGTTAAGGCGGGTGAGATAATCGACGAGCTCTATCAGATTCAGAAGGGTGCTTTTCAGTACCTACCGAAAATCCCGGACAATGATAAGACGAGCATGGCATTATTCGATCGTAACATGGGGCCATGGTGCGAGGCGCCGAAGACTCAGGATGATCCTCTTTGTAATGCGATAACAACTTTTCCACCGAAGATTTCAGATGCATATCCGGCATATCTACAGAAGCAGAAGGATATGTGTGAGAAGTTGGGCAAGATGGAGAATGCTAAGGAACTTTTGAATCCATTTACAGTTGTGAGGGAGTCGAAGGGTAAGCTTAAAGGCTTGTCGCTTACAGATGTGTACGGTGATCAGATGGGTGAGGTTGCATATGAACTCAAAGAGGCGGCGAAGATCTTGGGCGATGATGAAGCAGCTTTCAAAAAATATCTATTGGCCGCAGCGAAGGGCTTTGAAACGAACGATTGGTCAGAGGCTGATGAAGCATGGGTAGGTATGAATGCGAGAAACAGCAAGTGGTATCTGCGCATAGCACCTGACGAGACCTATTTTGATCCGTGTTCTGAGAAAGCCGGTTTTCATATGGCCCTTGCGAAAATCGATCAGAGTTCGCTTGAGTGGCAGGATAAATTAAATCCTTTGAGAGATCAGATGGAACAAGGGCTGGCAGATCTTATCGGGCCGAAGTATGACGCAAGAAAGGTTTCCTTTGAATTTCCAGACTTTATAGAGATTATTCTCAACAACGGAGATTCGAGACACAACCTGGGTGCGATTATCGGACAGTCGCTCCCGAACTGGGGTAAGGTTGCTGAGGAGGGACGTCGACGTACGGTAGTTATGACGAACCTCTATACGGATCCCGATTCTGTGAAGGTGGCGCAATTGAAATCTGAAGCGCTTCTAACTCCAGCTACTCTGAAGTACTATTCTGATGATAAGACATCGCGTCTTGTGGGAATTATTTTGCATGAGGTAACGCACAACTTTGGACCGCATACTGATTATAAGGTTAATGGGATGACGCCGTCTGAAATTTTTGGCGGGAAGACTGCGACAGTTCTGGAGGAACTTAAGGCTCAGACCGGAGCTCTTTGGTATATTGATTTCTTGGCGAAGAAGGGTATCTTGACCGATGAAGAGGTGAAGAAACTCTACACCCATTCCATCTACTGGTGCTTCGGTCATATCTCGAGAGGTATGTTCACTGGGTCTGGCAGTCCTAAGCCGTATAGTCAGCTTGCAGCGGTTCAAATTGGAACTTTTGTAAAGGATGGGGCGCTTAGTTTTATTAATACGACCGATCCTGAAACTGGCGAGAAGATGGATAAGTTTCAAATCGATTTTGAAAAGCTCCCCGCATCGATCGAGGGTCTTATGAAAATGACAGGTGGAATTATGGCGAACGGCAATGCTGCAGCAGCCGAAGCGCTTATTTCCAACTATGTAAAGGGTCCGGATTCCAGGTTGGTTCAGATGGAGGAGATTCAGGATAGGATTCTCAAATACTCCAAGGCCAGCTTCTACTACTCGGTTCAGTACTAACTCATAAAATGGTGTCGGACACTTTTTGGAAAGGTGTCCGACACTTTTTTCTTATTTCTTTAGCATCTTCAGCAGTGTTTCTTCGACCGCTTTTTTGTATCCCTGATAACCATTTACGAAATCGTCAGCGGTAACTTCATATGGCACATCCGGAATGACGCCGACGTTTTCGAGGTAGTTCGTAGGAACACCATTTTCAGTCATGATTGCGGTTGGACGAACTGTTAAGGATTCAGTCTGGCTGATGCGGAAGTCGGAATGTCCAATCACGCTCGTCGTCTCAACATTTCCGCCAGCACCGCAGGTCGTTCCACCGAACATCACAGCGCGTCCCGCATCCTGAAGGGGGGCAGGGGTCATATCGGCTGTCGAGATCGACCACTCATTGATGAGCATCAAGATGGGTTTTGTGTAGACCGTCTTTATGCCCGTTTTGGTTGTATGAGGATGTATATATCCATCGCTAAAGCATATGGAGATCGGATCTGTAAGTGGTCTCTCCTCCTCGATGGCATCTCTTATCTCTTCTATGATCTTTCGAGCGATCTCCTGATCCTTACTCTGATTGGCGAGTCCAGTGAGCTCTATGTACCACTCTTCCATCATCTGTAGAAAATGACGGTTCGCTCTAATTTGAAACAGGTTTGCAGGTATCGGTTCGTTAACTAAGAATTCGGAAACAGTTTCACCGAGGCATATTGAACCGCCACCGTTGTCGGTTTGATCTATAAGCAAGGCGTCGGTTTCCTTTTCAAGGTAGGGGATCTGCTTTTCCAAAAATTCAAGCCATGCATCCCAACCTGGAGGGGCCCATGTGGGTATTCGTAAGAATCCTATTCGATATCCGTTCAGCAGAAAGATACCGCTCACAAGAGGTGAGTCCGTCCTATTTACATAACTTCCCCACATAGGGAAGAACGGTTCCGGATCGCGTATCCATCCGGAGGTAGCCCTCTCAGGATCTATCGCTGACCAGCGAAGTCTTTCCAGAGGATTTTTCATTTCATCGGAGCTGGTGTCAGTTGTTTTTGAAATTTCAGGTTGAACCGGAATTAAAAGCGGATTGTTCGTTGTTGCCGCAAGGGGTTTACCCCTCATCTCCCACTGTAGAGCTGTCGATTCCGATGTGCCCCGCGATTGAGAGAAGATCTCCAATGTGACGTTGCCAGTTGGAATGTATGGGAAGTAACGCTGACGACGGTGCGTAAGATCAGATGCAAGGAAGCGCTTTTCAGCAAGTGGATTACCTTCGCTAGCATATTCTGAAAGTTCATCGATAATTGCGTGTACGGTGGTTCCGTTCATGCTGATGAGCTCATCACCGCGTTCATAGGGAAACAGATCCTTTGGAAGCTTAACGCGATTGATGCCGGCTATTAGAACTCGTCCTTCTACGTAATCACAGGTGAATCCAAGATCCGCTCTATAATTAGAGGGAATTATAAACCAGTTGTGCGTGTCCTTCACTCCTCCACTGAACTTTGCCATCGCAGCGTAGAATTCAAGGTCGGTCAAATTCTCCTTGTAAGCCTCTGCGATCAGCCCGGAGATCAGATCATCGAATGATATGCCGAGAAGATCCTCCTTCCACTGAAGGGGTGCGTACCTATGTTCGAATAGGGCTATCAAAGTCTGTGCGTCCGAGATTCTCTGATCTCTGGTGAACAGCGCATTCGCTGATGACGAAACCGCGATGATGAATGTTAACAGAAGAACTGAACAAGTTTTCTTAAGCATCTGTCTACCCCTTTGTCGTTATCTAACAATCGTTCTAAGCGCTGCATCGACTGCATTCCTGTATTCCTCATAGCCGTTCATGAAATCGTCGACCGTTATCGAATAATGAATGTCTGGGATAACCCCGGCATTTTCTAGATATCTCGTGCGCACACCGTCTGTTGTTACGACCTCCCTGGATCTTACAGCAAGCGTTTCAGTCTGGCTGACTCTAAAATCGGTAAAGCCCATGTAGTCGGAGGTTATTACACTGCCTCCTGCACCACATGTCTGCTCGCCGAAGACTTCTATCCTATCCGCATCCTGTAGCGTTGCTGGAAACATGTCCGCTGCCGAGATAGACCATTCATTTGCAAGTAGGAGGACCGGCTTCGTATAGACGATCTGCTTCCCATTCTTATCCTTTGCTGGATGAATGAGGCCATCATCCACGCATAGTGGAAGGGGTTCTGTAAGCGCATCACCTTCGGTAATGGCCTTACGGATCGAGTTTGCTATACGAGTAATAATTGGACAATACTTTGGCTGGTTCTTCCCATATCTTTTGCACTCATTGGCATATCCTTCATACATGACGAGACGTTTGTTATTGGCTCGGATGTGAAACAACAGGTTGGGTATCGGTGCTGAAACGAAGTAGCCAGCTATATCATTTGCTAGACATAGGTTGCCGCCGCCGTTGTTCGTCTGATCAATAACTATGGCATCTGTGTTCTTCTGGAAATATGGGATCTGTTCTTCGAAGAACTTATACCACGGTGCCGATGATGGGGGGTGCCAGGTGGGTATTCTGATGAAGCCGATCGTGCGCCCATCGAGTTTAAAGGTTCCAGATAACAGCGGTTGTTCCGTTATTTTCTTGAATGATTTCCATAGAGGAAAGAATGGAGTTCTGTTTCCTATCCCAGCTTCAATCGCTTTTTCTTCTAGCAATGCGGACCATCGTAAATTCTTTAAATCCTCAAGCGCATCGTCCGACTGTAACTCGATATCAGCGGATGAGCCGATGTTATATTTGGAAACTCGTGCTTCGGGATCGGCTGTATTCGGAAGGGGATCGTTCTGCTCGAACCAGTGTATCGTTACAGTTTCGCTTTTGCCTCGATCCTGCGAGAATATTTCTAAAACCGACTCTCCAGTGGGAACGTGTGCGAATTTTCTTTGAGGCCTTATGGTAAGAGCCTGCGTTAAGAATCGTTTTTCTGCGAGTTGACTGCCATGACTATCGTATTGTGCGAGATCCTCTAGAATTTCCTCTACGGGAATTCCATCTATCGAGATGAGTTCATCACCCCTTTTGAAGGGAAAATTATTCTCAGGATTGGAACTTCTGCTGATGTAGTCGATAAGTGCACGACCCTCTACATAATCACAGTAGAAACCGAGATGTGTCATGTAATGCGATGGGATGATGAACCAGATGTGAGTATCCTTCATACCTCCGGCCATACGCGCCATTGCGGCATAGAAATCCTCATCCGTTCCGCCTGTACGATACGCTTCGCCGAGAAGCTCACCAGCGAGATCATCAACTGATATTCCAAGATAATCCTTCTTCCAAAGTATTGGAGCATAGCGGTGTTTGAAGAGTGATATCAGGGTTTCGGCGTCGGATATCTTCTGGCTGCGGGTGAGATCGCACATACCGGATGTGCTAATTAGAATCGTAGCAATTCCTACGACTATTGAAATAAATGAACGAGCTTTCATTATTCATCCCCCTCTTCATTTTTAACCTTATTATCGATTAAGCTGAGAACTGCTTCGATCATCGCATCCCGATAGAATTGAAAATCGCTCATGAAGTCGTCGTATGTAATCTTGTACTCGATTTCTGGCCAGACACCTGTGTTCTCCAGGTAGTTGGTTTCACCAAAACCTGGGATGTCGACAAGTACGTCTCTCCATAGCATTCCGATTGTATATCTAAATGTAATTTCAGAATATCCGATTCTCTGCTCAAATCCTTCCACTGCACCGCCGGCTCCTACAGTGCGATGACCGAATAGCGTTGCGCGGTTATTGTCCTGCATTATAGCAGGAAAGAGATCGCCGCCGGATGCCGATAGTTCGTCTATCAACACTAGGACTGGTTTAGTATAGTTAATCTGTTTTCCTTCCCAAGTGATGTAGGGATCGTAGGTATCGCTGAAACCACAAAGTGGCAGAGGTTCAGTGAGAAGTTCTCCGGTAGCCATCGCCTCCCTTATCTTGTCGATGATTATGATAACCGCCTTTTCATTTTCTGGGCTTAAATCGTTTTCCTGAAGCATCTTTTCGACGTAGTTCAGCTGGGTTCGGTTCGCCCTTATTCTGTGACCACCAGCCTTGAATGGCTTATCCATAAATAGTGACGCCATATTGATAACGTGACATCCATCGCCTCCAGGATTTGCCGTCTGATCAATGATCAATGCGTCGGTTGTTTCCTCAAAGTATGATATCTCCTCCTCCATCTCGTCGAGGGCTTTGTTTAGATCGATCATGCTCCTTGAGTATGTGTGGATTCTAAGAAAGCCGATTCGTTTTCCTTCCTCCTGTATGACACCCGAGTAGTAGGGGGCGGTTTTTCTTTCGACGAAGGTAGCTCCTAGCGGAAGTATCGGTGTGGTGTAGCCTATGAAATATTCCGGCTCCAAGTTGTAGTTGGTATACATAAAAGTTGAATATCTACTAATGGCGTTAGCTGTATCATTGTTGGCCATTCGCAGTGCCTTGTTTGATTCCAGATCTATTCCCGGATCATTGAATTCAGCAAATTCATATCCGCTCTTATGCCATTTGAGAGTAGCGTCATAGGGTTCGCCGCCTGATTGAGGTTTAAGCCTGAGAGTTATCTCTTCTGCATTGGGCTGGAAGGGGAGGACCTCCTGCCTTCTATAGGTCAAGTAGCGAGTAGCTATTCTTTTGGATGTAAATTCATTCCCTTTTCCCAAATAGAGCAGCAATTCGTCGCGTGTTTCAGCTGTGGGGGTGCCATCCATTTCCAACACTTCATCGCCGATATGGATATTCTCAATGGAAGGATCGAAGATGTCGTAAATGTAAAACTTATTGTCGAATTCACGGATTTCGAGATGAATTGTGGATATCGCTGTTGATGGAAATGAAAAGCCGACGTGGGCATCGTTGAAACTGGATAGGTATTTTCCTATTTCAGCATAGAATTCCACATCACTTATATCCGATTCTATTGCTGCGAGGAAATCCTTGGA
>JABGOS010000156.1 GCA_018645265.1 Deltaproteobacteria bacterium
ATAATGCCGGTGAACTCGTAATCTCCTGGACCGATTCGGAGAACGCTATATCATATAACATCTACTGGGGTGAATCGACCGACGTTACAAAGTCAACAGGCACGAAGATCGAGGATGTCACAAGTCCGTACACACACACTGATCTCACCGATGGGGTCACCCACTACTATGTAGTTACTGCAGAGAACGGCGGCGGAGAGAGCGAGGACTCCTCTGAATCAAGTGGTTTACCTCAAATCGATCCGGTAGGAGAACTTGATACCGCAGGGATCTCCCCAAATGGTTATGCTCAATATTCTACAGAAAACAGTATTGGCTATGGAGTGGAGATAGCTTCGGATGGTCGCATACTCGTTACAGGCCAAGTCGATACCAGTTCTGAAACCTACATGTCGCTTTGGAGATACAATACCGATGGCTCGATCGATACAACCTTTGGTGGAGGAGATGGGCTTGTAACAATCACGGGCACAGCGGGCGGAACACAGGACATCGGCTGGGATGTCGCAGTCGATTCTTCAGACAGAATATTCGTAGCGGGAAACAGCCTTAACGCATCCTCTAAATCAAGCATGGTTATATGGTGTTTTAGCAGCGACGGTAGCGCCGACACAACGTTCGGGACCAATGGAGTTGTTACCTATAACCGGGGTGAAAGTGGCAACAACTACGGTAATGGAATTGTAGTGGACTCAAGCGATCAAATATTTATAGCCGGTGAAAGCGCCGTGACAACCGACTCCGATATGGCGCTGTGGAAGTATACCAGTGATGGAGAACTGGATACTGACTTTGGAAGTGACGGCGTCGTGTTCCACAATAATGCAGCCGGCGGAAACGATTATGACTCCGGACTCCAATTGGCAATAAACTCGGAGGGGGGCATCGCGGTAGTTGGTTCAAGCACAAACGGCTCAGGTTTCATCGAACTCGCGGTATGGCGCTTCACCGACACGGGTGATCTCGATACATCATTTAACGATGACGGCATTGTACTCTACGACAACAATATCGCCATGGGTTTCAGTATCACATTTGATTCTGAGGATCGCGTATTGGCTTCTGGTATGGATGATGGAATGACTGCCGGCTCTGTCGTCGTTCTGCGTTATACAGCTGAAGGTGTTCTTGATACCTCATTCAACGATGACGGCATTTATGCATATAGCACCGGCAACGCTGACGTGCCTACCTGCATAAAAGTTGATTCAAGGGGTAGAACCGTAATATCAGGAACTAGTGGACGATCAGGATCGAATAGCAGCATGCTGATTATAAGGCTTAGCACCGATGGTACCCCTGATACATCATTCGGTACGGACGGCATAGCGCTCTTCTACGTAGCTGAAACCTCTCAGAACTTTGGCAACGCCATAAGATTCGATGCGTCGGGACGAATCGTAATCGCAGGCACCACGGAACCTCCCAGCGAATACTACATGACGTTGTGGAGGTATAGATAGACTACCCCACATTGAAAAATAATTATGAATCCAACCATTACCATAAGCAAAAGGCTATCTTCATTCGATATGGATGTAGCTCTTGGAATAATATCGGGCGACGTTTCAGTTAAAAAAGGCAATGCGGCGCTTGATACTCTGATCGAATCGTGTGTTACAGAAAACTGCAACATCGCCACTGCCGATATTTGTAAAATACCGAAAATAGATTCGTCTCGAAGTTTTTATCGTGCAATCGGACAGGACCCCTCCCGCTATCGCATATCTTCGGAAGCACTTCTTCGAAGGATCGCTCAGGGCAAGGGCCTCTATCGGATCAACAACGTCGTCGATATAAACAATATCGTTTCGATTAAGACGCACTTTTCCGTAGGTTCGTATGATCTGGCAAATATAGCGCCGCCTGTTACATTTGATATCGGCAACGCCGGTGAGTCATATCAAGGAATTGGTAAGGGCGCCGTAAATATCGAAAACCTACCCATCTTCCGCGACGGGGATGGCCCATTCGGCAGTCCAACCAGCGACTCACAGAGGGCGATGATCACCCCAAAAACCACATCGCTCATGATGGTCGTAATTTCATTTTCAGGCATCGATGGCGTGAAAGAGGCCACCGAATTGGGAATGAACCTTCTTCAAGAGAACGCTGATGGCATTAATTTAGAATGCGAAATAGTCGTATAAATAGGTGTCGGACACTTTTACGCATTTTCCCCGAAAAGTGTCCGACACTTTTTTCGATTTTTTGAATTAAGTGTCGGACACTTTTTTTGGGCTGGTGCAAAAAAACTGAACCACGTTTTGATACTATTAAAATATTAATAAAGAATTTATACAACACTCATAATTCATTCGCAGGTCCACTGACACCTAAAGACGTTATAACACCTTTGGTAAAATTATTTTAAAGGTAGTATTACTGCCAACCTCGCTTACAACCTCAATCGTTCCACCATGAGATTCTATAACCTCTTTGCAATATGCTAAGCCAAGCCCAGTCCCTCCACGCTTTCCGGAGGTAAACATACTATCAAAGATGTTATCCAGATCTTCTTTGTCAATACCCTTACCGTTATCCATCACCTGAATATTCACCGTGTCATCTATCTCACCTATCTTCACGGAAGCAATTCCACCTTCTTCACACGCCTCTATAGCGTTATTAAGCAAGTTGATCAAAACTCTGACCATCTTGCTACGATCCGCTGTAACCCATACATTATCAACCTCTGCATGCACCCTTATACCCTCTTTTTCAGCCTTAATCTTAGCGGAATCCATAACCTCATTCCACACATCCGCCATATCACACGGTTTGGCATCCAACCTTTTAGCACTGGAATACGCAAGCATCTCCTCGGCCATATTCTCCAGCTTCTCAAGGCTCCGTTCTGAAGCGCCCCTTATTTCCACAATTTCATCCGAATTGAGGCTCTTAAAATCACCAAGTTGTATATATGTTTTTAAAACAGATAGGGGTGACCTTATATCATGTGCGACGTTGGATGCTACCCTACCCAACGCAACAGCAATTCTTTGGTCGGCTTCTCGTTTCTTGGCTGTTTCAATCTTAGCGATGAAAGAGTTAACTGCATCATAAAGAACGACAAACTCTTTGCATAGTTTCTGATTGGAGTCCCCTTTCAAAGATATCCGTTCATCTTTGCTATACAATTCTAATTTATCCACCAAAGCTCTCAAAGGCTGCATATCTTGCTCGAGCCTTTTTCCGACTTCCATGGTTCTTTTCTTCGCAATAAACACGAGGGCGATCAATGAAATTACTAACGACACCAGGTAATAAATGACAATCGAGAATGTAACACTTTTCATTATACGCATTACGTGTGACACAATGGTTTGCGAATCACGCGTAAGGATCTTATCCGGTACTATCGAAATAATTTGCCAACCCAACTTACTAACAGGTGCTGACACCATAATGAATCCAGAATGCTGATCATTATCATTTCTAATCATCCCCACCTTGGAACTTTTAATTTGTAGAATAGCCGAATCTGACAGGGGTAGATCATCAATCTCCACTATCGAAACTTCCTCCCTCACTGAGGACTCTCCTGCATTGTAGCCATCATAGATCAGAACCTTACCACCGCTATCAATTACCAGAACCGAAAGACCATTATACAGGGAGCTGAGATCTGAGAGCTCCAGGGCATGCGATATAGAAAGGTCTACAGCTATGACTCCAAGTCTCTTACCATTATTATCTCTTAAAGGCATTGTCCCAGCCAGAGCCATGTTCTTCTCACTGGATTCAACGTAAGGGAGAGTCCATACGAACCCCTTATTCATATAGGCATCTTTATACCAACCCCTAATCCTAGCATCATAACCCTGAGGATGTGTATCCCCTAGGGGAACGCCAATGATTCCGCCATCACTCTCAACTCCGCAGGATACCCACAGTATCCCAGAGTAGAGATTATAGATCCTCATAAACGGTTCATAGAGTTCTTCACTGAGCTTCTTATAATATGGAGCATATCGTCTATTCGATGTTATGGCTCCCATATATTTTTCATTAATAATAAGATCATGACGTTTACTATAATAAGCGCCTCGGTCCGGCTTCAAATACTCACTACCGTATATCCAGATATCCTCCCTATCCGGATTCGAAGAGGCTATCCCAACCTTGGATACCTCACCACTGGAGTCGGCACTTACACTCAATGTACGACTAAGACTTTCTGCCGTCGTTTTTGCGGTATTTACAACAGTTGCTTCGATGGCTGCCGTTAGCGTTTCCAGCAACTCCTTTTTTTCATTAACGGCCCATTCTATACTGTGCAAAGCCTGAGAGCGTACATGTTTAAAGATCCTTCTCTGAGTATCATCACATATAGACCTAATACGTGATACCGAAAAGGTGAGAAAGATCCCCCCTATCAGCACGAAAGTAATCGTCAGGACAGTTGTAAATATTATGAAATATTTACCCAGTATAGCCTTTATATTTTGAAATAAGGATAACATCAGTTTTTTTAATTATAATACAAAAACTCTGGAGGTACGCCGGTTATATCTATAGCGTACACGGGCCCCACCTTTTCCCCACGCTCCTTTCTGAGCTCCATTTCGTTCAACCATAATTGTATCTCATTATCCTTAAGCATCTCATCTCATATATGGCAAAAAATAATTACAGGCAATAATGAATCAACAGTATGCACAGAATAGCTCTAAATAACCTCCACAACAGCTGATATCTGTTCCATAAATGGAACAAAGGTGTCGGACACTTTTTTCGATTTTTCGAATTAAGTGTCGGACACTTTTTGTGTAGAATGGATAAAAAGTGTCGGACACTTTTTGATGTTGGTGAGTAAAAAAACCGGATCGCGGGTGCGATTCGGTCTGTAGATTTTTTTAATCACTATTCACTATTCACTAATTACTAATCACTGCCTTTCAATCTTAACAACCGCCATTCTGAGTGTGCCGAGTAAGCCAACTATAATAACTACCCACCACATGCCCATGCCCCACTGAAGGACGCTGACATGGTTGGCAGCTATCAAGGATCCGCTGCAGCCGGAGGAAGCGGAGAATCCACCATCCACGCTATTGCTGTTACCGCTCTTCTCGGTATCCGGGTCAACTGTGCCGTCCGAAGGATCCCATCCACCTGTTCCAGGGAAATCACCTAAGCCATCGTTATTTGGTGAGGAAGTTGGAATCTCATATGGAGGAACGAAGGCTACAACATCTGACTGCGTGATAAATGGTTTTGACAGGGTGGTACTACCGTCTTTGTGCGATGTATAAATCCAGACACCCTTTCTGTTGCCACTGTCATCCTGCAGCAAGATGTCATTCGAAAGGGGAACATCCATTCCCATATCCTGAGAAATTAAATCAGCCACTAGCCCTGTGACACCGTCATCAGCATAACCACACGCCTGACCCAAACTGATAACATCTTCACAGTGCGAACCATCCGTTTTATACAACTCAACTTCTCCGCCCGCTTCACCTAGCTCTTCAGGAAGTGCAATGTAAGGCTTCTTATTTCCATACTCAACCAGACCAGCATCGTTAGCCTCCATCTCCCTTAGCGTGCTAATTCCATTCTTCTTAACCTCCTCGTAATAAATGACACTCCTTGCAATTCGAATGGCATCCTGCTCTGGAGGTGTGTCAGTATTGGAATCATCATTTCCATAGCTTAAAGTATGCTTTACTTTAGCCCCTGGAGAACCCTCAATACCTACAAAGTTCGAATAGACACTGGAATTCTCAATCGATGTGGTAGCATCGGCCTTAATACCAACGCCACAGTTAGATATATCAGCAGTATGAACAGTGGTATTGCCGGATACATCGAGGCAGGAGAAATCGCCAGCAGCTTCGTTAGCGATTTTAAGATTGGAGACATATACATTAATCGAACTGTTGTTTACAACTTTTAAAATTGCCTGTTCAGTGAAGTTATCTCCAACTTTCAACATGAGCCCATCGATATATACCGCTTGCCCAACTGTGTCGGATGGCACTTCAAGAATCAGTAGGTCATTTACTTCTGTAAGCGCTTCAACACCAGCAGGGACGGTCTTCGATTCGAAACAGAACAGGTAGGCCTCATTTATTAAAGGCTTTCCGCTTAGAGCAAATAATTCCTGAAGATCCCCACCTTCATGCACATGGGCCCAAATGTTTATCTTTGGCTGATCTGCACACGGATTATCAAATTCCTCTGCATGCGAACTTCCCATCCAACAGCAAAGTGTTAGCATGAAAGAGATTAGGAAAATTATTGATTTTGTTCTCATATTGCCCCCTGTAAGTTTCTAAGTAGTCCCTATAATAGCAAGTATTGTGCCAATGGTTTGCGGGGGCAGATCGATTGTTTATATACACAATATCAGCTACTTACATATTATGCCGATGACGTATAATGGTGCACTTCTAAAATGATAATTGATAATTTATCAGTTTGAGAGGTTTTGGGGATGAGAGCGTTTGGGATATAGTAAAACAAAAAATAACCCCCGGAGTACGAGGGTTATTTAAATTAAGTCAAAAATTCGTTAATGCGTAGCGACGTATATGGCATCGATAGGAATAGGAGGCGGAACACCAGGATAGAGATACTGAAATGCTTCTATGAGCTGTTGTGCATATTCGTAGGTGATACCTCCAGCATAACCACGACCTGGAAGTGAAAGTGCGGTTGTATCGTATTCAAGACCGACATACCGCACCTGGTCGACCTGACTTCTGTCATTCGGAAAGATCCCCAAATCGGAGTACATGATACGCCACTCATCCGGACACATAACCGCCTGGTCGGAGAAGCCATCTCCATCGAAATCGGCGACGATCGGATGACACTCCGTTCCACCATATATATCGCCTGGGGGAACCTGCAACAGGGCACTGTAGTCACTCGCCACTGTAGTATAGAACCATCCACCGAACTGATCCTTTATCGCAGGAACTCCATGCTCATCATCCCCAGCGTCGAACCTTCCGGGTAATAAGACGCTGTCATTACCACCGAAATCCACAGGCGAACCATCAAGCATATCTATGCTCGGATTTGAAGTTGGCATGACAATAACCTGTCCCGCTTCAGGTAAACCATCAGGCACCTTAACGTACATATACAGACTCTTGTAATTTCCATTAGCAGGTATAAAAGGAAATGCGGCTGTTGGATATGCCCATCCCGGCGCCTGTGCCAACTGCGCATCTGTCAGATACTTTATCTTAAAATCATAATCACCTAAGCCACCATAAACCTGGTGCCCATCGATATCCGTATCCACACGCCAATAGCCATCGGAGCATGCAACAGTGAGATCCGGGATTTCATCACCTCCGACATCCAGCACATAAGGACGGCTATACTGCGAAAGATTGGGATCCAACTCACGTGTATCAGTCCAGGTATTTTCGCTCTCTATTAAATCCCCATCAGGCTCATAGTAATTCGTAGTTTGATCGTAACTTATCACCTGATCCCAAATCCACGGCTGACCGTTCAACCCCTGATTCATAAGGATTTCAGATGTCATATACTTCACATACCAGGTGCTGTGTTCCTTATCGTAGACTATGAAGTCACAGAAACTGTCTGCGTTTAGATCCTCGACATATGGCGCAACCCACTTCGCATCGATAGGCGCGTGTGAGAGTTCAATATCCCAGCCGCCAAAACCATCCTCCGCCGTACCGTAACCGGAGAGATCCAACTTCCAGGTACCGTTTGTCCACTGGACAAGATCCGCCCTGCCGTCGCTGTCGAAGTCAAGATCCGGGGCAGCACCGGTACCGGCCGGGTAGATCTCCGTATGCGGACATGATGGATGGCTATCGACCGGATTGAACTTCTTACAGACGAGACCTATCCCGTCATTTCGAAGCGCC
>JABGOS010000067.1 GCA_018645265.1 Deltaproteobacteria bacterium
GCCCTGTAATGCCGTTACCGAAAAGAAAGACCTCTGCCGGGCTGCTGGGATCGTCAGAAGTAACCGTAAGGGTGGCAGATGATGCTCCCGTTTCCGTAGGAGAGAATATAACCAGTATTTTACACTCCTGTTTCGCTTCTAATGTAGTACCACACGAATTCGTCTGCGTATAAATTGAAGAGGATGTGCTTATATCAGAGATCGTCAGCGCAGACGTTCCGCTGTTCACCAGCAAAACTTCATAATCCATGCTGGATTTACCGATCGTCTGATTTCCGAAGTCAAGCAGGCCGGGTATAAGCGTTGCGTTGGGAGAAACACCCTTTCCGCTGAGAGATATCGTCTGAGGATTGTCAGTGGCATTATCAACCAACGTGATAGTTCCATCGTATGAACCCGCAACGGTAGGCGCAAAGGTAACGGTTACTGTACATGTCTCATCTGTAGAGAGACTGGCTGGACAGTCATTCGTCTGAGTAAAAGGAGCTCCGCTTGCGGTAATTGAAGTGATATCAAGGTCCAATGTTCCCACGCTAGTTAAGGTAATCGTGTCAGTGCTTGTACCATCAAGCGCTATATCACCAAAATTGATGTAAGTTTTCTCGATATTGATATCGGCATTGCCAGCCGATATACCAGCACCTGAAAGTGCAATCTGCTGGGGACTATCATATGCATCATCTACAATTTCCAAGGTTGAAACGTAATCATCTATCTCTGTAGGCTCAAAGTAGATCAATATACCACAATAATTTCCCGCAGCCAGAGTATCCCCGCAATCATCCTCAACGCTAAACGCGCTACCCAGAGGAACCGTTATGCTTGAGATATTGAGCGTATCATTGCCTATATTTTCCATCTTAACGTATTGACGCTGACTCGTATTGATCGTTTGATCTCCGAACGGCACATCATTTGTAGAGAGTCGCACTATCGGAAATGTGGCAAGACCAGAGACGCCTGCCGATACATTCTTCTTTCTTGATAAAACCGTGGTATAAGCGGTATTAACTCTCGTAGAATACCCGCCGACATCCTGGGGACTAAATGTCACATATAGAGGACATGATTTTTTCGCCTTGAGAGTTGTCCCTGCGCATGCGCTAGCATCCAGAGTAAAGTTTTCGGTATCACCTATTGTAATACTCTGAACCTTTATCGACAGAAGGAGATTAGTGTTTTGCAGAGCAAACGTTCCACATTCAACCTCTTCGCCTTCCGTTGCATTAGGACAGACTAGGGGATCTGGCACGAGCCGTATTGCGGCCTCTGCTGTAATTGAAAAAATAGTTAAGACTACGGATACGAACAAGCTAACCATTACCTTTTTTCTCATATACCCCCCTCGTTAAGGGTACATGTATATTACAATAGAACCAAAAAACCAATTTGAATTATTGGAGCATGCAACTTTAAACAAGCCATCCATTATTTTACATTTTAATAGGTATTATTCGACGCAACTACGATAAGCGTTGCAGTAAAAGACTCGTTCTCCGTAGCACCAACCTGAAAAACTAACCGGAGCTGAATTGTATCATAACTCTATCAGCCCAGGCATCTTTGGAATCCTTCTTAGGTATTCCCCCATATTCACATCTAATACTCTTGATATGTTATTATCTAGGCAGTATAGATCAAAACTATAAAGGGTCTATATACTATTTATGGAATTTAACTCGAACATATCTGTCAAAGATGAACAACATCTTCTGGAGAAGGCAATCGCTTCAGAGGTACTTGCCTTCCAGAACTATAGCAATCTGACTAAGATAGTTGTGGACCCTAAAAGCAAAGAGCGGTTGCTTCACCTGGCCAATGACGAGGAGAGCCACGTCTTAGCTCTTACAAGTAAATACAGAAAACTCTTTGATCAGAATCCCCAAACTCCATCGCCAAAGCGGCCAGAAAGTATTTTATCTAGAAAATTGAAAGAACATATAAGCCTAGATGCAAAAAAGATCATCAAGTTGGCAATCTCTGAAGAAGAGGAGGCGATCAAGATGTATAACTTTGCAGCACAACAAACGGGGATTGAAGAGCTAGAAAAACTATTCCTTAGCCTTGTTGGCGCTGAGAAATCCCATATCGTTGTCCTAAACGATGAAAAAAATAGAATCGAGCAAGGTGTCGCTGAATGGATTTAATCCAATGAATATTTTATAAACTCAATAAAATTATTATCCGCAACTCGGCTTACTCCAACGTTATAAAAACCGATTTGCGAGGTTTGTTTTGAAGCGCTCTACTCACATGCCCTTGCCCCGTAGTATCCTCGGCAAGCAGCACATCGCCCTGGTCGACCCTTCTTTTAGTGCCGTCCCCAAGTGTAATCTCCACTCCGGCATCCAGCATTATAATATACTGCCTCTCTGGGGCATTATGCCAATCATAATCGTAATCTGCCGCAGTCTCACGAAAGATCACGCTTGTAGCTTTCTGTGGCTTAGATAGCTTTCCGATAAAACCACTGTCATCCAAAGTAATGTCAACATCCTCAAAATGAGACTTACCATCGTCACCAGTATACAATCTGATTATTTTCATAATAATCTCCTATTCAAGACAGTTATCATAAGATATTTAATTAGGCCATTTCAATAATGATCTTTGGCGGATTGAGACATCGGGATTGTCTGTCGGGAAGCCGGCGTTAGGCACCAAAACGGCGACACTTTAGCATTATAAAATATCTTTAGGAAGGTCGGGCTTGATTCGCTTCGCTCATCCTTTGCCCTTGATCGTCGAACCGGTGGCTTCTCACCAATCAACATCATTTAAATAAAAAGCGTCCCTTATGGGACGCTTTTTATCTGGGGTGCTTTAGTGGATAATTTTAGAATTCATTAAATTAAGTGTCACATCCTCAGAATTCTATGCAGGTAAAGTATAACCTGCTTAACATTTAGTAAGAGGGGCACTCGGCAAAGTTTTTCTGGGTTCCACAGTCATCTGAAAAGCCATCGGGTATCGTAACCCCCATGGCATCGCATATCTCTTCAAAATAGCTAAGGCGGTTCTCAGCCTTAACCCTATGTTCCGCCAGCGCATTCGGTCCGCACTCGTAACCGCCGTTGATCAGATTGATGATCACGCCAAAATTCACTTCGGTCCTCCCGCATTCGACATCATTCGATGTTCTGACACCTTCGGTCGTAGCTGTCGTGGGGGTCCAGTTGCCGACTAGAACCTCGTGCGCGGCCGGCTTGAAAGGAATGTTCGCAGGCGACCATTCCGTGCGCTCCTCATGTCCCCAGAACCAGATCGAACCGGCAATTCCAATCTCGGGATTAATCGTCAGGATATCTGGATCGTTGTAATATTCGTCGCTCACACCCATATCTTCACCAAAGGCCGCATAGTTCGAATTCCAGGAAAGCTGATGTGGGCCTCTCCCTATATATCCCTTGCCTGTTGGTGAAAGTCCGCCGTAATTAGGATTCACCCAGTCATCAGCTGCTCCGGCTCCCTCCTGTATGAAACAGCCAGGACTGCCGTATGGGTCTCCATCTACCTTGCCTCCCGTCTCCTGAGCAACGTTCGCAAGAAAAGCGGCGATCTCCATCTTCCTCGTATTTTCATCCCCCTCGTTCGCAAAAACTTCTAGCGCCGCCATACCCGCGATCATGTTATCGTATGTATAGTACCACTCTCCGTTCGGTTCATCTGAAAGGCCAAGCGCTGCCCTGTTGTGCTCCCTACAAGCGGTGTTATTCCGGGACTCGGCTGTTATCTCGTCATAAACGCTCTCAGGTATGAGATCCTGAAGCTCCTCTCTCTTCTGAGACAGTTCATTCGAATCAGTAAAAACCTCCACATCTCTCTCGCCTGCGGAATTTTCCTCCTCCTCCAATGCTGACTCAAAGTTGTTTCTAGTCGAGCTACAACCGACACCCAGAATTAAAAATATAAACAGATATGAGATAACTATCCAGTTCCAACTCACAAGTTTTCTACTCAACATTGGCTCTCCCTTTAATTTTAACTGTTATACTTTCTCATATTCGAAGATGCAATTCAATCTCAGAGAGGAAAATATTTGTTATAGAAAGATGCCTAGGTGTATTTTTTTGGGGGGGGAGGCGCTTTTCCGCCAGAGGCGGATAAGCCTTTGCCTGAAGTGGATAATTTTAGAATTTGTATATAATAATTAAGTGTCGTGTCCCTGGAATTATGCTGAATTATATGAGGATAGCTAATCCCGCTTCAGCTTCTTGTACTTGATACGATGAACGCTTTTCGCAGCATCGCCGAGGCGACTTATGCGGTCGGCCTCGTAGTCGGCATAATTTCCTTCGAACCATGTCATTTTAGAATCACCCTCGAAAGCGAGGATGTGAGTAGCGATGCGATCCAGAAACCAGCGGTCATGGCTGATGACGACAGCGCAACCAGCGTAATTTTCGAGAGCCACCTCCAACGCGCGAAGCGTGTTCACGTCGAGGTCGTTTGTTGGCTCATCGAGAAGCAGCACATTGCCAGCATCCCGAAGCGTCATGGCCAGGTGTACGCGATTTCTCTCACCGCCCGACAGAAGCGAGATCTGCTTCTGCTGATCAGAGCCGGCGAAATTGAAGCGGGCCACATAGGCGCGCGAATTCACCTCTCGCTGCCCCAGCGTGACTGTTTCCGCGCCGCCCGATATGCACTCCCATACGCTACGCGTGTCATTCGGGGCGAAACGGTCCTGATCGACATAGCCGAGTTTCACCGTCTCGCCGATCTTGAACGTTCCACCGTCGGGTTTTTCGAGATCCATTATCATCCTAAAGAGCGTCGTCTTGCCCGCCCCGTTGGGGCCGATTACGCCGACGATACCTCCCTGTGGCAGGGAGAAAGTCATGTCATCGAAAAGGAGGTTGTCGCCATATGACTTTGAAACGCCGCTCGCATCTATGACCATCTCGCCAAGTCGCGGGCCTGGTGGAATATAAATCTCGATATCGTCATCCAGCCTCACGCGATCCTGCTGTAGGAGATTTTCGTAATTGGTGATGCGAGCCTTGCTCTTTGCACGGCGCGCGGACGGCGACTGACGAATCCACTCGAGTTCGCGATCTAGCGTCTTCAATCGTTTACGGTCGGACCGTTCCTCAAGAGCAAGTCGTTCTTCCTTCTGCTCAAGCCACGAGGAATAGTTCCCCTTCCACGGAATGCCGTACCCGCGGTCCAGTTCCAGTATCCAGCCAGCCACATTGTCCAAAAAATAGCGATCATGAGTGACGGCGATGACCGTGCCTTTATATTGCTGAAGATGACGTTCCAGCCACCATACGGATTCGGCGTCCAAGTGGTTCGTGGGTTCATCGAGGAGGAGGATGTCCGGCTCGCGGAGCAAAAGCCGGCAGAGGGCCACACGTCTCTTCTCACCGCCGGAGAGGGTTTCGATGAGCGCATCGTCCGGCGGACAGCGGAGCGAATCCATCGCGAGGGCCAAACGGCTGTCGAGCTCCCAGGCATCAAAGTTGTCGAGTTTTTCCTGCACGGCAGACTGACGAGCGAGGAGTTTATCCATTTCCTCGTCGGACATCGGATCGGCGAAGGAGTTGTTTATCTCCTCGTATTCCTTCAAGGCATCAACGATCTCCTGCACACCCTCAGAAACTATTTCTTTGACCGTTTTTTTCGGATCGAGATTCGGTTCCTGTTCCAGAAAGCCAATCTTGTAGTTGCTCGCAAAATGGACATCACCACTGTATTCGCTGTCCAGACCGGCTATGATCTTCAGCAGTGAACTCTTCCCGGCACCATTTAAGCCCAGCACACCTATCTTAGCCCCATAATAAAAGCCGAGCGAGATATCCCTTAAGACCTGCTTCTTAGGGGGATGCACGCGGCTTACCCTGTGCATTGAAAAGATGACTTTTTGCTGTTCGTTTTCTTGATTTACCATAAGACCTACAGGTGTAAATAAGTTGCCCGACAAAAGCAATGATCAAGCTTGGAAGATGTCCAGGCACAGACAATCCAGTGGGGGGGCGTTTTTATTTTCAGCCGTATATGAGAAAGGCAGATAGCACTTGAAATCACCTAACCTATACGGGTTAGGGTTTATCGCCATCACCTACTGGGTCGAAAAGATGATCGGAATAATTGAAAAGCGGATCGGTCACGCCGCCACCTGTTTGAATAAACATCTGCAATTGATTCACGCTGGGTCCATAATCGTGTGTAATACAACCCAGAATTCCGGGGACACGACACTTAATTCACAATCGATAACTATTTTTATGGAATTAAGTGTCGTGTCCCCGGAATTTCAACTATTAGATATTATGGCGCAATAACGCTAACACGCTCTCTGAGATACGTGTTTTCAACAAACCTGCGTCAATCCACTGACACTCCCAAACGCACAGGGTTATCGGCCACATGGGCCCCAAGTGCAGAGGTAGAAATCAAGGCGACGGGCAAGACGAGTTTAGAACTGCGTGTGCCGAAATAGCTGCTTAACTTGACTAAGATGCATTACCATTCTATCTAAAACGCAAATTTTGGGATAGATAAGAAATTGCTAAAGAAGAAAAAATGAGGCACCCACTATGAAACCATTTCGCAACATAACTCTGGCATGCATGCTGTTGATGCTATTGTTTTCTTTTGGATGCTCATCCAAAAAGGAAGCTGGGGTCTTGAAAAGTGTTAACTCACTGGATGGCACACGTATTTCGTACGAATTGTATTCAGGCAAAGAACCCACTCTCATTTTCATCCATGGATGGAGTTGTGACGGCAGTTATTGGAAAGAGCAAATCCCATATTTTTCAAAAGAATATCAGGTGGCGGCAATCGATCTTGCCGGCCATGGTCGTTCGGGTTTGAAGAGGAAGATATATTCAATAGACTCCTTTGCCGATGATGTAAAAGCAGTCGTCGATTCAATAGGCGCCAGCAAGGTTATCCTCATCGGACATTCGATGGGCGGTGAACTGGCTGTAAAAGCAGCCAACCTTCTCCCCAAAAGGGTGATTGGTGTTGTAGTCGTCGATTCCATTCAGGATGTTGCGTATCCGTTGACATCAGAAGGGTTTGCCAGAATGGTGGAACCATTCAAAGAGGATTTCAACAAGGCCACGAAGTACTTCCTAAAGGATATGTTTGTGCCGAGCACGTCTCCAAAACTAATCGCCTGGATAACAGAGGATATGTCATCATCTCCGCCGCACGTTGGCATCAGTGCAATGGAGGAGTTTATGGGGGAGTACCAAAAAGGGAGGATTACAGGCTACTTTACTAACATCAATGTCCCAATTTTTTCTATTAACTCGAAGTTGTATCCTACAAACATCAAATCAAACAAAAAATATATCAAAAATTATAATGTCACTTTCATCGAAGATGCAGGGCACTTTCCAATGCTCGAAAAACCGATCGCCTTCAATAAAGCCCTTGATCAAATCGTTAGTGGATGGGTTCAGTCCAGCGTTAATTCGCATTAACATAACGATGAATTGCAAATTGAGATTGAAAATTAGAAATAACCCAGGTCACTGAGCAATTTAGCACCACCCCTTTCAGCACTGGGTGGATGACTGGACAATTTTAGAATTCATTGAATTAAGCGTCATCTCCTCAGAACTCTATCTGTAATAATTAAGTGTCGTGTCCCCGTAATTACAGAATACCTATAACCATTCAATATTATTGATATTTATCACAACACAACTTTAACCTCCTTTGCTACCGATAATAGATATAAGAGGTGGAAAGGCATGGCTCTGCATAAAACACATAAGGCCGGGGGCACGGCAGCACCCGAAAGAGCAAAACTCGATAGAACCCCAGGTGATACGCAAAAATCAGATGAGGCTAAAAAGCCAT
>JABGOS010000157.1 GCA_018645265.1 Deltaproteobacteria bacterium
AATTGGCGGAGCAAAAGGTTGCAGCTCCTGCTGAAACACCGGTTGCAGCTCCTGTCGAAACACCGGTTGCAGCTCCTGTCGAAACAGAAAAGACTTCAGACAAAGAGGGGGAATAATCATGGCTTTCAATAGAAGAAATGATAGGGACAAGAAGAAGGGTAGGAAGAAGAAAAATATTATTACTCGTCCTCGTATCTGTAGATTTTGTGCCGATAGAAAAATAGTTATCGATTATAAAGACGCTAGAATTCTTACTCCATTTATCACGGAGCGTGGCAAGATAGTTCCTCAGAGGATATCTGGAAATTGTGCTAAACACCAACGTGCGGTTAATAGGGCGATCAAGAGGGCGAGAATTATAGCTCTAGTTCCGTACACAGCAACTCAGACACCGATGCAGTGAGATTACTAGATGAATAACTCGATTGACATAAAGACAATAGCGATCGCTGCAATTATAGCGGCGGCTATATATGTGAGTGGCCTTTTGGTGATCATGGCACCCTTGCCGCTTTTGTACATCTATGCGGCGCATGGGCGTAGACCGGGTCTTTTTACTGCAGTTCTTGCATCGATAATGGTGGCGTTATCATATTTGATTATTCCAACGTTGATGGGGTCTTTATCCGCTGATTCAACCAGCGCCTTGCCGGGCGTTGCATTTCTAGGCGTGTTGGGAAAGGGCGATGCCTTTCTCTTTGGCTGCGGATATTTCCTGTTCTATGTCGCCATAGCTGTTGCGCTCGGTGAAGGATTGTCCAGAAGATGGCCACTCTTTCGCGTAGGTGGTGTGGCAGTGATGTCAGCGTTAGCGATGTTGCTATTCTTAGTCATCCTGATGGCATTGTCGGGTGACAGCCTGATAGCTGGAGCTAAGGAATACATCGTAGCTGCACTCAATGAGCTGGGTCAGATTAACACATCTGCAGGAGCTGGCAGTGTCTATGCTGAATTGATGGTGGAGAACAGTGAGGAGATCGCGATATTCATACTGAAGGTGATGCCTTCCTTGGTGTTTGTATATTCATTGATAGTGGTAACGCTCAACTTTCTGTTGGGCAGACGTATTTTAGCAAAGCGTGGAAAGAAGGTTATATCAACGAAGAAATTGAATCTTAAATTGCCGGATTGGTTGGTGTGGTTTGTAATAGCAAGTGGCTTTCTATTCTTTGCTGATAAGTATCTTTTCAGTATGGGTGCTCTTGCGACGTTGGCAATTAATTCGCTGATAGCCCTTCTCGCCCTTTATTTTCTGCAGGGAATGGCAGTTATTTCTCATGTATTACAAGGTGTTCGAACGCCCATTATTAGGACGCTCGCGTATGTATTGATAATTATATTTTTTCAGACTATCAGCATAGCTATAGTGGCTGTGGGGCTAGCCGATGTTTGGGCTAACTTCAGATTGAAGAAGTTGAAGCCTACACACAATCACTCAAGCTAATGCTGCAGGTGAAGGAGATTTTATGAACGTCATTTTACAAGAAGATGTGCCGAATTTAGGTAGGGCTGGTGATGTCGTTGCTGTCCGTGATGGATATGGACGAAACTTTTTATTGCCGCGGAAGAAAGCAGTTATGGCGGACCCGAAGAACATGACGCAGCTTGAGCATCACAAACGAGTTGTTGCTGCCAAACAGCAGAAGGTTAAGCATAAAGCTGAGGGAATAGCTGATAAATTGAAGGAACTTTCAATCACCATCAGCAGAGAAGCTGGTGAGGAGGATAAGCTCTTCGGTTCAGTTACAACGAAGGATATCGCCGACGCCTTGAGAAATGAAGGTTATATAATAGATCGTCACGACATCCATCTCGAAGCCCCACTTAAAAATATCGGCATCTATGATGTCAGCGTAAGACTTCATGCTGAAGTAAATGGGATCGTTAAAATATGGGTCGTTAAGAAGTAAGGAGAGCCGATGGCTGTGCCTGAGGTTAGAAATCCAAAGTTGCCCCCACAGAACCAGGAAGCCGAGCAGTCGGTTCTGGGGGCTATGCTTATCAACAATGATGCTATCAACAAGGTCGTTGAGGAGATAAACGCCGAGGATTTCTATAGAGGCGGACACCGAAAGATCTTTCAGGCGATCATAGAACTATATCAGCACAATGAACCTTCCGATTTAGTTACCATCACTACAAAGCTTAAGAGCAATAACGAGCTCGAAGAGATAGGCGGTGCCGCCTATCTCGCATCCCTTGTCGATAGGGTTCCTAGTGCGGCGAACGTCAGTTCCTACGCCAGAATAGTTCGTGAGAAATCAGTTTTACGGCGATTGATAGAAGGGGCCACTCTGATAGCAGAGAATGGCTACAAGGATGAGGGCAATGTCGATGAATGTGTCGATACCGCTGAGAAAATAATCTTCGATATCGCCCAGAAACGTCTTCGGCAGGGTTTTGCCAGTGTGAAGGATGTAGTTAAGGATAGCTTCAAGGCTATCGAGCAGCTTTATGAACGCAAAGAATTGATCACCGGTGTTCCAACCGGTTACAAGGAACTCGATCGTATTACGTGTGGTTTTCAACGATCCGATCTCATTATAGTTGCTGGCCGTCCCAGTATGGGAAAGACAGCCTTCGCTTTGAATATATGCGAACATGCTGCTATCGAGAGCGGTTCAATCTGTGCGATCTTCTCTTTAGAGATGTCTAAGGAGCAGCTCGTTCAACGTATGCTCTGTTCTCGTGCGGAGGTTGATGCATCGAAGCTACGAGGTGGTTTCTTGAGCGAATCCGATTGGCCGAAGCTCACTAGAGCGGCAGGCCTTCTCTCTGAAGCCCCAATCTTTATCGACGATACTCCCGCAATCAACGTGCTTGAGCTTCGCGCAAAGGCGAGGCGCCTGCAGATGAATCATGGTCTGAGTCTCATAGTTGTTGATTATCTACAGCTGATGCGAGGGATAGGTAGAATTGAAAGTCGTGAGAGGGAGATATCTGAAATCTCACGTGCTCTTAAGGCGCTTGCCAAGGAGCTCAGTATTCCTGTGGTTGCATTGTCTCAGCTAAACCGTGGTGTTGAAGCTAGGCAGGATAAAAGGCCACAGCTTTCTGATCTTCGTGAATCGGGTGCAATTGAGCAGGATGCGGATGTCATCGCATTCGTCTATAGGGATGAGATGTACAACCGTGAAAGTCCGGATGCAGGTAAGGCGGAGATAATTATCGGTAAGCAGAGAAATGGACCAACAGGCAAAGTTATGCTGGCCTTCCGAGGGAACATAACCCGCTTCGATGACCTGGCGCATGGTGTAGATGACTACCTGGAGCCGGCGACGTTGTCAGCTGATGCTCCAACTCCAGATGATGCAGCACCGTTCTAATTATGAATGACCATCCATCAGTCAGTGTAATCATTCCAACATACAATAGAGCGGAATTTCTACGCGAAGCTATCGATTCCGTACTTATGCAGTCGATGCGGGATTTTGAGCTTATCATTGTCGATGATGGAAGTGTCGATTCCATTTCCGATGTTGTAAACAGCTTCAATGATAGTAGGTTAGCTTATGTTCGACAGGTGAGAGGTGGAGTATCGTCAGCTCGCAACTTGGGGGTTTTAAAATCCTCTGCGCGGCTGATAGCTTTTCTCGATTCTGACGATACTTGGTTGCCAGAAAAGTTGTCTACACAGGTCGATTGCTTTCTTTCCCATCCTGATGTTGCAATATGCCAGACTGAGGAAATATGGATAAGAAGTGGAAGACGTGTGAACCCGATGAACAAGCATAAAAAGTATTCCGGATGGATCTTTGAGAAATGTTTGCCTCTATGTATTATCTCTCCATCCGCTGTGATGATGAAAAGAGATGTTTTTGATGAGCTTGGAGGGTTTGATGAGAGCCTTCCAGCTTGTGAGGATTACGATCTGTGGCTTCGTGCGACTCTCAGATATCCAATCACCACCCTTGCCAATCCACTGACAGTAAAGCGTGGTGGGCATGCCGACCAGCTCTCAAGTGAGTGGGGGCTTGATCGGTATCGCATAAAGGCCTTGATAAAGATTCTCTCCGATCCGCACCTCGCTGATGAATACCGTAATTTGGTTAGGGAGCAGATCGTTAGGCGTTCTAAGGTCGTTGCTGATGGTGCTGTGAAGAGGGGGAATGTTGAAATGTATGAGGAGTATTGTGCGCTCAGTAATGCACACCGACCATAAGCATTCCGCTGAAAGATGGATGAAAGCCACCTCTGTAAACTAGAGTTCCAGGAACGTTATTTACCGTCTGTTTGATATCGTCGAATATGAGCAGATCCCCTTGTAGATCAATTCCAAAATAGAAGTACTTATAGGCGAGGAAAGCGATTCCAGCACCCGGGGATGGGCCGAAGCCATACTGAGTTACCGTATCCCTATCTGAATTTACATTTCCAGGTAGAACAGAAAATCTCGTGGCAGCTCCAAGTTTTACGAAGGGCAGTATTCTCAGATTTTTAAAGTCAGTTAGCTTATCAAGGATGAACGTGTATTTTCCATAGACGTTTCCGGTTGCGATATGTTCGCGTCTACCGGATTTTAAGTTCGTGGCATAGCGCCCCTGTAGTTCAACCGATAGGGTGTCGTAAATATTCCATCCGAATAAAATCCCAGCGGTAGGTTCGAAATCCCTTCCGATCTGTTGATTTGCTGCTACGTCGGTATCAAAATCCGATTGAAGTAAACCAAATTCAACGGTGAGGTATGGTCCAGTATGGAATCCTTTCTGTGGCTTAGCCTCCGATGGGAGGGTCGCCAAGAGAAGTGAAAGCGTAATCGATATAGCGAAGAGCGTTTTTTTCATCGACGGTTTTCTAACATGGGAGTTAAAAAAGGCAAGAAATCCTGCAAGCTTGCCAATGGAAGTGTGATTTGCTAGCGTCCACAAATCAAAGTTATCAGGAGGTATGGATGGAACTTGTTTTGGCTACGGGAAATGAAGGTAAGAAGGTTGAACTGATTCGTCTGCTATCCGGACTCGACATAACGATAACCTCACTTTCAGATTATCCAGAGATCCCTGAAATTGTTGAGGATGGGGATACCTTTGAATTGAATGCCTTTAAAAAAGCTAGGGAGGTTTTAAAGGCTACCGGTAAATGGGTTTTAGCGGATGACTCGGGGCTTGTAGTCGATGCGTTGGGTGGGGCGCCGGGGGTTCGTTCTGCAAGATACGCGGGCAATCAGGGCGATTATAAGGGGAATAATGAAAAGCTGCTGCGTGAGATGAAGGATATTTCCGATGAAAAGCGTCAGGCCAGGTTTGTTTGTTTTATGGCTTTGGTGGCGCCAGATGGTAGAGAATGGAAGGCAAAAGGGTGTTGTGAGGGTCAAATAGCCCGGGATTATGCTGGAAATGAGGGTTTTGGCTTCGATCCGCTCTTTTTTATCCCCGAAAAGGGAAAAACAATGGCCGAGCTCGAGATGGATGAGAAGAACGAAATCAGCCATAGGGGGCGGGCTTTGCAGAAAATTACGAAGATTTTAGTTGAACTTTGTCGAGAAAACTAGAATACATAGCGATCCTCGGGGTGTAGCTCAGCCTGGTTAGAGCGCCTGCTTTGGGAGCAGGAAGCCGGAGGTTCGAATCCTCTCACCCCGACCAGGAAGTACCAATCTTACAGATGGGCCTGTAGCTCAGTGGATAGAGCATCTGCCTTCTAAGCAGAGGGCCGCAGGTTCGAGTCCTGCCAGGCCCGCAAAAAGACGGGATAGGTGAAAATCTATCCCGTCTTTTTGCGGGTATGGTGGGTGAGAAACTGCCGGTTCGACGACCTTCAAAAGTGTTTTTTTATAATAAATGAAGTGTCGGTGAGTGTGCGCGCGAACCGACGCCCTGCCAGGCCCGCAAAAAAACCCGCCGGATGGCGGGTTTTTTAATGTCGCTAGTTTATTATTACTAGTGTTGTACCACAGACTGGAAGCGGTATTTGAATTCCTTATCCATCTGAGCTTGAGAATGACGTCGCATTGGTTTTGCATTACTTGGGCGTCTACCGCATGCGAATTTCATTTTGAGTTTTACGTTGTATACAAATGAACCGTCAGCTCTTTCATTCAACAGTTTTGTATTCTCATTTATCAAAACAAACTGACTGTCGTCATAGGCTATGGGGTAGCCGCGGGTTTTGGCGACAAGCTTCGGAAGGATCTTTTCCCACATCTTGTCATACATCCTATCCCTCGCCTTGGAGAGGTCCATGCCGCTGAAGGTTGATGTGTCAGCAGTCCAATCAACATCTATGGTCAGACATTGGTTCTTGGTGATGTCACCACTGATATCTACGGTGCCGTTGGCTAATGCCTGGGAGGTGATGAGAAATGCTGCCATTAACACTACGGCGATTATCGAAAGATTCCTCATAATATTTACTCCTTTCAGTTAAAAAAAAGCCCGGCTTACACCGGGCTTTTTTATTCTAGAAGTGCCAACCGAAGAGGCCTTGCACGTTGAACTGGAATATCGTGCCGCTCTTGGTGATGCTTACATTTCTTGCTACACCACCTGAATCGGTGATGTTCTTTTTGAAACCTTTCTGAAAGATGATTCCTTCTGTGAAGTCGACTGCGAAGAAGAGACCCTTCCAGATGTAGAATTCGCATCCTGCGCCGAGGCCAATACCACCACCTAGAGCGCCAGCCTTATTCGCTGATGTCGGTGCGTTGACATAGACTGCATGACCGATGCCGCCGATCTTTCCATAAGGAATGATCTTTACGCTCTTCGGTTGCCAGCTTGCGCTCATAAAGTAGGGATGGGTTACGCGTGCATAGAGTCCAATATCAATTGCGTGCTCTCTAGCATTTTCCAATGGAAAGGTGCCGGCTGAATATGTATTGCCGCCGTATGTTACGGCTGCCGCAACATTGTTTGGATCTCCAACCTGTCCCGTAGCTGTAGCATAATTGATCTGCAGCATCGGTCCGATCCAGTCTAGGATATCCCATCCAAATGTGAGACCAAATGAGAGATCAAAGGTTCCATCGAATTTGCGATTATATACGCTGTGGCTGTCATTCGTTACCTGCATCATGCCCACGTTACCTGTTAGGTAAGCGCCTTTGTGCCAACCCTTCTCTGGAAATTCAGGATCTGATTTTTCTGGTTCCGGTGCTGGTTTTGGAGCTTCATACGTAGAAGTCGATGATCCGGAGCTTACCTTCGTTCTCTTTAGGTATTCCTTGGAGAGACCGTAGGCGGAACCCGATGTGAATACTACCGCCACTACAACTGCTATAAGCGCTAACAAATTCTTCTTCATGCTACCCCCTTCGTTGAAATGAGTTTCGCCAACGCATATCATGTTTAGGGTGGGTGTCAACTAGTTGATTTTAGTGGTAGTTTAGACTTAATAAATCATGGACAAATAAGGATCTTTTGGATATGTAGTGCGGCTCCAGGATGGTCTATATGGTGGCTGTAGCTCAGCCCCGACATGGCATGATTTTTATTGAAAATCATAGGCCATGTCGAGGGTCCTCGACGCCGCAAACGATTTTTGGGAAAAATCGTGCGGGCGTCGGGATTGGTTAGAGTGATATATGAAGCATTATTACGTATATTTACTAGAATGTCGTAATGGTAAGTATTATGTGGGTCAGACTGAGAATTTGGAAAACAGGTTTGAGAAGCATTTAAAGGATCCTTCAAAACAAATAATGAAGATGCAACCTGTGAAATTATTAGGATCCATTCGTGTAGATACAAGATCTCAAGCAATGAAACTTGAGAAAAAGATGAAAGCATTTAAAAGACGAGATAGAATTTTATCATACTTTAGAAAATATGGTGGCTGTAGCTCAGTTGGTTAGAGCGCTAGGTTGTGGTCCTGGAAGTCG
>JABGOS010000159.1 GCA_018645265.1 Deltaproteobacteria bacterium
ATCACCATCAGGCGTGGAAAAGGAGATGAGAGTAGCGATACCGTTGCAAATACTTGGGTTCGTAACAACAATTGTCTTATGGATATGGAGCGCATTCATATGAGGATATTCCGTTATCTAAAAAAAGTATCCACCTTAAAGTTGAATACCGATAAATGCGTCGGTTGCGGCATGTGCAAAAATGTCTGCCCGCATGCTGTATTCGATATCACTGAAGGTAAGGCACATATTATTGATCTGGATGGCTGCATGGAATGTGGAGCTTGTTCAAAAAACTGCCCCGTCGACGCCCTAAGCGTAACACCTGGTGTTGGCTGTGCATCCTACATAATCCAGAGATGGTATAAAGGGGATAAGGCAGAATGTGGTTGCTGCGACTCCGGCTCTTGCTAAAAAGTGTCTGACACTTTTTGCCACTTTTCCACAAAAGGTGTCCGACACTTTTTTTCAAACTGTTCTATTTTGTGGACAGTTTGATCGATTGAACGAACGGCAGCTCAGCAACTCGCCTAAGATCCTTAACCTGCATGTGTCCCCTAGTAATCAACCCGAAAACCATCACGTTGAAACCATTTGAAATTAAGAATGATTTATCGCCATCGTCAGCTGGGGATTCAATACGTACAAAACAATCGAGACGGGTCGACATGTCTCCCGTCTTCTTTGCAGCGAGCCATGCTGACTGAACACGCGTCCCAAGCTTCTTCCACGCCCTGCTCTGCTCAAAATCACCCTTCTGCTGAGATATCGCCACTGATGATATCAGAAGAAAAACGGCAACCACGGAAATGCTGACAATTCTCTTCATATCTCCCCCTCATATAAAGGTGTCGGACACTTTTTACCACTTTTTCCAAAAAGGTGTCGGACACTTATTGATGATTAGAACAATGGGGCGGCCTCAAAATGGGCCAGCTCTTTAAAAATGCCAAAACGCTTATCGATCTCTTGTGTTGTGAGTTCGCGAAGCCTATCGAGACCAAAATCCTCAACCTGGAATGAAGCCATAACACTTCCGCAGATCACTGCACGACGCAGTGTTGCCTTTGAGATATCGCCCGTTTTTGCAACATAACCCAAAAAGCCACCCGCAAATGTATCACCTGCACCAGTTGGATCAACGACATCTGACAGTGGAAGACCAGGTGCCGCGAACACTGAATCCTCAGTGTATAACAGCGCCCCATATTCACCACGCTTGATAACAAGAACCTTGGGGCCCCAGCTCATAATTTTCTTTGCTGCCACGCTGACATTCAAATCTCCTGTCAGCATTCTCGCCTCTTCATCATTGATAAACATCATATCTACACGCTCGATAACCTTCTGAAGATCCTCACGCGTCGTGTCAATCCAAAGATTCATCGTATCCATAGCAACGAGTTTTGGCTCCTTCATCTGATCGAGAACCTTAAGCTGAAGGCTTGGATGAATATTTGCAAGAAACAGAAAGGGCTCCTCAGCATGTTGTTCAGAAAGCTCTGGATCGAATGTAGCGAACACGCCAAGCTGAGTATCGAGGGTTTCGCGATGGTTGATATCGTCGAAATACTTTCCAGTCCAGCGAAAGGTTTTGCCACCTTCGACAACCTTAATTCCACTCACGTCGATACCCTTGCTCATCAAAAATTCAAGATGCGCATTATCGAAATCACTCCCTACAACACCTACCACATGCACAGGAGTAAAAAAACTTGCCGCTGTGGAGAAGTGTGTAGCAGCGCCGCCCAACACATCATCGCGCTTACCATGAGGGGTATCTAGATTATCATACGCTACAGAACCGACTACCAGGATGCTCATTTAAAGTCCTTTCAGTAATTACTTAACATATTTTCCAATAATGGGTTTCAAACGATTCTTCACATCATCCGGAATTGCCTTTGGATCCGTCATAATTGCGTTCTCGAGCGCGTGATGACACGCACAATCACCATCTGGCATCTCGCCCTTCAGCAGTTCACGAATTGTCTGCTGCGCCTTCTTCACATTATTCTGTAATGTCTTAATTATCATACCTACATCCACAGGACCCTCTTCCACGTGCCAACAGTCATAGTCGGTCACGAGCGCGATTGTTGAATAACATATCTCCGCTTCACGAGCGAGTTTAGCCTCCTGATAGTTCGTCATGCCGATAACGTCTACACCCCAACTGCGATAAATTTCAGACTCCGCCCGAGAGGAGAACATCGGACCCTCGATGCAGACATAAGTGCCTCCCTCATGAACATTCGCATAATTCTTGGCAGCCTTCGCAGCAGCTTTAGCCAGATCCTGACAAACCGGTTCGGCAAACGCCACATGTGCGGCAACACCATCTCCGAAAAAAGTCTGATGACGTACCTTCGTACGATCGACAAATTGATCAACAATAACAAGCTCGCCCGGATGTATATTCTCCTTCATACTACCAACAGCTGAGAGTGATATAATTCTGTCTACGCCCAACTCCTTCATCGCGTAGATATTTGCACGAAAGTTAATCTCGTGCGGAAGGATGTTATGTCCCCTTCCATGCCTCGGCAGAAATACGACATCCTTACCCTCGAGCCTACCTATCATCAGGTGATCAGAAGGATGTCCAAAAGGTGTTTCGACACGCTTTTCCTCAGCTATTTCAACACCTTCCATCTGGTAGAGACCACTTCCCCCAATTATACCTATTAAACCCATAATCCCTCCTCTTCACCGCAAACAGTCAGATCCGTGCGAACCGCGTCCTTAGACCACATTAGCCTATGATATTCAAGAATGTTTTAGTGAGCTGGATTAGAAGTATATCTAGATATCCATGGTTCTACGGTAGAAGAAAAATGCCTTGTCCATCCTGTTGGCCTTTTCACCATCGAGTCCTAAATCATTGTAGAATGGCACAACCTTACCAGATGCATCCAGAACAGTTTGCAGGCGTGTAACATCATATTCCCCTCTACCAAACTCCTTGGGGGGACTAGTGGTCAGATCGTGATAGGTATGAATACCGTGCAGCAGAGTATCCAAACCAGCACCCTCTGCAAAAATAGCCATTGCCTCGAGGTTGCCATTATCAATATCTGCAGAACGATGCGGCACTCTCATATATGAACCGTTCAAAAGATAACCTGTAGAATTAAGCTGCATCCCGATAAGCCCCAGATGGCCGATCATATGCCCCAACCCTTCATTGCTATCTGCATCATATACCACCAAAGGCTGGGTCATCAGATCCTGATAGAAACCGAGCACGTTATCATGATATGTTCCATCGGTAGAGATACAGCATGGGCGGAAATTTCCTATCTGTAGATAGGTCAGAATATCAGCACGTGGAATGTATCTGACTTTAAAACGTCGACTGCCACTTTTGCCATTGTTCATAAGCTGATCGATCTGAGAATATTCAGCAGCTGCCAACGTAAATGACTCCACAAGATGTGGAATAAAGCGTTCGCGAAGCCCCGAATCCATGCCAACATGATCTGCAAGCAAGTTCACCTCAACAGCCACCCTTGTGTCTGGATGTGGGTATTCCACTCCGAGGTGTTTTGCAACTTCAGCTCTTGATTCAGATTTCACCATCTTCTTACCACTGCTAAAAACTGAAAGCTGTGGTAACACATCACTGAACACAAGCTCGCGAGTATGAAGTCTTAGAGCTGGATCCTCAAGATGACTGCTCGACTCCAAAAATATCGAACGTTCTTTTTGCATCGCCGTAAGCGCTACATCATTCATATAATTCCAGATATCTTTTCCGATATCATCGCGAGCCTGATTTTGAGCCATCGCTCTTTCAATACCATCTTCGACTTTATATGTACTGAGCCTTATTAGAAGCTCATAGATATCGTGCAAGAGTTTTGAAGGAGTAGCATCCCCATCAAATACTTGAGATAGCCCCCTCCTAGCCGTACCCATGAGTTGTGGATGTTCCAGCTTATCAATCTCCGCATTCGTTCGACCCAACAAATAGTTAACTTTCATCAAGTCAAGAAACTCTTGATATTGAGTATTGAAACGTGTGCCCAAATTAGCCAACTGTGAACTTACGGAAAGCACTTCCTGACTTCCAGGTTCATGCTCTACCTCGAAGCCGCCATCCTCTGTGCGTCCCCTGGCATCGTGCGCGAGAGGCGCCATCCCGTTGTAGAGGTAGAATATACGCTGCTGATTCGGCAGCAACACATCAACAACCTTTGGATCAACTTCACGCCATACCCGTGTCATCTCCTGCAGGTCAGCCTCAGAGATAGCTTCCCTCGAGCGTATAACCCTCTCCACAAATGCACGTTCATCAGTGGATAAAGATCTTATATCATGCAAACGCATAACAGCTGTATCATAAACTTCTTCACCCCTAATAAAACCACCCGATTCAAATCCTCTCCATAAACGTTCAATTGCTTCATGCGCATACTGTCTATCGGTAGTAGCCAGAGTCTTAATATCTCTTGCGAATTCACTGAATCCATATTGTGGGCCATTACGAAAATATGTCCTACCAATGTTTTGGTAGTAATAGATCAATCTCAGTATTGGATCATCATGTAATACCTGAACCCTCTCACGATATCCCATCCGTTCAAATAGTGCATAGCGTTCGCCCCACTCCCCTACAATATCATCAACTGAATCAGAAGCACTGGCTTCAAGAGCTGTCTCAACCATTCCTAATAGTTCCGATGTAATATCTATACCCGGCATATGTCTGCGTATCACCCTGAAGAGTGCAAGAAACCTATCAGTTCGATCATCATCCTTATATGATCGATAGGCCTCGATGACAGCATTTCCAAAACGTCCATTATCTATCAACTGTTCAAATATATAGAGCTGATCTGGATCGAGTGTTTCATTCTCAAATATCCACTCTTCAATAAATCTTATTGGAAAATCTTTCGAGGACACGAGCATATTGATCCAAACAAGATCATTCTCACTTAATCCGGAAGTACCCGCCTTCATAGCAGCCTTACACTTACCAAGGGCATAACTCATCATTCGTTTGTTACCCTTGGATGTAAGTGCCTTGATAAGATCGACATACTCAGGAGGCATACTTCCGTCACTGCCTTCCGATCTATCTATTTCAGGCAACAGCCATTTTACAATGTTGGGATTACCAATTCCGGCCTTCAGCTGTGCCCTATACAACTTTGCAGATATTGCACCGGACACCCTCTTTTTCTGCACCATGCGATTGATAGCTTTGTTATCATAAATTCTAACTACAACAGCCGGTGCAAGTGTTCCATCCGACAAAGCCTCGGCAACATGATTTCCATGAAACCAAGTCTCATCAACAGCATCTCTCTTCGCTACTGCCTGCACTATTTTATCATCGAGGGTGATATATTTATCATCCATTGCCCCTAACACTTTAGCCCTCAATCCATAGGCTGTCATAAAGCGTGGACTGGTAGTTTCAAGAAACGACTTCACCACATGTGCACGTCTGCCCTTGTGTTCAATCTCCCCGATAGCTTTAATGCCCAGACGGATGTAATCCTTAATCCACTTAGCAAATAGCCCTTCCCCTCCAATCCCGTGACGGGTCATAGCGCTCTCCAGAAAATAGAGATATCTGGCTCTTACGAAGGCTGAGGTTGCTATCTGCTCAGCAGATGACAATTTAGCAATGGCCTTGTGTTTTCTCTCCTCATACTCGGTCGTCCACTTATTTACATCTACACGACTTGCCAGGAGGTTAGCTTCTGCGTCGTCGAGACGTTCCCTCCACATATCGATCTCATGCGCCAATTCGCCACCCTTAGCCGTATCATCGGCATGCCATTTCTGCTCTTCTTCAAGTTCCCCCACTTTCTCCTTGATGAGCTTAATCCTCGCATTGGCATGAACCAAAAGTTGATTTGTAAGCGTCTTCAAGCCGTCATAACCATAAAACGCCCTATACAATTCGGTCATCTCAGAAATAACATAATTATTGGAAATACCATCTTCATTCTCTGCTACTTCTAAATACTTCTTCATATGAGATGATACGTCTCTTATCTGCTGACGCTCATTTTCATATACCGTATTCGCAGTTATAAATAAGCGTGCAAGATAATAGGTATAACTTTCATCATCTACCACTCCACCAAGCGCCTCGGTTAACACCCTGGCTCGTTCTCTACTCTTATCACCACCTATTTCCAAAGCTTCTGGAATTGCACGTAGTGCACCAATCAACGATTCGTGGCCACCATATTCGTAGATGCCTCTCATTAATGTTTCAACCTCGGCTACATCCTCCATCTTCGACCTTGATAGTTCTGCTGAGCCTACCCTTCCATACATCATGCCGGATATTTCATCATATAGATCTGGGTTCTTGCGAAAGTCGGGATAATACTCCCCCAGCGAAAATTCCCCAGGTGGTTGCTCACTCGCAGCATCCCCTACCTCCTCCCCACCTGCATCTTCTAGCTCCTCTTCAGCGTCAGCAACAGGTTCGGCCCCCTCCGCTACTGCTTCAGCTTCTTCTCGAAGTGCTTCCTCGCGTGTACTTACGATAGTTCGAGCATCCGCCACCATTTGCGAAGAGCTCAGCATGGAAACGGAATCGAAATCAATCTGTTCAGAGAGCCATTCATGATGATTGGCTAAGGGGTCTGTGGAGTTTGGAGGAGCACGATATGAATTCATATGAAACCTCAGCTCAGGAGAGCTGGAGAAGAGCTCCTCGACATCATGCCTCTCATAATTCCATAATGCTGAGTCTGACGACTCATACGCATTAAGCTCGTTGCAGAGAGCTCCCTTAGCAGCAATAAGAGCCATAAAATCCACTTCTCCAGCTCTATGTTCTGCCAACTTCAATGCAAATGCTGCTTTAGCCTTGTAGTAACTCGATTCAAAGTGAGTAAGAGCTCCGGAAAGCCTTGACCGCCACTCCTCTCGATGAGAAAGCAAAAAATATGCCTGGGCAGCAATCTCCTCCCATTCAAACTCTTGAGCTAGATAAAGAAACCTCTCAAATGTTGCTTCGTCATCGGGGGCAGCTTCCTTCTGGGCCTTCATCATTTGAACTACGACCCAACCCTCAAAGATTTTTTTCTCTTCTGAGGAAAATCCCAATTCAGTTTCATCGGATGCTGCAACTTCTTCTAGATCTTCCACAGGAGCTTCATCCCGGGTCTTCCCAACCTTCGATCCTAATAGTTCCTGCACCCATTCCATTACCGCCTGTGATTCACCATTTTCAGAGAGATAATCAAGGACGACACGAAAACTCGCCCTATCTACAACTTTCCATTTGAAGTCCGAGTCCGATGCTCTAGCAATACCGAATGCACGATCCGCCATAAGCTTAACACCACGAACCGAAGTTCCACTTTTCGCCATAGATGCAGCAACGATCAGTGTCTGTGAGAAACGTTCCGAATGCGATGACGCATATTCAAGTGAATGAGTTAACTCCCTACTATATATTTGAGAGACCGCACGGCGAAGGCTAGGATGATGATGTAGCTCCTCACATAATCTGCACGCAGCCCTCAACCTGTAGATTGGAACATTGATATCTTTTAGAGAATCGAGACACCTCTCAATCAAGGATGAGTATTCAGCAAATGTATCACTCTTAATCATGAGAAGTATAAGCTCTAACGTCCAAAGAAACTCATCCGGGGCAGCTTCACCCAAAACATCATCGCCGCGCCAATCCTGCAAAAGCTCCTGTCTGAGCTCATGTCGGAGCTCCAGGCGTTGTTCGAGTC
>JABGOS010000160.1 GCA_018645265.1 Deltaproteobacteria bacterium
GTTTGATAGTACGCTAAAATATTTGTTCATATATCCCTCCTCGGTACTGAATTCCCGTTCAATAGGCAATGGTCGTCAATTTATACTGCCTTGTTCCAAGTCCAATCATTTCGCCATATTCGAGTTGAATATTATAATCGACATCTCTTGATGCCATCTGAGGTAATAATCTCTTGTCATACGCCTTTATGAGCTCGATGGATGCATGGTCGATCGCTACTGGGTCCTTTGAAAAAAGAATACCTATATTCATAGTATCTCCCTTCTTCTCGTTAGGATTTGAGAAGTTTGTAAGGAAATTGCAGTAGATTATTTTGCTGGAAAACATATTTGCAACACCTAGTGCATGCGATGCCATAGTTCTCTGACAGTGCTCTTGAGTAGCATTCCACTGGTAGGATATATCCCCCCTGTAAGCGTATTCAACACATTTTCCACAATCTATGCATTTATTGCCATCGATGACGATACGCTTATTTATAATTGATATAGCCTTAACCGGGCATACATAAATGCACTTTCCACAAAGGACACACTTGTCCAAGTCTACCTGAGGCTTGGAGACTGAGTGTTGTCGTACCTTTCCTTTTCGAGACGCCAATCCAAAACCGATATTATTTATGGCACCTTGCATTCCACTTCTGTGATGGGGTGTTAGTCTTGAAAAGATTATCAATCCTTTCATATTTTCCAATTCGCCTGCTAAGTATACTTGGTCATGGTCGGAAAGTGTGGCCATTTCTGAATAATTAGTTGTCTGCGTCGTATTTCTAACTACCTCTGAATACCCATTGACCCCATCCAGCATCACGAAAGGAACGTTCGAACAATCGTAAGTGAAGTCAGTATTATCTCGAATAGTATTGATGTGTTTGTAGATGTTATCAAAACGGTTGTTATATTTATTGGTGGTATCGCATAAGATAGGATCGACCGAGCGTTGCCTTAACATGTTGATAGTCGATGACACGAATTCAGGATCAATGAAATTACAATCACAATCCTCTCCAAAGTACAGTTTTACCCCTACTAAATTACCCTTAGAAAAGGTGTCCAGTAAATTGAAATTGCGATATTTCATGATAATTTCAAAAGAGGACAGCCTTTTGCTGTCTTCTATTTTATCATAGGGTAGAAAAATGACGTTAGAACTGAGCCCTTTTTTGTATTTCATTCTAACCACGGACGTTCTCCAATGATCATGTTACTGTTTTGTTAGGGCCATCTCCGCTGCGTTCACCAGTTGATATGCAATTGGTGATGCAGTTACTGCTGGATGTGTCCCTATCTGAAACATGGCTATGTCATCGGCGGTCATCCTGTTATTGATACATGCACTGATCGTATTTATGAGTTCGCCTGCGCATGTGCCGCCTCTCACCTGCCCGCCAATTAACTCACCTGTACCCTTGTTGAATATCAAACTTACCTTCATTTTTGACATTCCGGGCATTCCACCTGGATGTCGATCGGGTGCTTCCGCCTCTCCATAGGTTACATTAAAACCATTATCCTGCGCCTGTTTATTTGTGAGACCGGCAGTTGCCAAAACCAGATCGCCTATTGCGGTGGAAAATACTCCTGTAACACCTTGGCTTTTTCTTCGTTGTTCAAATAAGTTGGCTCCGACGATGCGTGCTTCCGTAGTAGCAATGGAGGCCAAGCGGAGTCCTGATTGCTTTCCAGTAAAAAATGACTTTTTGTCAACGCAATCACCACATGCAAAAATATTATCGTCGGTCGTTTTCATATTTGAATCGACAACAATACCGCCATGATTTACTTCAAGATCCGCTTTTTCAGCCAACGCTATGTTAGGTATTACACCAACACCAACGAACACGATGTCCGCCATTAATTCCTTTCCGTCCGCAAGCCTGACGCCAGTAACGATCTCATTACCCAATATCTCTTCAACTCTGTTATTAGTAACGATGTTTATGCCACGAGATTTAAGTTTCTCCTCGGCCTCTATGCACAAATCCTCATCGAATGCCAACATGAGACAACGAGGGAGCATCTCTATAATGGTTACATTGGGCCCACGTTTATTTAATTCATCTGCAAACTCGACGCCGATAAATCCGCCACCGATGACTACGACATTACGAACGTTATCCAGCTTATGAAGAAGATCATCTAGATACGACACATCCTTTTTCGCATAGAATACGTTCTCCTTGTCGATACCCTTGATAGGTAACTGCAATGGCTCCGCACCGGTGGAGAGTACCAACTTATCGTATGAGATCCTTTCGCCACCGGCAGTAACAACGCTTTTTGCCTTGCGTTCGATAGATTGAACCTCATCAATCAGTAGCTCGATATCGTTATTTGAAAAAACTGCATCAGGTATCAGGTTCTTGTCGGTACTTCCGACAGTCCCGAAGATGTAGGGAATGCCGCAGGGAATAGGAACCTTTCCCTCCTTTCGTATCAGCATGATGCTCTTATCGGGATAGTGTCTTCTTGCAGTTATGGCTGCAGGGATGCCTGCAGCACTACCACCGATAACTATTACGTCATAATTATTCATCGTTAATCCTCTCAGTTCAAATTTCTGTAATTATACTTAAATATCAAGTCTTCTTATATAACCGGTATAACTTTACAAGAAACACCTTGACTGTCCAAGGAATAGTTATTAACATATGTTCATAACAGAGGTCAATTAAAATGGTGAGGCCACAGATACAAAGAAGGGTGAGCGGTAAGGCAAGGATCAGCTATTTCAAGCCGCAAGGGATTCCCCTTGCTGAACTTGAAGAGCTCGGTCTTACGCTGGATGGTCTGGAGGCCTTGAGGTTGGCGGATGTGGAAGGGATGTATCACGATGCGGCAGCCGAAAGGATGGGGGTTTCCCGGCCGACATTTGGACGAATACTCGCTCAGGCTAGGTGTGCAGTTGCCACTGCTATTTCACAGGGGAAGGCCCTTCGCATCGAAGGTGGTGTCGTTGTTCAAGCTCCTAAGCGTGGAGGTTGCGGACGGAGAGGGGACCGCTGCCGAAGAGGATGGGGTCGTAATGCTGGTAAATGTGATCGAAGAACTCAAAAATTAAAAAATGAACAAGAGGATAAAAAGGAGAGAAAATGATAATTCTCATTACTGCAGCCGAAAATAAACTTGAAGCTGAAGTTGACCCGCGCTTCGGTAGATCAAAGTGGTTTGCCCTTTACGAAACTGATGACGACTCAGCTGAGTTTGTGAGCAACGAACAGAATTTAAATGCGCCCTCCGGCGCTGGCGTGCAAGCCGGAGCCAACGCGGCAAAGACTGGAGCTAAAGTCGTGATCACTGGTAACTGCGGGCCGAAGGCATTTCGTGCATTGGATGCTGCTGGAATTAAGGTGGTGATCGGAGCATCCGGTACCGTTCGCGAGGCGGCGGAGAAATTTAAGAATGGCGAATGCAAATATGCGACGGATGCGAATGTTGAAGGGCACTGGTAACTGAAGCGGTTTTCTGTCGTTCGTCTCATGTAAGATTTATAATTACGTGCAACGAGCTACGGATGACGAGCAATGGAGGTTTATATGCCAAGAGGCGATGGAACTGGACCGATGGGAACTGGACCGCGCGGTGGTGGCGGTGGCATGGGAGGAAGAGGTAGGGGTGGACAGGGTGGTGGCCGTGGGCGGCAAGGGGGTTTTGCTGCTGGGCCTGGTGGTGAATGCGTTTGCCCAAAGTGTGGCAAGAAGATTGCGCATGAGCGAGGCCTTCCCTGTAATAATGCCAAATGTCCCGAATGTGGAACTGCGATGACGAGGGCGATGTGATTATTTGTATAGGAAGTGGCAAGGGCGGTACAGGGAAGACAACTATTTCAACGAGTTTAGCTTTGGCTTTGTCCAAGCACGATATCCCCGTACAGCTCATCGACTGTGATGTCGAAGAGCCAAACGCTAACCTATTTCTCAAGGCATCGATTCACACAAAACAACCGGTCAAGGTGATGGTTCCGAAAATAGACGAGGAGCTTTGTACGCACTGCAATAAATGTGCAGAGTTCTGTCGTTTCAATTCTCTTGTCATATATCCTGATAAGACGCTCATCTTTCCCGAGATGTGTCACTCATGCTATGGATGTATCAGAATATGTCCAGTGGATGCTATAAAGCCGGAATCCAGGGAGATTGGAAGAATAGAGGTTGGGGATGCAGGTAAGATACAGTTTGCAGATGGATTGCTGAACATAGGCGAGGCCAGGGCAACTCCAATAATATCCGAATTGAAATCATCGATCAGCCCTACTCATACAACTATTTTGGATGCCCCACCCGGCACATCGTGCCCATTTGTGGAAACCGCACGCAAGAGTGATGTCTGTATACTGGTAACCGAACCAACGCCCTTCGGTTTGAACGATCTCAAGCTTGCTGTAGAAGTGACAGAGATATTGGGCGTGCCAAGAGGGGTTATCATCAATTGCTGCGATGTGGGTGATGATAGAGTTGAGAGGTATTGTGAAGATGAGGGAATAGAACTTCTGATGAAGATACCACACGAGAGAAGCATTGCCGAGGCGTATTCCAAAGGTATAAACCTTGTGGAGGCAATGCCCCAATATATGAAATTATTTTTAGAGCTGAACGACAAACTTCGTCGGATGGCAGGAAGGCAGAGATGAAGACAATCGTTGTAATAAGCGGTAAGGGAGGAACTGGTAAGACGAGTCTCACGGCCTCATTTGCCATGTTGGCTAAGAATATTGTGCTTGCTGATTGCGATGTAGATGCAGCGGATCTTCATTTGCTCCTCTCTCCTAATGTTATTGAGGAGCAGATATTCAGAAGTGGTGAGATTGCAACTATCGATAAGGAGCTTTGTACGGATTGTGGAGCGTGTTGCGATGCGTGTGTTTTTTCGGCAATCGATGATTCGAACACGATCGATCCTATAGCATGTGAGGGTTGTGCCACTTGTGCACTTGTGTGTTCGTCAAATGCTATCGTAATGCATCCCGCCGAATGTGGTAGATGGTTCATATCGGAGACTCGCCTGGGGCCCATGGTGCATGCTAAGCTCGATCCCGGAAAAGAGAACTCAGGGAGGCTCGTGTCGCTCGTCAGGACGAAGGCGCAGGAGCTAGCAGAACAACAAAAACGTCAGCTGGTATTGATTGATGGGCCGCCAGGGATAGGTTGTTCGGTAATTGCATCGATAGCAGGGACTGATCTTGCTGTTATTATAACAGAACCGACAATGTCGGGTTTGCACGATCTAGAGCGCGCGACAAAGCTTACAAGACATTTTCAAATCAACACGGCAGCTATAATAAACAAGTCGGACATAAACGACGATATGTCAGGTGAGATCGAAGATTTATGCAATAAATTGGGCGTCAAGGTGATAGGTCGAATTCCTTACTCTACAGATTTTGTGAAAGCACAACTCATTGGAAAGAGTATCATTGAATACAACGACGATGCAGTATCGAGGCAAATAAGGGATATTTGGAAAGAAATAGAAGGACATATTTAAATCAATCAGATTCAAATAAAAAGGAGATAGAAGATGAAAATTGCAATTCCAATTGATGGCAACAGACTTTCGCTGCATTTTGGGCACTGTGAGAAATTTATCATGTTCGACATTGATGAGGGAAGTAAAAATATTATTAAGGAAGAGATTGTCGACGCTCCACCACATGAGCCTGGATTATTGCCGGAATGGCTCGGTGGAAAAGGGGTTACCATGATTATTGCTGGGGGAATGGGTAGACGTGCACAGGATCTTTTTTCCGAACGAAAGATAGACGTGGTAATCGGTGCTTCTGCTGACGCACCAAAGGATATTGTTAGCGCATACTTGAACGGCAATCTCAAGACAGGCGGCAATATATGCGATCACTGACAGTAAGTGGAGGAATTGCGTTTTGAAAACCTATCTCGATTGCATTCCGTGCTTTGTTCGGCAGGCTCTCGGTGCCAGCAGGCGCCTTACTGATGATGTTGCTGTTCAGGAAACTATCCTGCGTGAGTTGATAAAATGTATGAGTAAGTTGGATTTGAATAAGCCACCTCCGTATATGGCACGAGAAATCTATAGGCTGATCGGCGAGATTGTTGGAAAGAGTGATCCTTTTGAAGAGATAAAGGATCAATCCAATAAGATAGTTCTCGATCTCTATCCCAAGCTGAAACAAATCATTGAAGATTCGTCGGATCCTTTTGTGACCGCTACGAAACTCGCTATTGCGGGAAATGTTATCGACTATGGAGCGAAGCACGATTTTGATGTAAATGATATCCAGCGATTTGCCGATGAGGCAATTCATGCTCAGATTCCCAGTGAGGCGATGGAGAGTTTTCGTAGGTCCGTTTCTCAAGCGGAGAATATCCTCTATATTGGAGATAACGCAGGGGAGATTGTCTTTGATAGATTGCTTATCGAATGGTTGTTACCAAAAGAAATTATCTTTGTTGTGAGGGGTGCGCCGATAATTAATGACATCACGATGGTCGACGCTGAAAAAACAGGTATGAGCAATCTGGTACCGATAATCGATAGCGGTTCCGATATGCCGGGCATTATGCTCGAGATGTGTTCAAAGACGTTCAAAGAAGCCTATGAACGGGCGGACCTTGTAATAGCCAAGGGAATGGGGAATTACGAAACGCTGAGCGAAGAGATGAAACATATTTTCTTTCTGCTCAAGGTTAAGTGCTCTGTGGCAGCCGATCATACCGGTCATCATATCGGTTCGATTATAATTAAGAAAAATACAGAAGTCTGAACAGAGATTAGGGGTGTTTATGCCTATTTTGATTTCATCAAAGGTATTTCTCACAAAAGGTGTTGGTAAACACAGGGAGAAGCTACAGAGTTTTGAAATGGCGCTGCGCGATGCGGGCATAGCGAGCTATAATTTGGTCCGCGTGCCATCGGCAACAGGCAATTAAAAGCTGGTCAGATAGTTCATTGTGTTCTTTCCGACACTGCCAGCAAGGAACCTCATCGTTTGGTGGCGGCTTCAGTGGGCCTTTCAATACCCAAGAATCCCGACCAGCATGGATATCTTTCAGAGCACCATAGCGCTGGCCAAAATGAACGTCAGGCAGGTGATTATGCCGAGGACCTGGCTGCCGAGATGCTGGCTACAATCTTTGGTGTTAAGTTCGATTCTGATAAGACTTGGAATGAACGTCGGGAACAGTGGACGATCAGTGGGGAGATAGTAAAGACCAAGAGCATCACTCAGTCAGCTATCGGTGATAAACGTGGTTTATGGACCACTGTTTTAGCGGGTGCGGTATTTGTGGCATGAGTAGTGAAATGATGAACTTGTGTGATGTTCAATTTTATTTGACTGCATTATATTTGAGCCACCCTTTGAGGGGTGGCGCGGTGGAAAATTCACGTCAGATATTTACTTTAATTACTTCCAATAACTTTTGAAACTTAAAACAATTCCTGAGCCGAGAATCGGAGTGTGCGGATCATTGATCCGGCTTCCATCGGTCTT